>NZ_NEJJ01000003.1:0-411710 GCF_002113045.1 Pseudomonas sp. B26(2017) | reverse complement strand
GTAAACTTGCTCGGGTCGTATTCGCACTACTAAAGGGGCAGAGCGAATACCAGCCGAAAGCAAGTTGAGGGTTTCCCCTAAACCATAGAATCTCCCACAGGATATTGGGGTGTTCACCGCGTATGAGCCTGCTCCACCAGCCACCCCATCAATTCCTGCAATTTCGCCGACGGCTCCGACGCCGGCGCGACGATGTAATAGCCCAGTCCCGTCTTCACCTTCAGATCGAACGGCATCACCAGTCGCCCGGCGTTCAAGTCATCGCCGATCAACGACCAGTCGCCGATCGCCACCCCTGTCCCGTGGGACGCCATCGACATCGCCTGATCCAGCGTTTCGAAATGCTGACCGCTGGCGATGTTGCTCAATTGCAGTTCGGCGGCTTCGAGCCAGAGTGTCCAGTCGTCATCGGTGTGGGTCGGGTGCAGCAGCAGATGTTGTTGCAGGTCTGCCGGTGTATGCAGGGCCGGACCGCCGTTGAGCAGCGTCGGCGAACAGACCGGCGTCAGTTGTTCATCGAACAGATGCAGGGTCGCGGGTGAGTCGTGGGGCGCGGTGCCGTAGATCACCGCCGCGTCGAACTGCTCGCGATGAAAGTCCACGCCGTGTTGCAACGACGCCGTGAGTTTCACCGGCACGTCCGGGCGTTCGCGCTGCCATTGCAACAGCCGTGGCAACAACCAGCGCATCACGCAGCTCGGGGCCTTGAGTTGCAGGGTCTCGCGCTTGGCGCCGATCTGCTCCACCGAGTCGCCGATCAGGCTGAAGATCTGCTGCACCCGTGGCAGCCATTCGCGACCTTCGGCCGTCAGCTCCAGGCCCCGGGCCAGGCGAATGAACAGCTCATAACCCAGATGTTCCTCCAGCCCGGCGATCTGCCGGCTCACCGCACCCTGGGTGATGTGCAACTGTTCGGCGGCCCGGGTGAAGTTGCAGCACTGCGCGGTGATCAGAAACGTGTGCAGGGCGGGCAGGGGAGGCAGTCGTTTCATGTGGATCCAAGCCATGACGTGAGGACATGGCTAGTATGAGCTTTTATCGATTGTTGCGGCTACACGCCGCCCGTTTCAATGAGGCCAATCACCGGTTCCTTTAAAGCCCGGTGCCTCAACGAACAAGAAGGGCAAAGACATGGCGACGTGTGGCGAAGTACTGGTCAAGTTACTCGAAGGTTATGGGGTCGAGCAGGTGTTCGGCATTCCCGGTGTACATACCGTGGAGCTGTATCGCGGGCTGGCCCGTTCGAGCATCAACCACGTCACCCCCCGGCATGAACAAGGCGCCGGCTTCATGGCCGACGGCTACGCCCGCACCAGCGGCAAACCGGGTGTGTGCTTCATCATCACAGGTCCTGGCATGACCAACATCACCACCGCCATGGGCCAGGCGTACGCCGATTCGATTCCGATGCTGGTGATCTCCAGCGTGCAGTCGCGCAGTCAACTAGGCGGTGGTCGCGGCAAGTTGCATGAACTGCCGAACCAGAGTGCACTGGTCGGCGGCGTGGCGGCGTTCTCCCACACCCTGATGTCGGCGTCCGAATTGCCGGGCGTGCTGGCCCGTGCGTTTGCGCTGTTCCAGGCCGGGCGTCCGCGTCCGGTACACATCGAAATTCCACTGGACGTGCTGGTCGAAGAGGCCGACGAACTGCTGGCCAGTGTGCCGGTCAACATCGACCGCGCCGGAGCTGCGCCGGCCGCCGTGAACCGCATGACCGAACTGCTGGCCGGCGCCCAGCGTCCGCTGATCCTCGCCGGTGGCGGCGCCATCGATGCGGCTGCCGAACTCACTGAACTGGCCGAACTGCTCGGCGCACCCGTGGCGCTGACCATCAACGCCAAAGGCATGTTGCCGTCCAGTCATCCGCTGCTGATCGGTTCGACCCAGAGCCTGGTAGCGACCCGCGCCCTGGTGGCCGATGCCGACGTGGTGCTGGCAATCGGCACCGAGCTGGCGGAAACCGACTATGACGTGACCTTCGCCGGCGGCTTCGAAATTCCCGGCAAGTTGCTGCGCGTCGATATCGATCCCGACCAGACCGTGCGCAACTACCCGCCCCACGTGGCGCTGGTCGCCGACTCGCGCAATGCCGCACAAGCGCTGCTCAGTGCGCTGTCGCACAAACCGCTGGCCGAGCGCCGCAACGACTGGGGCCAGGTTCGAGCCGCCCGTCTGCGTGAAGACCTGGCAGCGACCTGGGACGCTCCGACGCTGGCCCAGACCCGCTTCCTCGAAACCGTGCTGCACGAACTGCCGAATGCAGTTTTCGTCGGCGACTCCACGCAACCGGTGTACACCGGTAACCTCACCTTCAACCCGGAGCGCCCGCGCCGCTGGTTCAACTCGTCCACCGGCTACGGCACCCTTGGTTACGCCTTGCCGGCAGCGATTGGCGCGTGGCTCGGCGGCAACCTCGAACACGGCGCACGTCCGCCGGTGGTGTGTCTGATCGGCGACGGCGGTCTGCAATTCACCCTGCCGGAACTGGCCAGCGCCGTGGAAGCGCGCACGCCGGTGATCATCCTGCTGTGGAATAACCAGGGTTACGAAGAGATCAAGAAATACATGGTCAACCGCGCCATCGAGCCGGTGGGCGTGGACATCTATACCCCGGACTTCATCGGTGTGGCCAAGGCCCTGGGTTGCGCGGCAGAAGCGATCAGCTCGGCCGAACAACTGCGCGGTGCACTGCGCGCCGCCAGCGATCGGCAGGGCCCGACCCTGATCGAAATCGACCAGACCCAATGGATGAAGGCGGTGGCCCAATGATGATCTTCCCGACGACACTCGACGGCCTGTACATCAACGGCCAATGGTCCGCCGGCCGCGAACACCTGCGCGTCATCAATCCGGCCACCGAAGCGTTGCTGACCACGGTCAATGGCGGTGACGAAAGCGCCGTCAATCAAGCGGTGACAGCGGCGACTGAAGCCTTCAAGGACTGGTCGAAAACCTCGGGCGCCGAGCGCGGCGCGATACTGCGCAACATCGCCGATGGCGTGCGCAACGGCCGCGAACATTTGATGAAGTTGCAGTCGAGCAACAACGGCAAACCGCAGTTCGAAGCGGCAATCGATGTCGACGACGTGATCGCCACTTTCGAGTACTACGCCGAACTCGCCGAAGGCCTCGACGCCAGACTCGACAGTGACGTGCCGCTGCCGAGCGACGATTTCAGTGCACGTCTGCGCCGCGAGCCGTGCGGTGTGGTCGGGCTGATCGTGCCGTGGAATTTCCCGATGGTCACCACCGCGTGGAAACTCGCCCCGGCCCTGGCCGCCGGTTGCTGCGTGGTGCTCAAGCCGTCGGAAGTCACGCCGCTGCCGGAGCTGGAACTGGCGACCATCATCGCCGAATCCGGCCTGCCCAAAGGCGTGTTCAACCTGGTGTGCGGCACCGGTCCGGCAGTCGGCGCGCCGCTGTCGGCGGATCCGCGCATCGCCAAGGTTTCCTTCACCGGCAGCAACGCCGTCGGTGTGCAAGTGATGCAGCGCGCCGCTGAATCCGTGAAGGGTGTGAGCCTGGAACTGGGCGGCAAATCCTCGCTGCTGATTCTGGAAGATGCCGACCTTGACCTGGCGGTGGAGCTGGCCTGTGGCGGCGGTTTCTTCAACGCCGGGCAGATGTGCTCGGCCACCAGCCGGGTGCTGGTGGCCGATGAACTGGCCGACGAATTCCTGATTCGTCTGAAGGCCCGCGCGGAAAAAATCCGTGTCGCCGATCCGTTCGATCCTGAAGTCGAGATGGGCGCGCTGGTCAATCAGGCGCAGTACCAGCGGGTGCTCGGTCATATCGACCGTGGGCTGAGTGCCGGGGCCAGGCTGATTTGTGGCGGCAATCGCCCCGCCGATCTGCCGCGCGGCTATTTCTTGCAGCCGACGATCTTCACCGAAGTGCCCCTCGACAGTGCGCTGTGGTGTGAAGAGATCTTCGGCCCGGTGATCTGCGTGCGCAGTTTCGCTTCGGAAGCCGAGGCGATTGCCTTGGCCAACGATAGCCAGTTCGGTCTGGTCGCCAGTGTCGTCACGCGCAATGCCGAGACGGCGGATCGGGTCGCCAACGCCTTGCAGGCGGGGCTGGTATGGCTCAACGCGCCGCAGGTGATCTTCCCGCAGACCGCGTGGGGTGGTTACAAACAGAGCAGCATCGGTCGCGAGTTGGGACCGTGGGGTCTGGCGGCATTTCAGGAAATCAAGCACGTGATTCGCGCGCTCTGAATGCCCGAAAAAGGTCAGCGCATGCCTCGCAAGGAGGCATGCGCCGGCGTCATGGCTCCAATGAGTTTTTATCGATAGTCAGGTGTTTTGCACGACCTCAGGATGAACCCGCAGACCACGCTCAAGCCCTTTGAAACCGGGCGCTTGGGCAACATCGGTCAGGCAGATGCAAGGGTTGCGATCAATCTCATACTTAGAAGAATAATGGGAGTCCTAAATGGGCGAGCACGATCTGAACAGGCGTCAATTCATCAAAACCGTCGGCGTGGCCTCGGTGGCTGCGGCGGCCATGAGCATGCCCTTCATCCGGGCCAGTGCCAGCGACACCCGCTTTGCCGGCAAGACCCTGCGCCTGCTGACCTGGTCCGATGACACGGGCCTCGCCGCGCTGCGCAACATCGCTGCAACGTTCGAAGCCAAGACCGGCGCCAAAGTGATTGCCGACCGTACCGGCAGCACCTCGGAAATGGTCGCCAAACTCAAGGCCGGCGGTGATCGTCCGCAGTACGACATCATCACTCTGGCCGGGGTCGGCGCCGAAGGTCTGGCCGCTGCCGGACTGCTGGAAAAACCCGATCTCAACCGCATTCCCAACCTGATCGACGTTCCGGAAAAATACCGTACCGGGGCCAACGGTCACGGCATCGGTTACCTGCTGTGGTGCAACAGTCTGGTCTACAGCACTCGCACCCAGACCACCGCGCCGGACAGTTACGCCGCGCTGTGGGACGCCGATCTGGCGCCGAACATTTTCCTGCCGCCGCCGAACTGGACCGAGGCCATGGACCTGATCATCATCGCCGCCAAACTGGCCGGTGGTGACGAGCACAACATCGAACCGGGCTTCAAGAAACTCGCGGAGCTGAAAGACCGCGTGGTGACTCTGGGCGAAAACCCCAACCAGATCGCCGAGCTGTTCCGCACCGGCTCCCTGGACATGGGCGGCCTCTACGCCCCGGCGTTCTTCCCCAAGCAGATCCGCGATCCGAACTATGGCCTCGGCGCCACGTTCGGCATGAAGGAAGGTTTCTATACCGACCTGATGCTCTCGGTGATGCCGAAGAACCGTCCGGGCGACACCGATCTGGCCTATGCCTTCATCGACCACTCCCTCGACCCGCTGGTGCAGGGCAAGATGGCCGAAGACATCTTCAACGGCCCGGTCAACGCCAAGGCGATCATCTCCGCCGAAGCGCGCAAGAGCCCGTTCATCCTCACGCCGGAGCAGATTGCGGAGAAGGCGATCATGCACGACAACGCTTTCCTGGCGACCGTGCATGACCAGTGGATTCGTCGCTACACGGAAATCTTTTCTTCCTGATCGAGTGATGGACACAGGTTCTTCAAACACCGAAGTACCTGTGGGAGCGAGCTTGCTCGCGATCGCGGACTGACATTCACCGACAGTGTCGACTGACAGATTGCTATCGCGAGCAAGCTCGCTCCCACAGGTTTCTCGGTGAATTTGAAGGCAGTGTCTGTCAGTTGTTTTTCCATTGACGAGATCATTGCTATGGAACATCAATCCCTGACCCAACCGGTCGGCACGGGTGACGTGCGCCCGGCGCGCGGTATTTCGCCGACGGCGCGGGCGTGGTTTTTCCTCACGCCGTCGATGCTGTTTCTCGGCGTGCTGATTGCCGCCAGCCTGCTGGTGCTGCGCATGAGCGTCGGCACCAAGGGCGCGGAGTGGTCCGGTTTCAGCCTGGCCAGTTACGCGCAGTTGCTCGAACCCTACTACCTCAAATCGTTGCTGCTGACTTTGCGTCTGGCGCTGATCAGCGCGGTGATTGCCGTGGTCCTGGCGATCCCGGTGGCGTACACCATGGCGCGCCTGACCTCGCCGTTCGTGCGACGGATTTTCCTCGCGGCGGTGCTGCTGCCGTTGCTGGTCAACCTGCTGCTGCAAAGCTACGGCTGGCTGGTGATCCTCGGCCCCGGCGGCATGCTCAACCAGACCCTGATGGGCCTCGGTCTGATCAAGCGCCCGATCATGTTGCTGTACAACCAGAACGGCGTGTTGATGGGCCTGGTGCAGACTGCGTTTCCGCTGGCCGTGCTGCCGATTGCCAGCGCCATGCGCGGCGTCGCACGCAGCTACGAAGAAGCCGCCGCGACCCTCGGCGCCAGCCGCTTTCAAGTGTTCCGCCAGGTGGTGTTGCCAATGAGTCTGCCGGGAATCATCACCGGCGCGACGCTGGTGTTCGCCTACAACGCCAGCAGCTTTGTGGTGCCACTTCTGCTGGGTGGCCGTCGCGTGCCGATGCTGGCGGTGATGGTGCATGACCAGATCGCTCCGCTGATGAACTGGCCTGCCGCCTCCGCCGCCGGGGTGGTGCTGATCGTCACTACGCTCGCCATCATGACCTTGTCCGAATACATCACCGGCCGCCGTCGCCGTCTGCTGGAGGCTTCGCAATGAGTGCCCTGATCAAGAAGCGTCAGTCGCTGCTGTCGGGCGACACCGGCAAGTTTGCGGGCATCCTTTCCGGGATCATTTTGTTCCTGGCCGTGTTGCCGATCCTGACCATGATCGTGATGTCGTTCAGCGGCGCGTCGAACCTCGACTTCCCGCCAAGCAGTTACAGCCTGCAGTGGTACAAGGCGGCGTGGCACACGTTTGTGTCGCCGGACGCCAGTGATGTGCTGAGCCTCGGCCAGGCCATGGGCACCAGTTTGCTGGTGTCGTGCCTGACGATGATTTTCGCCACGCTGATCGCGGTGCCGGCGGCTTACGCGCTGACCCGTTGCGAGTTCCGTGGCAAGGGCGTGGCGCTGCAATTGATGTCGCTGCCGCTGGTGTTCCCGATGGTGGTGCTTGGGCTGGCGTTGCTGCTGGTGTTCGACAGCCTGCCGTTTCACATGACCACATCGCGGCTGGTAATTGCTCACGTGATTCTGGCGCTGCCGTTCGTGGTGAAGAACTGCACGGCGGCCATGCTTTCCATCGGCAGCGAAGTCGAAGAGGCCGCGCAGATGCTCGGCGCTTCGCCACTGCGCGCCATCGTCGACGTGGTGGTGCCGTTGATGAAATCGGGGATTCTGGCGGGGATGCTGCTGGCGTTCATCGTCTCGTTCAACGAGTTCACCGTGACTTATTTCCTCTACACCATCGACGTCATGACCGTGCCGATCTGGATGTACAGCCGCACCGTGTCATCGCTCGACCCTACCGTGTTCTCGTTTGCCGTGCTGATCGTATTGATCGACTTCGTCCTGATCTGGGCGTTGGAGAAGCTGGTCGGTGAAGGCGGCGTGTCCTTTTGATTTCTTGAGGTGATTTTATGTCTGGTCTGATTCTGGAAAACGTCGAGAAACACTACGGCTCGGCCTGCGCGGTGAAAGACGTCAACCTGCATTTGCCCGAGGGCAAACTGGTGTGTTTCCTCGGCCCGTCGGGTTGCGGCAAGACCACGTTGCTGCGAATGATCGCCGGGCTGGAAACCCTCACCGGCGGCGAGATTCGCCTGGACGGCGAGGACATCGGCCACACGCCGGCGCACCTGCGCAACTTCGGCATGGTGTTTCAGTCGCTGGCGCTTTTTCCGCACATGACCGTGGGCGAGAACATCGCCTATCCGCTGAAGCTGCGCGGCGTGAGCAAGGCCGATCAACAGGCGCGGGTGGTGCAATTGCTGGAGCTGATCCAGCTGCAACCGATGATCGATCGTCCGGTAGCGAAACTGTCCGGCGGTCAGCGTCAGCGAGTGGCGATTGCCCGGGCGATTGCCTCGCACCCGAAAATCCTGCTGCTGGACGAACCGCTGTCGGCGCTGGATGCCAAGTTGCGCGAGTCGATGCAGGTGGAAATCCGCCAGCTGCAACAACGCCTGAACATCACCACGATCATGGTCACCCACGATCAGCGCGAGGCCATGACCATAGCTGACATCGTGGTAGTCCTCGGTGAGCATCGGGTACAGCAAGTGGGTACGCCGATTGAAATCTACCGGCATCCGGCCAACGAATTCGTCGCGGACTTCATCGGCTCCGGCAATATCTTCCCGGCAACGGCCCTGGGCGATGGCAAGGTTGTGCTGCCGGGCGGCGATGCCCTGCAAGTGCCGATCTGCAGCAGCATCGTGGTCGGGCAGAAAGTAAAAATGCTGATCCGCCCTGAAGATCTTCAACTGTCGGCGCCCCAGGCCACGGCGGGCAATCGCCTGCTGGGCAAGGTGACGTTCGTGCGCGACATCGGCGCGACCATCGAGACTACGGTGGAATGTTCCGGGGTGACCTTCACGGCGCTGAGCACGCCGTGTCAGGGCATCGGTCTGGGGATCGGGCATCCGGTGTCGGTGACGCTGCCGAGTGAGGCGTGTCGGGTGCTGGGCGCCTGATCCAGATCAGACGGTCAGCCGCAAGCGCGCCAGATCCCTCAACGGTGGCGCGCCGAACAGGCGGCTGTACTCGCGGCTGAACTGCGAAGGGCTTTCATACCCCACCCGATACCCCGCCGCCGACGCCTCCAGCCCCTCAGCCAGCATCAAGCGCCGCGCCTCTTGCAGGCGCAGTTGCTTCTGATACTGCAACGGACTCATCGCCGTCATCGCCTTGAAGCGGTGATGCAAGGTCGAGACGCTGAGGTTCACTTCCTTCGCCAGATCATCAATGCGCAGCGGCTGTTCGAAGTTGCCGTTGAGCCATTTGATCGCCTGGCTGATGCGGTGGCTCTGGCTGTTGGCGATGGCGATTTCGTACAGCCGATGGCCTTGGGGACTGCGCAACAGGCGATAGAGAATTTCCCGGCGGATCAGCGGTGCGAGCATGGCGATGTCTTTCGGCGCGTCGAGCAGACGGGCCAGACGCAGCACCGCATCGAGCATTGCGCTGTCGATCTTTTCCACATACAGACCGCGCCCGGTCGGACGGGTCGGCACGCCCATCGGGCCGGCGTCGGCGATCAGCGCGGTGATTTCCGCCGGGTCGATGTCCAGGCGTACGGCGAGAATCGGCTCTTCGGGCGAGACATTCACGACTCGACCGCTCAACGGCATCGAGACCGACACCACGAGGTAATTCAACGGGTCGTAATTGAAGAACTCGTCCGCCAGCCGTACCTCTTTGCGACCCTGGGCCATGATGCACAGCGCCGGTTGCGCGAGCACCGGAGCGAAGTCATGGGATTGGGTGTGGCGCGACATGAACAGCGAACCGACGGCAGTGGCATAACTGCCATCTTCGGACGTGTTGCGGCGAATGATGGCCGCCAGTTCCGCGCGCTGCTTTTCCATGTCGGCTTCCATATCGGCATCGCGCGGCGCCTGAAAACGATCGAACGACGTCATGCACAGCCTCCTCGGCAAGGGATGGAATGGGAGCAGAGCTTAAGTTTGTGCAAGCGCGAGCGGTAGACACATCCTGCGAAATGCTTGCCTGATCCTGCATGGCGTTGCGTGCCTGCCCGGACATGAAGGGGCGAAGCCCGGAAAACTTGCTCGAAACCGGTGTGACAGGACAGTGACAACAATTCACGACTTGTTACAGGTCTGCAAGACAGTCTCGCAGGATCGTGCAACGCGACGGCAGGAATCGACTAACGGCGAGCGATGCCCGACCCTTAACCTTTGATCCTGTCGCAGCCCGTCCCCGGCTGCCACACGACTCCCTGGGAGGGTTGAACATGTCCAAGCAGATTCCCGTCAGTCATATGGCCTTCGTTCGAGCGCGCGCCGGGCGCTCGGCGGAACTCGGCATGCGCCTGAGCGCGCTGATCGAGCCGTCCCGTGCCGCCGCCGGTTGCCTGAGCTTTTCCTTGCAGCATTCGCAGTGTGATCCGGAGTTGTGGCTGGTCTCCGGTTTCTGGATCAACCAGCAATCGATGACCGCCTATTTCAGCAGCCCGTCGATGGAAATCTTTGCCGAGCTGGTGCAGGACCTGGTGGTCAATAGCCTGGATTTCCACACGTTCAAGGAAGTCTCGGCCGCACAGGCCGTAGGCCAATGCGCTGCGCCGATACACAAACTCGCCGGTTGAATGTTTAATGGCCGGCCTATCTGACTGAGCCAGGACCTGCGATATGGCACGTAAAGAGTTCGAACACTTCGAAGCGGTTTCCGCTGTAGTCCCCGTCGAGTTGGGCGGCAACAAGGGTTATCACGCGGCAATCGCCGTCAAGGCGCTGGTCGACGGCGGTGCACCGCGCTTTCACAAACTGCTGAACGATCAGGTTTTCCCCGGCGCCATCGCGGCCGATGAAGCCGCGATCAATGAACTGGACAAGCTCAAGGGCGTCACCGACGACGCCGAGCTGATCTGGTAAGCGCTTACTTCGTCGCCCCCGGGCGCCACATCTTGAACAACGCCTCCGGCCCCAGCTGGAAATAGTCCGCCGGTCCGCCGCCCCGCAGTATCGGTTCGGCGGCGGCGGTGTCGTAGATCCCGTCCTTCAACAGCCATTTGGCGATGTGCACGGCGACCACTTCGCCCAGCACCAGCCAGCTCGGTACGGTCTCGCCGTCGGCGCGCTGCAACTGAATGATCTGGGTGACCTTGCATTCGAAGGACACCGGGCTTTCGGCCACGCGCGGCACGGCAATCACCTTCGACGCCACCGGCGTGAGCCCCGCCAGTTCGAACTCGTTGACCTCTGGCCCGACCATCGCGCAGCTCTGGTTCATCTGCTCGGCCAGCGGGCGGGTGGCGAGGTTCCAGACGAACTCACCGGTCTGCTCGATGTTGTTCAGGCTGTCTTTGCGCCCGACGCTGGAGAAGCCGATGATCGGCGGAATGTAGTTGAACGCGTTGAAAAAGCTGTAGGGCGCCAGGTTCAGCCGGCCCTCGGCATCCTGCGAAGAAATCCAGCCGATGGGGCGCGGGCCGACGATGGCGTTGAACGGATCGTGTGGCAGGCCGTGGCCGTTGGCCGGTTCATAGAAATGGATGTCATCGGGCATGGTGGGGTGTTCCTGAAGGCTTTTATAAGCGGCCAATAGTGCAAGTCCGGTCCGCGAAGATCAAATGCCGACCTTTGAAAATGAACAAGCCCGGCAATGGCCGGGCTTTGGTGTCTGCATTCTGCCGATCAGCTGATAGCTGCAGCAGTACCGGTTTTATCGAAACCGTCGGCAGCGATGGCGTTGGCGGTGCCGGTTTTGTCGAAACCGTCGGCAGCGATGGCGGACGCAGTGCCAGTCTTGTCAAAACCATCAGCCGCAACGGCTTTGCCGACGTTGGTCTTGTCGAAGCCGTCAGCGGCGTAGGTGCCGGTGTGGCTGGTTTCGATGGCAGCGCTGGCGCCGGAAATGAAGTCGGCGGATTTGGTTTTGTCCGAACCGTCGGCGGCAAAGGTGTTGGCGGCCAGGACGGACAGGGTCAGGGCGAGGATCAGTTTGGTTTTCATGGTCGTTCTCCAGATTCGTTATTCGTTGGCGATGTGTTTCGCATGGGATTCATGCTACGCCAACTAAATTGATTAAAAAGCGCAAAATAATGCTAAAAACAATCGATTAATTTGATATTAAGGGCGACGCATTCAATTCGCTTTCGTCTTCGTAGCGAGCGTCGCGCGGTTAATCGATCAGGTAGGTGCAGAATGCGGCGGGGGCATTAACCGGTGATTAATCGCCGCTTTTTGCCTGTGTGACAGATTTTTCATGGATTCCCGACCGGTTTTTCACCCGCGCAACGCCAGTCTGCCCACGGCCATAAAGCCAAAAACGGCCGTCACACACAGGAGCGTTGCCCGCGATGAACAAACTGCCTCAAATCACCCTGGCCTTCTGGGTCATGAAAATCTGCGCGACGACCCTGGGGGAAACCGCGGGGGATTTGCTGTCGATGACCCTTAACGTCGGCTACGCCATCAGCTCGCTGATCCTGATCAGCGTGTTTGTCCTGACACTGATCACGCAGCTGATGTCCAAGACCTACAAGCCGTTGCTGTACTGGATCGTGATCCTGTCGACCAGCACCGCCGGCACCACCATGTCGGACTTCATGGACCGCACGCTGGAGCTGGGCTACGCCACCGGTTCGCTGATCCTGATCGCGATTCTGCTGGCGATCTTCGCGGCATGGCGCCTGAGCGGCGACTCGCTCAACGTCACCAGGGTGCAGAGCTTTCGCGGCGAGATGTTCTACTGGATGGCGATTCTGTTCTCCAACACCCTGGGCACCGCGCTCGGCGATTACCTGGCGGACGACTCGGGCCTGGGCTTTGCCGGTGGCGCGCTGCTGATCGGCTCGGCGATTGCTGTGGTGGTGCTGCTCAAGTACTTCACGAAGATTTCGACCGTCGTGCTGTTCTGGGTGGCGTTCGTGCTGACCCGGCCGTTCGGTGCGACGTTGGGCGACTTGATGACCAAGTCCCATGAGAAGGGCGGGCTGGACTTTGGCACCATCGGTTCGTCGGCAGTGCTGGCGGGGATTTTGCTGGTGATGATCGTGGGCGCGTCTTATGCGCAGAAGCGTTATGGCAAACAGCCGGTTGCCGAGTTGACCTGATACCAAGGTGACTTCAATCGCGAGCAAGCTCGCTCCCACAGGGTCAGTTGTATGCCGATCCAATGTGGGAGCGAGCTTGCTCGCGATGGGGCCAGAACAGCCACCGTTGCAGTGGCTGAATGAATCCGGTCAGTCAGTGACGATGCGCGAGTGTTTCTGGGTGTCTTTCATGGTGATGTACACCAGCAGGGACACCGCGATGCACGCGGTCACATACCAGTAGTAACCGGTTTCCATGCCGATGCTCTTGAACCACAGCGCGATGTATTCGGCGGTGCCGCCGAAGATCGACACGGTCAGTGCGTACGGCAGGCCGACGCCCAGGGCGCGGATTTCGGTCGGGAACAGCTCGGCCTTCACCACGGCGTTGATGGAGGTGTAGCCGCTGACGATGATCAGCGCCGCCATGATCAGGAAGAACGCGCCCCACCAGGTCTGGATGGTGTGCAGGGTCATCAGGATCGGCACGGTGAAGATCGTCCCCAGCACGCCGAAGGCGATCAGGATCGGGCGACGACCGATTTTATCGGACAGGCCGCCGATGATCGGTTGCAGGCACATGAACAGGAACAGCGTGGCGGCGGAAATGGTGGTGGAGTCGGAAATGCTCATGCCGACGGTGTTCACCAGGTATTTCTGCATGTAAGTGGTGTAGGTGTAGAACGCCAGCGTACCGCCCATGGTCAGGCCGACCACGGTCAGCAATTCCTTCGGATGACGCAGCAAGGTGCGCATGGCGCTTTCCTTGGATTTCTCTTTTTTCACGAAGGATTCGGTTTCTTCCATGCCACGACGCAGGTACAGCGCCACGATTGCGCACAGCGCGCCGATGGCGAACGGGATGCGCCAGCCCCACGCGTACAGTTGCTCAGTGGTGAGCATCTGCTGCAGCACGATCAACACGCCCAGCGCGATGAGCTGGCCGGAGATCAGGGTCACGTACTGGAAGCTGGAGAAGAAGCCGCGACGTTCCTTGGTCGCCATCTCCGACAGATAAGTCGCCGAGGTGCCGTACTCGCCGCCGACCGACAGGCCTTGCAGCAGACGGGCGAATACCAGCAGGATCGGCGCGCCGATGCCGATGGTTTCGTAGTTCGGGCTGAGGGCGATCAGCAGCGAGCCAAAGCACATCAGGTACACCGAGGCCATCAGTGCCTTTTTACGGCCGACCTTGTCGGCGTACAGGCCCATCAGCCAGCCACCGATCGGACGCATCAGAAAGCCCACGGCGAAGATCGCAGCGGTGTTCATCAACTGGGCGGTGGTGGAACCGGCGGGGAAGAAGGTCTTGGCGAAGTACAGCGAGAAGGCGGCATAAACGTACCAGTCGTACCACTCGACCATGTTGCCGACGGAACCGCTGAAGATCGACTTGATGCGACTGGCGGTGGTTCGTTCTTTGGCCGGCACGGCAGCCGACCCAAGAGGCAGGGCGTTGGAGTTATCCATTGAAGGATCCTTCGTTTAATTGTTTTTGTGGAGCGCGCAGAAACGCAGCCTGCGAGGGCTATAGCAGGAGCTGTGCCAACGGGGAGAGGGCCGGTTTAGAGGGGTTGGGGAGATGGGTTGAGCG
Organism: Pseudomonas sp. B26(2017); assembly: GCF_002113045.1. Lineage (NCBI taxonomy): Bacteria > Pseudomonadati > Pseudomonadota > Gammaproteobacteria > Pseudomonadales > Pseudomonadaceae > Pseudomonas > Pseudomonas sp. B26(2017). The sequence goes on along the minus strand of NZ_NEJJ01000003.1, from coordinate 397,474 downwards.
GGATTTTGCCGATGAGCCGGAATGAATGAGCGGAAATCCGCTCACTCGGGCTCGGATCGTTCCCACGCTCTGCGTGGGAATGCCTCAATGCGGGGATCAGTCGGGCACGAACATTTCCCGGGTCAGACCATGGCGCTGCATCTTTTCATTGAAGGTTCGGCGCGGCAGTTGCAGTTCTTCCAGCACGGCTTTCACATCCCCCTTGTGCCGGGTCAAAGCGGCCCGCAGGCACTGCGCCTCAAACGCCTCTTGCTGCGCCGCCAGCGACTGCCCCGGATCGATACCTTGCACCGGTTCATCCAGCCCCAGCACCTGCCGTTCGGCGACGTTCGCCAACTCACGAACATTACCCGGCCAGTCATGGCTCAGCAGGTGACTCAATTGCGCACCACTGAGCGGCGGAAAAGACCGCCCCAATCGCTGAGCGGCGCTTTGTGCGAAGGACTCGAACAACAACGGAATGTCCTCCCGACGATCGCGCAGCGGTGGCAGGCGCAATTCGGCAACGTTCAGGCGATACGCCAGGTCCTCGCGAAAACGCCCGGCCCGGGCCTCATCCAGCAAATCGGGTTTGGTCGCCGCGACGATGCGCAAGTCCACGCGAATGCTCTGGTTCGACCCCAGCCGCTCCAGCTTCTGTTCCTGCAACACCCGCAACAGTTTCACCTGCTGGGCCAGCGGCATGCTTTCGATTTCATCGAGAAACAGGGTGCCGCCATCGGCGTATTCCAGTTTGCCGATGCGCTTGCCGGAGGCCCCTGTGAACGCGCCGCTCTCATGCCCGAACAATTCGGCTTCGAACAACTGCTCGGGGATCGCCGCGCAGTTCAGTGCCACGAACGGCTTGTCGGCGCGCGGGCCGAAGTCGTGCAGGCAGCGGGCAACCAGTTCCTTGCCGCTGCCGGTTTCGCCACGGATCAGCACGTTGACCGGCAATGTTGCGAGGTCAAGCACCTGCCGGCGCAGGGTCTGCATACCACGGGACACGCCGAGCAGCGTCGCATCCAGTCTGGCGCGGTTGTCGGCCTGTTCGTGCAGGGCGCGGTTTTCCAGCACCAGCCGACGCTTGTCCAGCGCCCGCCGCAGGCTGCCGAGCAGGGCCTCGGGGCTGAAGGGTTTTTCCAGAAAGTCGTAGGCGCCATCGCGCATCGCTTCGACCGCCATCGGCACATCGCCGTGGCCGGTGAGCAGAATCACCGGCAGGTCGGCATCCCGGCGCTGGACTTCGGCCAGCAGTTCAAGACCGCTGAGACCGGGCATGCGCACATCGCTGAGAATCACCCCGGCAAAGTGCTTCGGCAGCGCCGCCAGGCATTCCTCGGCGCGGCTGAACAGCTGCACCTCGAACCCGGACAGGCTTAGCCATTGCTCGACGGCGTTGCGAATGCTGCTTTCGTCATCGACCACCATCACTGAGTTGAGCATCAGAGGTGCGCCTCCAGATCGATCGGCAAGGTCAGGCTGAACACTGCACCGTTGTCACCATTTTCGGCGCACAGGCGCCCGCCGGATTCATGGACGATGGCGAACGATACCGCCAGTCCCAGACCCAGCCCGTCACCCACAGGTTTAGTGGTGAAGAACGGATCGAATACCTGACCCAGATGTTCTTCGGCAATGCCGCCACCGTTGTCGATGACGCTCAGGCGCCACAGTTGTTCGTCAGCTTCCAGGCGGATTTCCAGACGCTTGCACGGCTTGCCCTGCATCGCATCGAGGGCGTTGCGCAGCAGGTTGATCAGCACTTGTTCGAGGCGAATCGCGTCGCCGCGCACCCAGGCCGGACGGGTCAGGTGCAGCACCAGACTGACCTGTTCATCACGCAGGCGCGCATCGAGCAATTGCAGCGCCTGATCGACCACAGTCGCCAGGTCCAGCCGTTCGCGCAAGCCGCTGGGGCTTTTGCGGGCAAAGGTTTTCAGGTGGCCGGTGAGGGCAGCCATGCGCGTGAGCATTTCGTCCACCGGTTTGAGCGCCTTGCAGGCGTCATCGACCCGACCGTGATCGAGCAGCAGCCTCAGAGTTGCAAGCTGCATGCGCTGTGCGGTCAGCGGCTGATTGATTTCGTGGGCCAGCGCAGCGGACATCTGCCCCAGTGCCGCCAGTTTCGCTGATTGCACCAGACCTTCCTGGGCGGTGCGCAAATCCCGGGTGCGTTCCTCGACCAGTTGCTCAAGCTCTTCGCGGCTGCGCTGGCGCATCTTTGCCAGACGCCAGCGCTGGTTGAGGAACAGCAACAGAAACACCAGCGCCAGCCACACCCCGGCGGCGGCGAGCCCGGCATTGCGCTGGTCTTCGAAGGACACTTGCGGACGCCGCAGCAGGTGTAGCGTCCAGCCTTCGGCGGTCAGCGGCAGCGATTCCCACAGGTAATCCGCCGTGCCTTGCGGGCCTTCGACGCGGCGCAGTTCGCTGTTGTCATCAAAGCGGCGTAGCGACAGATGAGTCAGCGGCACCAGCGATTGCTTGTCGTATTGGCGAGTGCGCTTGATCTCTCGGTAATCGGCCGGGCTCAGCGGGTGCAGCAGGCGGTAGCGCCAGTCGGGCTGGTTGGCAATGAAGATGATGCCCCGGGCATCGCTGACCAGTAGCGTATCGCTGCCCTGGCTCCATTCGCGTTCAAGCTCCGGGAATTCGAGTTTGACCACCATCGCCCCGAGGAACTCGCCGTTGTCGCCGAGCACCGCGCTGGACAGGAAGTAGCCGGGAATCCCGCTGGTCACGCCGACTGCGTAGAAACGCCCGGTGCCCTGGGTGCGGGTCTGACTGAAATAGGGGCGAAAGCCATAGTTGTGGCCGACGTAACTGCTGGGCAGACGCCAGTTGCTGGCCGCCACCGCCAGGCCGGTGTGATCGAGCAGTTCAAGCGTCGAGGACTGCGCGGCGCCGTTGATCTTTTCCAGCTTCAGATTCAGCGCAGCCTGCTGTTCGGCATCCACGGGACCTGCCAGCGCCGCACGCAATTGCGGGTCCAGCGCCAGCACGGCGGGCAGGGCGCGGTAACGGTCGATCAGGGTGTGCAGCGAATTGGCGTACAGCGCCAGTTGCTGGTTGGCTCGGGCGGCATCTTCCACCAGTGCCTGGCGTTCGGCGTGACGGATCGCAAGCGTTGCGGCGAGGGCAGCGCCGGCGAGGATCAGCAGGGTGTACAACGACAGACGCAGGGTACGGGAAGTCGGCAGCATGCTGGGCGCATAGAGATAGGAAGTCGGGCCGGCACCATAGCATGGTGTCGGCCCGAACTGACAAGAGGGGCAGAAGTTCTGCCCGGATCGCCCGATCAGAGGTGCGTGTTGGATTTGCGCACAGGGATGCGAGTTATTTTGGCTCTATGAAATACACTCCGGGCAGAACTTTGCGAGGACCCTGAACTGCGACGTGACGATAGGTTGCTTTCACTCTGGTCTGACGGCCGCAGCCCCGTGATTTTTTCGAGCATTGTCATGCTTTGCCAGGAAATTCCGACCAACTCTTCGGCGTCCAGTACTTGCTGACGCAGCGCTTGCTGGGCTTTCACTGACACCTCTTCCTTAAGGCTCTGTTCGGCGATGAGCCTGTCAGCCGTGTCCAGCCATTTTGCCGCCTGAGCCTTCTTGTCCGCCTTGGCCTTGGTGCCTCTCAACTCGTCGACGTAGCCCCCTACGATCGGACCCAATATCATGCCCGCCACGGTTGCTGCCGTGGTAACACCCAGTGTGCTCATGGTGAAGAACCGGTTGGCATCTTGCGTGACATCGGCGGGTGGTACGGCGCCGTTCCCACCGGGGTTCCAGGTGTTGGGCGGTGACCAGCCCGGGGTGAACAGCGTTGCGTGCAAAACGAACTGGGCGGTGGCGGTGAGTAATGTGGAAACTACAGCTGCGTTGGCCGGAGACGAAGTCCCGACGGGCAGCAATGCCAATCCGACTTTCGAATTGACCGCCGCCAGCGCGGCTTGCGTGCCCCATTCGCCCCAGGATTGTTCGGGTTTGGGCGGCAGCTTGCCGGGAGGATTGTTTGCCGGGTCATCCACCAGCGCGGGTGTACCGGTGGATGGCTCGCTGCCGGCGATCGAGTTGGGACGTGACGACGACGTCGATCCGCCTATGTGGACGGAGGTCTGGTCAGGCGTGGCCGGCGTCGGTCTCGTCATCATCCCTTGCTCGTCAATGAAATTGATCGGGTTGTTCGCCGTCATCCGGTACAGATTCAATCCGTCCACGGTTCCTGCCTTGTCCGGCTGGGTCCAGCGTTGCAGCCATGGGGCGTAATAGCGTTGTCCGTAATAGATCAGGCCGCTTTCATCGGTTTCCTTGCCGCTGTAGCGGATGAACTTGTAGTTCACCTCAATCCGTGACCGGGCTCCCAGTGTCGAGGTACTGCCAAACGGGTAGTAGGTCTCCTCACTGATCAATCGCGCCAGTTGATCCACTTCTTTCAGGGACGACCCCAGGTGATCCTTGAGGATATAGCGCATTTGACTCTGATCGATGCCCGTGGGTTTTCCCTTCACCCAGTGGAGACATGTCACGTGGCCTGCGCCAGTGTCCAGCTTGATCACGTGCAGCTCTTCGCCGTTGTCTCTGGTGCGGATCTCTAGATCGGGCAAGTAGCGCACGTCCCGGAAATGGCTGACTGAGGGAGTGTGGGTCTCCAGTCTTTTGTGCACGCGCAGATCCTGACTGTAGCGATACTGCTCCGTATCGTGTGGTCCGGTGGGATGTCTGGCCAGGGTCACGGAGTCCAGTTGATTGCGACTGTTCCACTGCAGTGGGCCGAACGGAAGCGCCAGCTGGTTGCCCGCAGCATCGAACTCGATGGGAAAAACCGGTATCGGATCACCCGTTTTCCAGCGCACCCCCCGGTTGCTGTCCGGATCGATATACACCTGGAAAGTATGGTTGGCCCCATCGCGGACGCGGGTGGTTTTTACGAGGTTGTCGCCATTGTCGTACTCGTATGTTTCCGTGTAATTGCGCCGATCATTGGGGTCGGTCGGCTGTGGCAGACCCGGGTTATCCGTAGGTGGCATCTCGTCGTATCCGCTGGCGTAAATCAGGCGGTACGTTGAGTCATAGCTGAACGCACGGTGGCCATCGACGCGCTGGTTGTGAAAATACGTCGGTGCGTAGCCGCCATCGAGGATGCGAGTGATGTTGCCCATCCGGTCATATTCATACCCGAAATCCTGAATCGATTCCCCTGTCGCCTTTTGTGCGTATTGTCGAAGCAGGCGACCGTCAGCGGCCCGATAGTGCCAGTGACTGCTCACATGATTGCCTGTCCGTTGCAGGGTCGTCTGCCCGGTGGCGTTGTATTGTGCATCCCGCAACACCGGTTGCCAGGCGAGTAGGTCATTAACCTTGAGTTGCACCTGTGTGAGCTGCCCGGCTACGTCGTAAGCCAGACGCCGCTGGTGGCCGCCGGCATCGGTCTGCTTCAGTAGTGCGCCAAGGGGGCTGAGATTCTGCTGACTGGAAAAGGACAATCCATCGTGAAAAGTTCGGCTTTCCTGCAGCGCAGCGCCTGTAAGGGCAAAAGAGTGCAGTTTGACGCTGCCCGATGGATCATTGATTTCGACCCTTTGCCCGCGCCGGTTGTAGCCCGCGTCGGCCGAGGCATCGGCATAGACGTAGGCCTCTTTATCCAGTCCGGTGTCCTGCGCGACGGACACCAGGCGCAGTTGATTGTCGAATGTGTGCTGCCAATGGTGGTTGCGTGCGTCCCAGCGTTGCAAGGTTTCGCCTGTCACTCCAGGCAGGCGCCGGCTTTTTCCGGCGTCCACACTGTCTGTTTCAAGCAGCTCTGCGATCAGATTGAAAACGCTGGTGATGGTGGGGCTGGCCAGACGCGGGTCCCACTGTTTCACCACGTGCCCGAGCGCATCGCGTTGCTGGCGTGTGATCAGTGCCTCGGCGGTTGCGCCGGCAACCGAGCGCAGATAGGCCACCTGACGAACCATCAGGCCCCGGCTGTCATAAGCTGACAGCGAAGGTGTGCGCTCATGGAGAGAGGGGAGCATCGTCTTTGTCCTCTGCTGTGTTCATCAAATTCAAAGACCCGACATTACAAGCCTGCGCCGAGCGAGTTGAGGCTTGTTTACCATCGATTCAGGTGTTGGTTTTTCTTGTGGAGGGTCGCTGACCTCCGGCGTCTGCCGGGGCGAAGAGGACGGATCGTTGGCAGCCTTCAGCACTTGGCTCAATGCCTCGAAGTACGGGGCGCCTTCGCCTGGGACCAATTTGCCAATTTCCGCCTGCTGCAGAGGAGTGAGTGTCTTCATTTGCTCAAAGAACAATTCCTGCATCTTTGCCTCATAGGTAGCGGGAGCGGCCTCGGGCTTCATTTCCGTTTCCGGGCCTTCATCCGCTACTGGATTCAGTTGATCGGGTAGTCCAGCAACGGCGCCCAGGATTTCTTCAGCGAGGTCGATGGTGTCGTTCACGGCTTCGGCTTTGCGCAACATGTCCGCCCTGTTCAGGCCTTTCCTCAAGTGGCGGTAACCTAATATCGGTACGAGGGCCATGCCGATAGCCGGCGCGACACTCACGATGGCGGGGGCGGCGGCGGCGGCGGGGGGAAAAATGAGGGCAGCAACGCCGCCGACAACGCCGGCGATAGCCCCTCCCGCAGTACCGCCGACACCTAAGCCTTTTCGTATGGCAGCCCTGCCGTACCGGGACCTGATGTATTTTCCAAACGTGAGGTCTTGGCGAACCTGCTCGATATCGGCGTCTTCAGGAACCAGTTTCTCAAAATCGGATGCGATGTTTTTCATCTGTCCTGCGGCTGTTTGCGCTTTTTTAACGGCGCCAACCCATCTATTCAGCTTATAACCAATGGTTTTTTTGCCGTCACCGGTGTTGCCGGAGGCGCCGGCTTCGTCTTTCGTGTTGCCGGTGTCGTCCACATAGAAAATCGGATTGTTGCCGACAAACGCATACCGATTCATTCCATCCGCATCGCCGCTGGGGTCGGCGCTGATCCAGCGCCCCAGCCATGGCGCGTAATACCGCGCTCCGTAGTAATAAAGCCCGGTGACATCCATTTCCTTGCCCGAATAGCGGGTGAACTTGTAGTCCGCTTCGATCTGCGAGCGGGCCGCCATCGACGAGGTAGCGCCGAAGGCGTAGTAGCTTTCGCGGCTGATCACCTGCGCCCGTTGATCAATCTCCGTAACGCTCGATCCCAAATGGTCGGAATGGGAATAACACAACCGATCAGCATCGATACCAGGTGGTTTGCCGGTGATCCAGTGCAGGCACGTCACCTCGCCGATGCCGGTGGCGACAGTGACCCTGTGCAATTCTTCTCCGCTGCTTCGGGTGCGGATTTCCAGACTCCCCACGTAATGCACCTCAGCAACATGGTTGACTGTGCCTGTGTGGGTTTCGTGGCGCTTATAGACCCTTGCACCCTGGCTGTAGTGATACAACTCCTGATCGGGCGGGCCGCTGGCGTGCTCCAGGAGGATCAGCGATTTCAGCTGATGGCGGCTGTTCCAGTCCATCGGCTGCCCGGGTTGCAGGGCCAGTTGATTACCGGCGCGGTCGAACAGGGCGTTGAAGTCAGGTGCCGGGTCTCCCGCTTTCCAGCGCACACCGCGATTGCTGGACGGGTCGATGAACATCTCGCGGGTGTAGGTGTTGCCCTCGCGCACGTGGGTCAGTTTTTTCAGGTTGTTGCCGTCGTCGTATTCGAAAGACTCGACATAGTTGCGTCGGTCATCGGGATCGGTGGGTTGCGGCCGTCCGGGGTTGTCCGCAGGCGGGGCGTCGCTGTAACCGGTGGCGCGGATCAGGCGGTACACCGAGTCATAGCCAAATGTGCGTTCACCGTCGACCCGTTGGTTGCGGAAAAACGTCGGTGTGTAGGTGTGATCGATGATGCGAGTGATGATCCCTGCTGCGTCATATGCATACTCGAAATCCTGAACCGGCGGTTCCGAAGCCTTTTGCGCGGACTGTCGAAGCAGACGTCCGTCGGCCTCGCGGTAATGCCAGTGGCTGTTTACACCGTTGCCGTGCCGTTGTTCGGTGATCTGGCCGGCGGCGTTGTAATCCGCGCCATTCAAGATCGGCTGAACATTTTGTCCGCTGAGTTGCAGTTGCACTTGAGCAAGCTGCCCGGCGATGTCGAAGGTGGAAAGTTGAACATGCCCGCCGGCGTCGGTGGTTTGCAGCAGTGCACCCATGGCGCTGAAACGCTGGCGGCCGGTGCAGATCTTGCCGTCCTTGAAGGTGCGGATTTCTTCCGTTGACTGGCCACGCATGTTGAAGCTGTTGAATTGCACCGTACCCGATGGATCGCTCAGCGCTGTCATTTGTCCGCGCAGGTTGTGCGTGGGGTCGGCCGAAACGCTGCCGTAGCTGAAGCTTTCGAATCCGGTTATCCCGTTTTCTGTGACGCTGCTCAGACGAAGTTGCGGGTCGTAGCTCATCTCCCGGTGATTGCCGTTGGCATCCCAATGCTGCAAAAGCTCGTCGTCGAGTCCGGGCAGAAGCGTGTCCGCGCCACCGTCGACGTTCCGGGCCTTGACCGCTATGCCATCTAACTTGAACACGGTCGTTGTATTGGGCTTTGGTAAGCGCGGATCCTGCTGTTCAACCAGATGGCCAACAACGTCATATTGCAGTCGGTTGATGAGCGCTCGCACTTCCTCGCCGGCTACTTTGCGCAGGTAGTCGACTTGTCTGACAGCCTCGCCACGAGGGCCGGATACCGACATCGTTGGTGTGAGGTAGTGCACGCTGGCGTTCATGACTTGATCCGTTTTATGGGCTTTACAGGATGAAACGGCGTCAGACGAATGTTTCGGAATACTGGCGCTGAAGCCTGACGGTTCTCAGGTTTCCTGGTTTTGGCGTTGGCCTTTGCGCGCGGTGCGTATCGCTCACCTCTATCGTTCGAGGGGCGCCACCTCTTGAAATGGCCTGCACCAATGCCCGGTGATTCACCACTGCTGCAAACGCCACCTGTTGTTCTGTAGGGAGTTGCCCGACTTGCCCAAGCAGGCGGCCCATTTCGATGTCCGAAAAGAAATTGCCCGTATTACCTCTGGAGTCATCAGGTAGTTCGGAAGGCAGATCCTGCGGATCAGGGAGGTTTTCACTTATCACGTTGACGATGTCGATATGGTCGGCCAGATTATTCATGGACTCCAGAATGTCTTCCCTGGCTTTTCCCTCGTTTACGTTCTTCTTCATGTACCTGAGCATGATGACGGGCATCGCCACATAGCCGATCACCCCACCCAGGATTGCGAAAATCGCGCCTCCGAGCACGGCACCCAGGACGGCGCCCAGCGGGCCACCGATTATCAAGCCCGCAATTCCACCGATAAAAGTACCCAGCGCCGAGCCTGTTGTGGAGCCAATCTTCACACCGGCCTTCATGGCGGCCCGACCGGACGAAGAACGCAGATACTCGCCGAGCGTAAGATTTTCAATCTGTGCCTTGAAAGCAAGATATCGGCTAAAACCTTTTGGCACCGGCCTGTCGGGAGGGGCGTCATCTACATCCGCTCGACCACGTGGCTCCGGCTTTAGAGGTGGGCCACCGCCACCGCCACCACCTTCATCTTGCGGTGAAGGTTCAGGCACCATATCTCTGAAAGCTGCTGCCATTCCCTTGAGCTGTCCCGACGCTTTTTTCGATATGTTCACGAACGAAAAGAAGCCCGTGAGCACGTTAAACCACGTACTTTCGTGACCTGTGACATCGACATGGATCAGCGGGTTGTTGCCGACAAACGCGTAAAGATTCAGTCCGTCCACATCTCCCGCCGGATCGGCGGCGATCCAGCGGCCCAGCCAGGGGGCGTAGTAACGCGCACCGTAGTAGTACAGCCCGCCGATATCCATTTCCTTGCCCGAGTAGCGGATAAAGCGGTAGTCCACCTCGATCTGTGATCGCGCCACCATCCAGGCGGTGGTGCCGAAGGGCAAGTAACCTTCATGACTGATCACCTGCGCCTGTTGATCGAGTTCCATGGATACGGACTGCAGGTGATCATTGAGGGTGTAGCGCATTTGATCGGCCGGCATGTTCGGCGGTTTACCGCTGACCCAGTGCAGGCAAACCACGTTTTCGATGCCGCTGACGAGGGAGATCAGATGTAATTCTTCGCCATTGTCTCGGGTGCGAATCTCCAGCCCCGGCAGATAGCGCGCCTCATGGAAGTGATCGATGGCCGCTGTGTGGCTGTCGTGGCGTTTGTAGACTCGCTTGCCCTGACTGTAGCGGTAATGCTCTTCGTCATTCGGGCCACTGCCGTTGCGGTCTACCAGGATGACCGACGCCAGATGATTGCGATTGTTCCATTGCATCGGCTGGCCAGACTGCAGGGCCAGCAGGTTGCCGGCGCTGTCGAACCGAGTGCTGAAGTCTGGTGGCGGATCTCCGGGCCTCCAGCGCAAACCCCGGTTGTTGAGTGGATCTATGAACACCTCGCTGGTGTAACTGGCGCCGTCGCGTGCATGAGTGGTTTTGATGAGGTTGTTGCCCTTGTCGTACTCATAGGTTTGCGTGTAATTGCGCCGATCAGCAGGGTCGGACGGTTGGGGCCGGCCCGGGTTGTCTGTCAGGGGCCTGTCGCTGTATCCGGTCGCGCTGTGCAGTCGGTAGAGTGAGTCATAGGCGAACAGGCGACGACCGTCGAGCCGCTGGTTGGCGAAAAAACGCGGCGTGAAGGTGTTATCGATGAGGGTCGTGATATTGCCCATCGGATCGTATTCATATTCGAAATCCTGAAGCGCCGGCCCTGACCCCTTTTGTGCGTAGCGACGCAGCAGGAAACCGTCGGCGGCGCGATAGTGCGAATGGCTGATCACGCCGTTGCCGGCCTGGTGTTCGATGACCCGCCCGGCGGCATCGTACTGTGCACCTTGCAGTACCGTTTGCCAGTCGGGTTGGCCATGCAGCCCGAGCAGCACTTGTACCAGCTGACCTGCCACATCGAACTTCGACTGCTGCCGGTGCCCGGCGGCATCGGTATGTTCGACAAGCATGCCCAGCGGGCTGAACCACTTGTGGCTGGTCAGCGCCAGGCCATCGTGAAAGGTGCGGGTTTCCTGTCGAGCGGGGCCTGTGAGAGCGAAGCTGTGAAATTCGACACTGCCGGACGGGTCGGTCAGCTTGATCATCTGCCCGCGCAGGTTGTGACCAGGGTCGGCTGACAGGGTGGCATACAGCCGGGTTTCGACTTCCGGCACACCGTTCTCTTCGAGCGTCAAAAGGCGCAGTTGAAGGTCGTGATGCCTGCGTCGGTGGTTGCCGTTCGCGTCCCAGGATTGCAGGGTTTCACCGGCCAGCCCCGGCAACGTGACGTTCACGCCGGCATCGACGCTGGCAAGCTTCACGACCTGACCATCCAGCGTAAAAAGGCTGGTTGTATTCACCGTGGACAGGCGCGGATCCTGTTGCCCCACGGCCCGGCCAGCGACGTCATGGAGCCTGCGGGTGACGAGCGCCTGAACAGCCTCACCCGCCACATTGCGCAGATAGGCCACCTGCCGAATCCCGAGTGCGCGCGGATCATGAGCCTGCAGGGCGGGTGTGTTCCCGTGCACATTGGCACTTGTCATTTAGCCTTTTTCAACCTTCTGACAGGTTGTTTAAAAGGGACCTTCGCGGGTTTCGACGGCGGTGTGTCATCAGTGTCATTGAAGTCATAACTGAGCTTGAACCATGGATGCAGGATGTCGAACGCCAGATAATCAAGAGCGTTGATCGTCTGGATTGGCCGGCCCAGGGCGTCGTAGAACATCTGGTCGTGGTAGCCGTGCTTGCGCATCGCACTGTCATTGATGCAGCGATGGGTGTTGAGAAAGTAGGGGCGGTAAACCCGGATGGTCTCGCCCTTGTGGTTGTATTCCACACGCCCCTGGACCCGCCAGCGCTGAATGGCCGGCATTTCGACCGGCTTGCCGTCGGCGCCGGTCACCAGATCGTCTTCGGGCGTGGCGACAAGGGCATCGCCCGGCGGGACGAGCTGTTTGCTTTGCAGCTCGCGGCCAAAACCGTCGGTATAGCTGATCGTCATCTGAATCTGTTGCAGCGGGTCGGTGTGATAGCGGTCGGCAACCAGACTCAGGCTGTGCACCGGCTGCCTGGGAGCGGTGTGAATAATACCGAGCAGGGCCTGTTCGCTGGCCGTGCGTTTTTTGCGCTGGTTCAGCCAGCGCAATGCCGAGGCACGGATGTGGCCATCGGGCAGAATCAGGCCGTTGGAGACCCATTCCTTTCTTTTCTGCGACAGGGTCTGGCGCGAGAGAACGGGCATCCAGCTGAACAGCTCGGTGCGCACTGCACTGGCGGCGGATGCCACTACGGTTTTCGGATGGGCGAGGGCGTATTCGACACTCAGATCAGACTGCGGCGGGTAAGCGGCCAGCGGCTGAAAACCGGCCGGCAGCCCCTCTTCGGTGCCATGAAAACTATGGGCAACCGGTTGGCCGCCCGGTTCGTACAGCACTTCCTGAATGTTCTCGTTGGGATCCGTGATGCTCTGCGGCAACAGGGTGTGCATGTCGTATTTCACTGAAGTCGCACAGCCGTCCGGCAGGGTGATGGCAATGGTCAGCAGATGGTCTGCATCCCATGTTATGTGCGTCACACCATGGCTGGCGGTCTGTTGCACCTCGGTGACGTGGTAGAAACCGCTGGCGCTGGCGTAGGTGAAAAAGCCGCTTTGCGCTGACCACAGGTTTTGCAGCAGATCCTCTTCAGGGTCCTCCGGGAGGAACAGCTTCATGGGCGTGTAGCCGATCTTTGTCAGTTCGTCCCGGATGACTATCGGGACGCCGTCGTAGGCCACCAGGGCCTTTTTGTCGAACACGGCCTGCTCGGTCGGGCCGGCCAGCGGCGGGTAGAGCATCTTGCCCCCTGACTCCAGATACGTGTGTTGCAAGAGTGAGGTCAGTTCCCGCGCGGTTGTCCATTCGGCACTGTCTTTATACCGTTCGAAGTTTTCGAAACTGATGTCCGCCGCTTGCAGTCCGCCCGGGAGTGCGCCTTTGGGCAGCTTCATCGCGTTGCTGCGCTGGCGCCAGGGCAAGCCGAGCAGCCAGTGGCCGTCAGTGGTCAGTTGTAGGTACGCGGCGAGTGTTTCGCTCAGATAAAAAAACTGTTGCTGCTCGTCGTGGCTGTCCACCCAGGCTCGAAGCTGGTCCTCTCGATCGAAGGGCGGTTTGTCCAGTTCGGTGCGACGGCGAGCACAGGCGACCGTGACACTTCGAGTCAACTGACCGTACTCGTTCAGCTCCTGATTGATGGTGTGCTGACAATTGGGGTCGTCCATGAAGCGTTCGTATTGATGGGTACGGGTTTCCAGTTCGAGCACCAGCAGACTGGACGGGTTGTCGTTGACCACCCGCACCCGATAACGGAATTCGCTCAGTGAGAACAGCCGCGCCGGGGCGGGGTCGTCTGCCTGACAGACCTCGCTGCGCAGTGGACTACCGGCCAGGGCGTAGGCGATTTCGCGATGGTCGTCGGCTGTGTGCTGCGTCCGAACACGCTCCTTTCTGTTCTTGGCATCGAACGTTGAAATAACCGTGGACCCCAGTGGCGTGTTTTCGTCGTCGAGTTCGCAGATGCCGCTCAAGACCAGATCGATGCTTCTACCGGTATGAAACCAATGTGTCACCCGCATCGGCGCCGTGTGGCCACTTTCGGCCTTGCCCGGCTCCAGGTCACTGTCGGTCTGACAGACTTTGCCGAAACCGCGGAATTCACGTTCGTAGCCGTCGTAATAGCCCTCGAAATATTCGTGGAACTGCATCAGATAATTGCCGGTGATTTCATCGTCCTGGCGCAACCAGTGAAGCACCATTTGGGGAAAGGGCAGAAGGCAGACCGGACGTCGGCGCGCCATCAGTTCCAGACGTTTTTCATCCAGCCAGAATTGCGCACTGCTGCGATGTTTCAGGGTTGCGCCGTAGCCCATGTTGTTGTTGCAGCCGGTAAGCAGATAGGGCCGTTCACTGACGAAGTGATAAACCCAGTGCTGCGGCGTCATGTGCGGTTTGGTCAACAGCAGGCTGGCGCAGCCCAGGCCTCGCAGGTCGGCGAAGGTTACCTGGCAGAGGTTGTCGTAGCGAATGCCGGTGGGCCAGTCGACGATGAGCGGGACTTGCTCAAAGGCATTGCCCCCGTAATTCCAGTAGATCTCGAAATGATCGGAGCACAGACGGATCAGCGCCGGTGCACCGGAGCCGTCGAGGTCGGCGAAGCGAATGTGATCGGCGTTGAAATGCTGATACTCAAAAGGCAGCGCGCTGATCGCAATACCTTTGCCGAATCGGCCATGCCCCAGATTCGCCCAGGTTTCGATACTGTCGTGGCGGACTCTGCACAGTCCCGAGAGGTCACTGGCGTGCAGGTTGCCAAACATCACCAGTTCGGTGCGGGCGTTGCCGAACAGCGGCAAGCGATCCGGTGTATGCGGTATCTCCTTGCCGGGCATGAATCCTTTCTCCCGCACATTGGCATACACCCTTACGCTGTTCGGGCCGATCAGAGCGAGGTCGTCCAGACCGGCGCCGCTCCAGTCGCCCATCTGGGCCAGATGGTGGAAAAACTCCACGGGGAACTGGCTGAAAGGTTTGAACAACGACCAGGTGCCATCCGGATTGAGCGTGTAATACCCGCTGCCTCCGGGTTGCGCGACGACCCAGTCCAGACGCCCGTCACCGGTGAGGTCGGTGAGAATCTGCACCACCTGCTTGTTGCTGTCGGCGTTCGGAATCAGCGGTAGCAGTGTCCAGGAACCGTAGACGATTTCGTCCGTACCAGGCGCGCCCCGCAAGGGCTCGCGGTAGTACCAGGCGCCGTCGTACTGGCAGAGAAAACCGGGCACGCCTTCGCCGTAAAGATCGACGCAATGGTAGGGCTGGCCGTCGTTGAGGCCGGGCATGTGATCGAGTTGCAGGAAGGGTTTGGGGGTGGTGTCGAGTATCAGTGCTTCATAGAAATATTCGAGGGGCGGCATGTGCTTGACGCGACCTGTAGCGTCGAAACTCATGTAGTGCGCGGCTTTCAGATGGTTGTACAGCAGTGGTGTGGATTCGTGTTCCAGCAGCAGGCGATTGACCAGCACCGGAGCGGGACCTGTGTGGTTGAACAACAGAAACTGCCTGCACAGGCGCCGGGTGCCCACCTCGAACCCGAAGCGATGCATGCGAAAAGGGTCGCTGCGTGCTGGCCACACACGAACGGGTTCAAATGTCGGTAGCTCCTCCAGCCCGGTGGCACGTTCGCCGTAGCAGACGATTAATCTGAACAACCATTCCAGATCCTGCGGGTTCGGGTGTTCGAGACATAGCAGCCCGGTGCTGGGAGCCTTGTTGCAGTAGCAGACCTGACGCAGGTAGCGCTGGGCCCGATAGTCAAAGCGTGGGTCGGCCTCGGTGTCGTCGGATTTGTATTCGAAGCAGATGTTTTCCCCGACGGCGTTCCTGATTTCCACCAGCAGCCACACGGCAATGCGGGTTGGATCTTCAGGGTCGTAAATGCATGATTCCGGCGAGTTGCCGTAGCAATGTTGCGAGCCGTCGGAACGGGACACCACCCAGAATGGGTTGCCGTCGGCAGGTGTCCAGAGTTCGTAGCGGTTGAACGTGCTTTCCAGGCGAGGGATGTAGCGCACTACGGAGAATTTTCTGGTGTTCTTGCCTATTCCTCGAGTGCGCCGGGTTGCCTTGATCCTGCCACTGGCCGTCAGTTCGGGCCGCAGGTCGGTGCCGTCGGCCTGCATGACATCGGCGCCTGCGTACTTCGGCACGCCCTTGCTGGTCTTGCGCGAGATCGCGGGCAGCGGCAGATCCCAGCCGAGCCCGTACTTGCCGTTGCCCGCGTTCCCCTCGTAGACAAGCTGCAACTCGGGAGTGAGCGTGCGCGCCTTCAGGATCGGGAGGGGCAGGGTGTAAGAGCGCTGCCCGGTCGCACCCGTCTCACTCCAACTGCGTCCATTCGTTGCAATGGACGCAGTCTTGGAAATGGAGGGAGGAGTGACGAGCGCATCTGCATCCGGGGTCATGGCGTCGCAACCTGAAAATGTCGAGACATCACGCTAGCAAAGCGAAGTGCGCCAGACACCTGTCAGATCTGACAGGTGCCGACTGACGGCAGGCGAAAAAAAAACCGGGCGGTCATCGCTGGCCGCCCGGTTTTTTCACAAGCAGATGAAGTGCTTACTGCACTTCCACCGCCAGGCTTTCGCTGATCTTCTGTTGCCAGATCGCAGGACCGGTGATGTGCACCGACTCACCTTTGCTGTCCACCGCAACGGTGACCGGCATGTCCTTGACCTCGAACTCGTAGATCGCTTCCATGCCCAGCTCGGCGAACGCCAGAACCTTGGACTTCTTGATCGCTTGCGCCACCAGGTAAGCGGCACCGCCGACGGCCATCAGATACACAGCCTTGTTGTCCTTGATCGCGTCGATGGCGGTCGGGCCGCGCTCGGACTTGCCGATCATGCCCAAAAGGCCGGTCTGCTCAAGGATCTGACGGGTGAACTTGTCCATCCGTGTGGCGGTGGTCGGGCCAGCCGGGCCCACCACTTCGTCACCGACCGGATCAACCGGGCCGACGTAGTAGATGAAGCGGCCTTTCAGATCAACCGGCAGGGTTTCGCCCTTGTTCAGCATCTCGACCATGCGCTTGTGCGCAGCGTCGCGACCGGTGAGCATCTTGCCGTTGAGCAGGACGGTTTCGCCCGGCTTCCAGCTCTGCACCTCTTCCGGGGTCAGGGTGTCGAGGTTGACGCGACGGGCCGACGGGCCGGCTTCCCAGACGATTTCCGGGTAGGCGTCCAGCGGTGGCGCCTCCAGCGAGGCAGGGCCGGAACCGTCGAGCACGAAGTGCGCGTGACGGGTCGCGGCGCAGTTCGGGATCATGCACACCGGCAGGGAAGCTGCGTGGGTCGGATAATCCATGATTTTCACGTCGAGCACGGTGGTCAGGCCACCGAGGCCCTGGGCGCCGATGCCCAGCTGGTTAACCTTCTCGAACAGCTCCAGACGCATTTCTTCGATGCGGTTCTGCGGGCCACGGGCTTTGAGCTCGTGAATGTCGATGGACTCCATCAACACTTCCTTGGCCATCACAGCGGCTTTCTCGGCGGTGCCGCCGATGCCGATGCCCAGCATGCCCGGTGGGCACCAGCCGGCGCCCATGGTCGGAACGGTCTTGAGTACCCAGTCGACGATCGAGTCGGACGGGTTGAGCATGGCCATTTTCGACTTGTTCTCGGAACCGCCGCCCTTGGCCGCCACGTCCACTTCCACGGTGTTGCCCGGAACGATGGAGTAGTGGATGACCGCCGGGGTGTTGTCCTTGGTGTTTTTACGAGCGCCCGCCGGGTCGGCGAGAATCGAGGCACGCAGGACGTTTTCCGGCAGGTTGTAGGCGCGGCGCACGCCTTCGTTGATCATGTCGTCCAGGCTCATCGTCGCGCCATCCCAGCGCACGTCCATGCCCACACGCACGAACACGGTCACGATGCCGGTGTCCTGGCAGATCGGCCGGTGGCCGGTGGCGCACATGCGCGAGTTGATCAGGATCTGCGCCATCGAGTCACGGGCCGCTGGCGATTCTTCGCGCAGGTAGGCTTCGTGCATCGCCTGGATGAAGTCCACGGGGTGGTAGTAGGAAATGAACTGCAGGGCGTCGGCAACGCTCTGAATCAGGTCGTCTTGCTTGATCACGGTCATGAGTCGCGCTCCTCTAAAAGACGGGAACATTCAATAAGGTGCCTGCGGCTTGGGTGCATCGGTCGGTCGCAGACACCTTTCAAGGCACGCCGGGGCTGCTGGCGCGACGCTAAAAAGGCGCGGCAGTATACCGCGCCTCGGTGGCGGGCACATCTGCCGGGAGTCATTCGTTGGTCGCATGGCTGCAGGTTTTTGACGCCAAATACCCGGCCCGAAAATCAATGGTCATTTATCGACCGGGCCACTAAAGTGGCAGCCGGTCTGTAGAGTAGGACACTCGGTCAGCCTCTTATCGCACGGTGAGTCAACGATTGACCCATAACGCCATTCAACGTCTTTTGCTCAAACGCTTCGCCCTCGCTGCAGCCACCTATGGATTGGCTTTGCTGCTGCTGTGGCTGGCGTATTTCACTGGTCACTACAACGATTCGCTGGCCGGCGTCGCCGTCGGCAGTGCGCTGGTGGTGATCAGCCAGGCGACCCTGTTCGCGGTGTTTTTCTCGGGCGCCAACCTGCGCTTCTCCGATCCGAGCCTGACTGAAGCACAAGTAATGCTCGGCCTCGGCTGGCAGACGTGGCTGATCGCGCATCTGGAGGAAGCCCGGGGCGAGTTCCTGGTCTTTTATGTACTGATCCTGTTGTTCGGCCTGTTCCATCTGTCACGCCGGGCATTCGTGCGCTGCGCGATGCTGGTGTTCTTCAGTTTCTGCGCCATCACCTTGTGGGACGGCTATCACTTCCAGTTACCTGACCCGGCGCTGGCCGCGTTGCAGGTGTGCCTCCTGCTGATCGTGCTGGTGTGGCTGGTGATCTATGCCCGTTTCGTCCAGACCTCGCGGCAACGCATGCGCCAGCGCCGGTTCGCCTTGCAGGCGCATCAGGACACCCTGCGCGGGATGATGCGTCAGCTCGAAGACCTGGTGGCCACCGATGAACTGACCGGGCTGTTCAATCGCCGGCATTTTCTGCGCCTGGCCACCCGCGAGCTGAACGCGATGGAGGCCGACGTGGTACATGGTCTGGCGCTGATCGACCTCGACCACTTCAAGCGCATCAACGACCTGCACGGCCATGCCGCCGGCGATCAGGTGCTGCAAGCGTTCGCCGGGGTGGCCGGTGCCTGCCTGCGCGACGGCGACGTGCTGGCGCGTTATGGTGGTGAAGAATTCGTGGTGCTGCTGCCCGATTGCAACGCCGAGCGCCTGACCGCCTGTTGCGAACGCCTGCGCATCGCCTTCACCGACGTTGAACTGGTGGGCCTGAATGTGAAAAACCTGAGTCTTTCGGCCGGCATGACCTTGCTGGAACTGGGCGATGATCTGGACGAAGCCTTGCAGCGCGCCGATCAGGCGCTGTATCGGGCCAAGCGTGACGGGCGCAACCGTTGCGCAGCGGCGTGGGAGAACGTCGATGCCTGAACTGCGGGTCGGTGAGCGACAGTGGTCGGTGGCGGCGGGCAGCAATCTGCTCGATGCTCTCAATCAGAACGGTGTAGCGGTGCCTTATAGCTGCCGCGCCGGCAGTTGCCACGCGTGTCTGGTGCAATGCGTGCGGGGTTTGCCTGCTGACAGTCGTCCGGATGCCCTCAGCGCGGAGCAACGTGATCAGGGCTGGCGCCTGGCCTGTCAGTGTCAGGTGATCGAGGATTTGCAGGTGCACACCTTCGATCCCGTCACCGATGGTCGCCCGGCCACGGTCGAAGCGCTGGACTGGCTCGGCGACAGCGTGTTGCGATTGCGCCTGACACCCCAGCGGCCGTTGCGCTACAGCGCCGGCCAGCATCTGGTGCTGTGGGCCGGTCACATCGCGCGGCCGTATTCGCTGGCGAGCCTGCCGGAGGAAGACCGCTTTCTTGAGTTTCACCTTGATTGCCGCGAGCCCGGCGAATTCAGCGATGCCGCGCGCCGCTTGCAGATCGGCGACCCCATCCGCCTCGGCGAACTGCGCGGCGGTGCGCTGCATTACGACCCTGACTGGCATGACCGGCCGCTGTGGCTATTGGCCGCCGGTACCGGGCTCGGCCCGTTGTTCGGGGTGTTGCGCGAAGCCTTGCGTCACGATCATCGGGGCGCCATTCGTGTCATTCACCTGGCCCATGATGCCGACGGGCATTACCTGGTCAAACCCCTTGAGGCACTGGCCGCGCAGCGGGAAAACCTCAGCGTCGAATGCTGGACGGCGGCCGAGTTGCCGGGCGCTTTGGCGCAACTGCGCCTTGTCTCCCGACAAACCCTGGCTTTAGTCTGCGGCTCGACTGCCAGCGTTGACGCGTTTGCCAAGCGTCTGTTCCTGGCCGGACTGCCGCGCAATCAACTGCTGGCCGATGTCTTCCTCAGCCGTGATTGAGCGCTGAATTCCCAGACGCGAGACCTGCCATGCCCGAAGCCATCCTGCTGCACCGCGAACGCAGTTTGCTGACCCTGCGCCTCAACCGCCCGGACAAGAAAAACGCCCTGACCCGCGCCATGTACAGCCAGTTGGCCGAGGCGCTGAAACAGGCCGGCAGCGACCCGGAAATCAACGCCGTGCTGATCACCGGCAGCACCGAGTGCTTCACCGCCGGCAACGACATCGCCGACTTCATCCAGCAACCGCCGAGCGACCTCGACAGCCCGGTGTTCCACTTCATGCTTGAACTGCTCGAATGCCGCAAACCGGTGATCGCTGCCGTGGCCGGGGCGGCGGTGGGGATCGGCACCACGCTGTTGCTGCATTGCGATCTGGTTTATGTGGCGCGGGATGCGCGGTTGCGCATGCCGTTCGTCAATCTCGGGTTGTGCCCGGAGTTCGGTTCCAGCCTGATCCTGCCGCGATTGCTCGGGCAGGCCAAAGCGTCGGAACTGTTGCTGCTCGGTGAAGGTTTTACCGGTGAGCAAGCGGCGGCCTGGGGGATTGCGACTGAGGCACTGGGCAGTGGCGAAGCCGCATTGGCCAGGGCGCGGGAGATGGCGCTGCGGTTTGACGAGCTGCCGGCGGAGGCGGTACGCATCAGCAAACAATTGATGCGCGCGCCGGATCGGGAATTGATTCGCAAGGTGATCGAAGAGGAGGGGGCGTTGTTCACCCAGCGGTTGCGCTCGCCAGAGGCGTTGGCGGCGCTGACCGGGTTCATCAAACGGCATTGAAATATTTGCCGACTGCCGACTGCCGACTGCCGACTGCCGACGCGCACCTGGCGCTCGCACTCCGAACGCTGATCGTTCCCACGCTCTGCGTGGGAATGCAGCCCGGGACGCTCCGCGTCCCATGCCGAAGCGGACGCGGAGCGTCCATTGAGGCATTCCCACGCAGAGCGTGGGAACGATCAACAAAATCCAACCCAGAAATGAAAAAGCCCCGCCATTCACATGGCAGGGCTTTTCGTTTTCAGCAACCGGTCACTCAGACCTGCGGGTCGCCCACGTGCAGGATCTTCATGCCGTTGGTGCCGCCGGTGGTGTGGTAGCTGTCGCCCTTGGTCAGGATCACCCAGTCGCCTTTCTCCACCACGCCGCGCTTGACCAGCTCGTCGATGGCTTTCTGACTGACTTCGTTCGGGGCCAGCGACGCCGGGTCGAACGGCACGGTGTACACGCCACGGAACATTGCCGCGCGGGCCTGGGCTTCGCGGTGCGGGGTGAAGCAGTAGATCGGCACCGACGAACGGATACGCGACATGATCAGCGGGGTGTAGCCGCTTTCGGTCAGTGCGATGATCGCCTTGACGCCCGGGAAGTGGTTGGCGGTGTACATGGTCGCCAGCGCGATGCTCTCGTCGCAACGCTCGAATTCCTTGCCGATGCGGTGGCTGGACGTCTTGCTGGTCGGGTGCTTTTCAGCGCCGACGCAGATACGCGCCATCGCCTGAACGGCTTCCAGCGGGTAAGCGCCGGCAGCGGATTCGGCCGACAGCATCACGGCGTCGGTATAGTCGAGCACGGCGTTGGCCACGTCGGACACTTCGGCGCGGGTCGGCATCGGGTTCTGGATCATCGACTCCATCATCTGGGTCGCCACGATCACCGCCTTGTTGTGGCGGCGTGCGTGCAGAATGATTTTCTTCTGGATGCCCACCAGCTCGGCGTCGCCGATTTCCACGCCCAGGTCACCACGGGCAACCATCACAGCGTCGGAAGCCTTGATCAGGCCGTCGAGGGTTTCGTCGTCGGCCACGGCTTCGGCGCGTTCGATCTTCGCCACCAGCCAGGCAGTGCCGCCGGCTTCGTCGCGCAGTTGACGGGCGTAGTTCATGTCGGCGGCGTCACGCGGGAAGGACACGGCGAGGTAGTCGACTTCCATTTCAGCGGCGAGCTTGATGTCGGCCTTGTCTTTTTCAGTCAGGGCCGGTGCGGTCAGGCCGCCACCGCGACGGTTGATGCCTTTATGGTCGGACAGCGGGCCGCCGATGGTCACGACGCAGTTCAGCTCGGTGGCGGTGGCGGTTTCAACGCGCATGACCACGCGGCCGTCGTCGAGCAGCAGCTCGTCGCCCACGCCGCAGTCCTTGACCAGGTCCGGGTAGTCGATGCCGACAACCTGCTGGTTGCCTTCGGTCAGCGGATGGCTGGTGGAGAAAGTGAACTTGTCACCGATCTTCAGCTCGATGCGCTTGTTGGCGAATTTGGCGATGCGGATTTTCGGGCCTTGCAGGTCACCCAGCAGGGCGACGAAGCGGCCGTGCTTGGCAGCGAGGTCACGCACCAGCTTCGCGCGAGCCTTGTGCTCGTCGGGGGTGCCGTGGGAGAAGTTCAGACGGGCGACGTCCAGGCCAGCCAGAATCAGCTGTTCGAGAACTTCCGGCGAGTTACTGGCCGGGCCAAGGGTAGCGACGATTTTGGTACGACGGACGGACATGCAAAGACTCCTCAAGTTCAAGCGCCAGCGAAGGCTACTATGCTCTTGGGGTGTAGTCATTGTTCGTTTGCACTACTTAATACTTTCTTTATTGAACACGGCAACTTTGGGACAAACGCGCCTGAAGATTTCCGACCAGGGGTCGATACAGAGCACAAGACAGGAGAACCCCCATGCGATTCGTGCCCATTGCCGCCCTTGCCCTCAGCGTCCTCGCCGTCACGGGCTGCACCCGTTGGTCGATGAACCATCATTTGAACAACGCTTACAGCGCCTATGACCGGGGCAACTGCGAGCAGGTGATGCTCGAGCTGTCCAAGGTCGAACGCGCCAGCCGGGCCCGCCCTTACGTGTGGCCGGAAGTCTCGATGATGCGCGGCCAGTGCCTTGAGCGGCAGAAAATGTTCGTCGATGCGGCGCAGACCTACCAGTTCATCATCGCCTCGTACCCCAACAGCGAATACGCCTACCGCGCCCGTGCGCGTCTGGAAACCCTGCAGAGCCTGGGTCACTACCCGACTCGCAGCGCAGCCGCCGTGGTGCGTCCAACCCGATTCTGATGGCGGTTGTCATACAAAAGCTGGCTGCCTGTATAGGGTGAGCTATAGTCCAATGACACCGGTTTAGAGCCTGGACTCCAGACCGGCGCAACACCTGCGACTGGCATGAGCAATACGTGGCGAGCGCCACACCGGGAGCGGGGAGAGCGGGCCTGTCGGACAGGTTCGTTCCGAAGCACAGTGCGGCCCGTTTGCCGGGCCTTGCATGGCGATACGCTCATGTTTACCGACCGTCGAATCGAACGGCACCAGTTGCCGTATTTTCTGCGAGTGTTCAACAGCGTCACCGACAAACCCATCGGCTTTCTGGGCAACGTCTCCGAAGACGGGCTGATGCTGATCAGCCAGTTGCCGATGATGATCGGTGCCGAATTCAAACTGCGTCTGAAAATCCCCTTGGGCGATGGCTGCCAGCAGGTGATCGACCTCAGCGCCTGCTGCCTGTGGTGCCATGAAGAGGCCACGCCCCGGTATTACGATGCCGGCTTCAGCCTGTTCCGCACCCCGCCGGAATACGGGCAACTGGTCGAGGCGTTGAAGCAATACTTCAGTTTTCAGCCGTTGCCGGCTTCGGCCTGATTCAAATCCCCCCCAAAGCATCGCGGGCAAATCCGCCCCACCTCGACGCCACTGATCCCGGTGTGAGTGGGCTTGCCGGGTGCGATCCGACGAATGCAATAACCAAACGCCAGGCCGTCGCATTGATCGATGAGGCAGGCTGCCGTCTGTCGGGACTGTCAGATATTACAGGTGTGCCCGCCATGAACTCTGGCGCTGAATGGGATCAGGCTTGGTCACGATGACCGAGCAAGTTCAACCCATCACCGTTGAGGAGTGGACCATGTCAGGCAATCAAAGGAACGTACAAGCCAATCTCGCTGCCAACGAGCATGTGCTATTGGGATGTGAGCAGGAATTATGCGCAGAGCTTTATGTGACGGCGGAATTTGGGCCCGACGGTAAAAACTTCAGTTTTGAAGTCAGCAGGTATTGGGCGACCCAACTTCCGGAAGGAGTTGGAACCATTCGGTTGAAGGTGGGTGATGACTTTGATGAACAACTGACCGACGTTGCAATTACGGATGGCCGGGAGCATGCGGTTCAAGGGACGGGCATTGTACCGACACCGTTTGGCAAGGCTGAGATGACGTTCACATTTATCTTCAATGCTCCGGACAAGACCGTAACCATGGAAGCGAAGAAGACCCTGACTCATCCTTTGTCGTGAATCTGCGTCGTGCAAAAGGGTCGCCATCTGCCGGATGTGGCGACCCTGTAGTTTTTACGCGCCTATCGCAATCGCCCGCTCGTTATCCAGCGTCCTCTCCGCCAGCAGCAATCCCATCTCGCTCAACTGATAGATCGCCATCGCCAGATGCCGCGGCTTGTCGTCCAGGCTGTCGGCCAGGTCGAGCAGCAGAATGCTCACTGAAGAAAAGGTCTCGTAGGTCTGGATGGCGATTGCCTCGGGGTTGATCTCGGGATCGACCTTGAACATCTGCATGCCGCGATCCACGGAATTGCGCGGTTTTTCGGCCTTGGGATTGAGGTAGAAATCGAGGGCCTTGTGGGCCGCGTCGTGGAGTTTCTTTGAATCGATGGAAGCGTAGGGGGAGACCGTATCGGGTTGATCGGTCGGGTCCTTTGGATCGGTGTCCGAAGGGGGATTTGGAACTGGCTTTTTCATGTATTTCGTACTCGTCGTTAGGGCCACCATCTGGCTCGCGACTAAACGAGAAGGGGGTGGCGGCTGTAAGCAGGTTAGTCGACCGGGAGTACGTACCGGTGCGCCCGAGGGCGCCCTGCGAACAGCCACCATCGAGTGCGGGGATAGGGAATACCCGACTGGATGACGCTTATGCGCAACGTACTAAGACCCCGGGCGACTAAACCCGGCCGCTGATTGGCAGCGACGGGGATCAAGTTACGGGGCAACGCCAAGGCGCACAAGCCGGCGGATTCTGAGGGATTTGTAGGCAATGGCACAAGGCATCGTAGCCCGCTGTTACGACTTGCAGGACGCTGCCGGACCGGGCTGTGGGAAGAGTTACCGCTTGTCGGGACTGTCAGATTTTACAGGTGGATAATTTAGAGCAAAGGTTTTTAATCAACTCAACGCGTTCACTCATCGTTTCAGAGAAAAGTCCGAGTTGGAGAGTTCTATAGGTGATGTAAGGGCGTTTTTATTTAATCGGAGATTGATCATGACTACCATTCAAGAAGGTAATGAGCTTACTCTGGAGCAAATTGATGCATTCGAGCGTTTAAGGAAGTTTGCGGAGAGTGCATCACTACAAACAATTGATTTAAAGAGTAGTTCGCAGTTTTGCGAGTTGAGGAGTATTGAAGCGAATCAGTCTCTTGATGATGAACAGTGGTTGGAGTGGTTGCGCTCTTTGCGCAGTGATGTCAAGACGATGGCTGCTGAAGCCAGCTATTTTAAAGGGGAACTCTCACTTAATTTTTGGTGGGGGAATAGTGGTGGTATATTTTACTGTTATTCGGTTCAATATCGGATATGTAAGGATGGAGATGGTGGGAATAAGGCTAATATTAATTGGAGTATTTATGGGAGTCCGACGCAATGGCGAAATCACAGATCGCCAGACGCTATGTGGCAGACCTGTGAATGGATAAGTTGGTCAACAGGCGGGTATATTGGAGCTAAGTCCGACAAGACAGTGTTCTGTGAGGTTGAGTTTGTTTTTGATAAAAGTGGCAGTGATCCAAAAGCCACAGCTACTCATACTTTTAAATATGAGTAGCGGTGGCTCGTTAAACGGTGCTTTCAGCGTTGCTTGCGTTGTGGGAAAAGGGCGGCGAGCTGTTCAGGCTCAGTCCGATGGCGCTGTAATTTGCAGTCATCCTGTTTCTAGGCGTGATTATGGTCATGTGAGGGGGGGCTGACGTTCTGTAATAAGAAATATTTGGTAGTGAGTGTTTTTATTGCTTTGATGTTGGTAGGGGTTTGCATTTGTCGGAAGCTGCTTTTGTTGCGCACCTAATGTGAATGAATATTAGAGGGTAGTGTCATGGCTCAAGGAAGTGAAATGCCCACAGGCAGCGCAGTTATTACGAAGCCAGTCAATAATGGTTATTCCAGGAACGCTCAAGTACTAGTGGCGGGAACAGTGCCTGTGAACAATTTGCCCGTTGTAGTTCGCATATATTACGGTGCAAATGCAAAGCCCGAGGAGGAGCAGGTTGCGGTTTTTAGTGGAAACGACTGGTCTGCCCTCCTGGCCGGGACATTTGCTCCCGGGGCCTACCGAATTATTGCAACCCAGTCGGGAGACACCTCGATCAGTGTCACCCTGCGCGTCACGCCGGTAACAATTACTTCCCCCGTTTCAGGTGCGCACGTGCCGGCAAAACAGTTCAATGTCACAGGCTCGGGTGGCGAGTACGGTGTAGGTACAGTCTCGCTGTTTGACGCCAGTAATAATGCATCTTTGGGAGATGCCGTCATTGAGCCCTCAGGTATCTGGACCAAGACGCTCACAATGACAGGCAACAGCCTGGGTTTTTATGCCAGGCAAACAATTGGCACCTATCACTCGGGCAACTCCAGTACGGTTAATGTCTCGTTAATAGCCTCGATCGTCATCAAGTCACCGTTAAACAATGCCGTCGTAACGACGTTTCAACCTACTGTTTCCGGAGAGGGGCAAACCAATGCAAGCGTAACGGTTCATCGAGCCGGTAACCCCGCCGATGTGTATGGCAGTGGAACTGTTGCGGGTGGAATATGGAATATATCGCTCACCAAACCGCTGCCCCTCGGTCCCATTACGTTGCAAGCCACGCAGACCTATGAGGGGAATACAACGGCGTCAAATCAGGTATCCATTACGGTACAGGTAAAGCTGACAACACCTGTTATCTCCAGTCCGGCAGCCGGCTCAGTACAGAACTCTGCGTTTACGGTGGGTGGCACAGGCGGAGTCGCCGGCTCCATCATGCGGATAGTCTATGACCTGGACCATAGCAAGCAGGTCGGCCAGGCATCGGTCACGGGTAACAACTGGACAGTGCCCGTGACAGTCGACCCCGGACGACGTTCACTGGTCGCCGGGCAGACAGGAACCGGCATCAACCCTTCCGACTTCAGCCAGCCCCGGGCATTCGATATCCGCCCTCCCGCATTGACCAAAGTCAACGTCACGGTCCCGGTTGCAACCACCGTGAAGTTTGACGGTGACGGTCATGAAGGTGCCACGGTCGTGATCACTGTGATCAGCGGCCCGGGTGGATCAGCACCGGGAGAGGCAAAAGTAGTCGGCGGCAAGTGGGAAACCAGCGCAACGAACTGGCCAGATGGCCTCTACAAGATGAGTGCGATCCAGAAGGTTTCCAACAACGCTGGGGGCTGGATCGAATCTGTGCCATTTCCGTTCGAATACCTGTTCAAGTTTCCGCCTCCCTCCGATGTGGTCTCCACTCCGGTTTACAGTACGACGCTCTCTGGCAAAGGAGTTTCAGGCGCGACGGTGTCGCTTTATGACCCTGACGGGACCACTAAAATCGCCCCGGATGCCCAGGTCGGTTCCGATGGCCAGTGGTCCAGTAAGGCCTATGTCGAATGGGGGCCTACATATGATCGAATCGTTCGCATCCGACAATCCCTGAATGCCCAGCAATCCGACTTTGTCGAGCACAAAGTCCGCATCCCTCCGATTGCGCCCGGCATTGACAGGGTTCCACCTGAGGGACTGTCGCCCACCTTCACCGGCACCTGCGAATTGAACGCCCAGGTCAATCTCGTGTTCAGCGGTAGCGGCACCTCGTACTCCGCCACGGTGACCGGCAGAACCTGGAACTATCGGCGTGCGCAACCTTTTGCCCCGGAGATCGACCATACCGTTACGGCGACCCAGATTGCCGCCCAGCAGCCTTCGCCTGCGGCCACCGAAACGTTCCGGCTCTTCAAGCCTATGATCGCGCCGCTCATCACCGTACCTGTAAAGGATTCCGAGGTCGGTCGTGACGTGATTTTTCAAGGGACGGACGGTATGAACGGTGCCACGATTTCTTTGTGGGACTACGTGAGCGGCGCTCCTTTGGGCTCTAAAAAGCTGACTGCCGACGGGGCATGGCAAATCCCTGTTGAGAAACTGAAATTTGGCCGTTGGGTGGTTCGGGCAAAACAGGAGATCGATGGGCGGGAGTCAGCGGACAGTGAGTCGCATCCCTTCGATGTCGTGTTGCTGGCTCCAGGTTTCACATCACCGCAAGAGGGCGGCAGGCTGACGCGAACATCGATGATCGAAGGTAAGGGGGAACCGCTGGGGACGGTCGATGTTTTCCTGGAAGGTGCTGCCGAGCCGTTGCTCAAACAGTTGCCAATAGGCCTCGACGGCACTTGGAAAGGCGAAGTGACATTGCCTGTGGGGAATAAAATCATTCGGGCCAGGCAATATTTCGAAGACCAGACCTCCAAAGACAGCGTGACGGTGAGCTACAGCGTGGTTCCAGCCCCTCCGGTGTTGGAAACTCCTGTGCCGGGAGCGCATGTGGGCCAAGGCTCGGTCGCGTCAGGTTTCGGCGTGCCTGGGGACAGGATCATCGTCTGGATGATCCGTGTCGGCGCCGTGAAGGCAGGAGAAACCACGGTGCAGGCCGATCGTACCTGGTCAGTCGCCATGAACGTCACGCAGCCCTCTCGAGAAAACCACTTGGTGGTGACAGCCACTTGGGACGACTTCCAGTCCGACGGCTCCGCTGCGCGGGCAGTGAATCTGGGCACCTACCGACCCGTCCTCGAGAAACCCGCCGAGGGGCAATCGGTCAGTGATCCGGTTCGTTTTGCAGGTTTGGGCCGGGCGGGCGTCATGCAGGTCCGAAGCTGGTACAACCCTGAGCAAGAGTGGGCGCAAGCCCCGGTTTCCGACGGAAACTGGCAAGGCGATGCGACGGGACCGTTACCTTCTGGCGGCCAATGGTGCGAGATCCAGCAAACCATCACCGATGATGCAGGCGGCGCGACGATTTCTGATCATGTATTGAGCTCGCGCTTCGAGGTCCAGCCGACGGCGCCAGGCAAGAATCCATCTGATCGTCCCGACAAACGGCGTGCATGACTGTCATTTCTGACAGTTGTCATGAGCCGCCGACTGGCGCCAAATCGAGTCAACCGAACAGATGACCCGACAACAAGTGCGGGTCGTCGGGATGGCTTTTGCCGCAAGGAAATTCACCATGGCCAAGACCCGCAAACGTCCCGCCGAGCAAATGTATGAACAATTGTTCCCTACCCGTGCGCGCCGCAAAAAGTATCCTGGCCTGCAAGCCTATCTGAGCCAGGGTGGTTCGATTTTTCCCTTGGTGGAAAAGGGTATTCAGGGGCTGGTGAAGGATTACCGGATGAGTCGCGAAGATGCGCAAGCGTTCCTGCGCCAGGCCAGCAGTATGGCCATCTACATCAGGCGTCGGTTCATCGAGCACACCTTGACGGGAGGCCATCAGGAAACAATCGGAAAAGCGCAAAAAAAAGCTCCATCAAGCGGGCTGCTTTCAATGGTTCCGGGACCCACTTTCGAGACATTGCTCAACCCGAATTTTGACGGTTCCTGCCCACCGAGTGCGCTGGAAAGCCGATGGTCACCTGTGGCTTATCTGGTCGAGCTGTTGCAGTGGGTCAGCGAGCGTATCGAGAAGGTGGGGAACACTGAGGTCGATTACCTTTTGCACAACCGTCGCACCGACCTTAAACGGTTGGTTGTCGATTTCAACGCGGTTTATCAGTCGATCTCTGCGGTCGACATCATCAACCAGGTGCTGGAAACGTACATCAAGACACACGGGGCTGTAACCGATCTGGTAGACGCCTTGATCGAGGCGCGCTACCCCAATGAACTGCCTTACTTCCAGCATTGGGTCACCGTCGACTCGATTACCCGGCAACTGGGCATGTCGGTGGGTAATTTTGCGCACATGGTTGACCTGCAGTTTCCTTACTTTCTGCAAGCGCACGGCTGGGGCGACGAGGCCCGCCGTGCGCTGGCCCATGCATCGCGTCTGGGGCCTTACCAGCGAACGTTGTTGACTGAGGCGCGAGTAGCCTTCGCAGACCGGGAAGACTTCTTCAACGGCAACTATGGATCGGATAATTACGATAAGTATCAGAATCTCAATCAGTTGAAATTTTTCGGCGAGCGGACTTCACTCGATGTCCCCGGCATTGAATCCCTTCTGTCGTTCCGCGCGTATTCACCGGTGCGTTCCGCGAATGTGACATTCGCGGATGAGCCGCCACCTGGCCCGCAAAGCGCACGTTTCGGCTCAGTCTACGTAAACGCCGCAACCGAACCACCTATCGTTGTTGCAGATGACGCAAGCTTGCGTCAAACACTGACGATTGATCCGGACAGGCAAGCCGATTTCGAATTCTACGATCGACTGAACCGCAAGGTACGTCTGGATAAATGGCTGAACGTGCGCAGTTTTGAGGTGGATGCAATGCTGGCGGCCGCCATGCGCGCGGAAGTCCGCGGTGGTGCGACGGCCGGTGAGTGGTGGATAACCGGTAACGTGGTGCATGCACTGGGACTGTTCCAGCTGCTGCGTGAAAGGTATGGATGTAAAGCGCTGGACTTTGCCGTCTTCCTGGATGAGATGCCGGTATACGGAATCGGCGAAGAACGCTCGCTGTTCGATCAGGTGTTCAACGGGCAGGATGACTATCGCCAGCCCTTCATGCTCGATGGCCAGGATTTTCCGGCGATACCTGCAGCAGGTAGTAGCGACCCGACGGTCATTCAATTGTGCAGCGGTCTGCAGATCGATCTGTTGACCTACGGTTACCTGGCACTGGCGATAGCCGATGCTCTGGGACTTGGTAAAGACCTGGAACGTACGCCAGTGGTCGTTTCAGCCTTTTACCGGTTGGTGAAGCTGGCGCGGTTGCTGGGCGTCACACCGGTGGAAATTGTGCTGATGCTGACCTTGATGGGAGAGGGGAAAAGTTGGCTCAAAGGGCTGGCGGGTTTGCCAAGAATCAATACCAGACCGGGCGAAACGCCGGATGTCTTGAATCTCATCTATGCCCTGCATTCGTGCGTAGTCTGGTGCAAGGATCGCAACCTGCCGGTACTCGGGATGTTGCAGATGGTGGCAGAACCCCAAGCCAGTGGCACGGCTTCCGCAGCTCAGCTGCAATTCTTTGACAATGTCGCAAGTCTTCTGCCAGCGGCCCTGTTGACCAATGCCGGAATCCTGATGGCCGACGTGCCGCCTGTGCCTGCGGGGAACTGGCTCAATTTCCTGGCTTCGCTGGCCGATGCCGATGGCCTGGTGCTTGATTTCGCCGGGAGCGAGTCTCAATACCTGATCGAAGCTCGCCTGCGACTGGACCGTGCAGTGCAGGATGGTCTCCCGGTCATGGCTCCCGAGCTGCGGGCCGCCATCGTCGAAAAAATGCTGGGTGTTCTGTTGCAAGCCAGAGAGGCGCAAGTCTCGTTGGCCAAGGAAGCTTTGGCCGTCCTGACCAGCCTTGATTCCGAGCTGGTAATAGGAGTTCTCACCTGGGCCGACACCACGGTTTATCGACTGTTGCGCGAGGTCTCCGAGCGCGTCGCACAGAACCCGCAAAATGTCCGAAGCGAGCGCTTGGTTGAACTGGATCCGCTGCTCAAGGCTTTGGCCAATGTTCAACGCTTGAGTGCGGTCGTGACAGCATTGGGGCTGAGTGCCGCCGTGCTACAGGAATATCTGGATTATGGTCATCGGGCCTGGCTCGGCCAATCGAGCAAACACGAGTTCTCGATGAGCACGCTCTATTACCTGACGGCGCTCACCCGTGCGTTCGAGATGAGCGAGCAGCCTGCGCAGGAACTGCTGGACTATCTGCGGGCCGTCGGCAATCTGCCAGACAACATCGCCGGAGATTCGCTGAGGCTTACCCAGGAAGCCGGCTACATCAAGTTGGCGAGGTTCTTTCGCTGGAGCGTCGAGGAGGTGCGCGATTGCGTCGTTCACATCGATCCATCCCTCAGGATTCTGAAAACCCTGCGTCAACTGGATCTGTTGATGCGCATCCGCACGCTGGCGGAGCACAGCGGTATGGATGCCCGGACGATTTTCAAGCTTGGCAACCTGCCGGAGTCCATTGACAAGGCGGCCTACGCTGACGCGGCAGAGCACGCCCTGCTGAGCCAGTCGGAAACGCGAGCGCCTGATCCGCAGTTCCCGCTTGATGTGGAGCAACTGGTCGTCAGGACATGTGTGGTGGACAACACCGACGTCGTGGCCAACAAACCGGGAGCGAAAATCACCTACACCGTGACACTGAAGGATGCCGAAGGAGCGCCACTGAAGGGCATCAGGGTGTTGTGGCAAGCCAGTCTCGGCACCATTGAGACAAAGACCACCGATGAAAACGGAGAACTCAGGGCCGAGTTCATCCCAGGCTCGGTGTTGGGCAGCGATGCGCCAAGCTTCTGGATGGATCTGTTCAAGCCGGTCAGCGCGCCCGAAATCCGGGTTGTTCCTGACGCCCAAACACTGTTCTTCCCTGGCCCTTTGATGTCCCTCATTCCGCTGACCAGCGTGCAGGCGGGCGAGGAAGTGCAGTTGTACGCCGAGTTGCGTGACGACTTCAAAAACATTGGGGCAAACCAGCTCGTAGAGTGGTTCGCCGAACCTGTCGAAGGGGATGAAGACAAGTCAGTCATCATCCGCCCATCGGGACAAGCCTTTACCGATCGGCAAGGGCTGACAAAGGTGTTCATCCACGCACCTGAAGGCGGAATGTTCAGGTTTTCCGTGCGCAGCCAGAGCAGTGACATCAGCGCTGTTTTCGAACCGATTCATTTCCTGCCACCGGCTTGAGAAGGATCGTTCGCGGGACGCGCAGTTTCGATGATTGCTTCAGGAGCAACGACCATGGCAACGATTGGCAACATTGGCGGGATGCAGGAAAAGCGTCGTCAGGCGTTGCTTGCATACGCCATCGGGCAAATCCGCAAAGACAACGTTAAAAAATACCCCTTTGTGAGAACGCCGGAAGATCTGCTGGAACTGCTTCGGCTGGATCCTCTGGATAGCCATTTGGTGCAAAGCGCCTGGGTCGCCGAAGCGGTGAGTTGTGTGCAGCAGTACATCCGCGCGGTGTATCACAAGCTCGAGCCCGGCTTTGAGAAAGTCGAATTCGAGAAGAAGGATCTGGAGGCGTGGAAGTATTCCGGCGACTACTCGACCTGGGCGGCGGTGAGGATGATCCAGACCTATCCGGAAAACGTCGTTCACCCGTCTGTGCGTATTGGCAAGACCAGCCTGTTCAAAACGTTTGAAAACGACTTGAACCAGGCACGCCTCACGACCGACAGCGTTCAGGCAGCGATGCAGGCGTATCTCGAAGAGTTTGTGAAAGTTTGCGATCTGGACATCGTCAGTGCCTTTTTGAACGGTAAGTCTCCGGAGCTGGCGGATTACTATTTCATCAGTCGTACACGCAGTGATCCGCGCCAATACTATTGGCGAAAGGCCGAGGTTGAACTCGGATCCGCAGAAAAAGCGTTGAACCCGGCAGCCTGGAGTGAGCCGCTGCCCGTGGATATCCCTGTGGACATACAGGTGCTGGACATGCGGCCTGTGGTCTGGAACGGGCGGCTGTGTATCGTGTGGGCCACCTGGCGCGACAGGGTCGAGCAACAGGATCAGTTTTTACCCGACAAACTGGACGTTTACGTGGCTTTCAAGCGCCAGAACGATCAGTGGTCGCCGCCGACGACGTTGCTCTCTCGGGAATATCAGGAAAAAACCTCTCCAGTGGGTGCCCGACTGATCGCCACTGTCTGGGCTGATTATCAAATTCCCAAGGGCAAGCTCGGGGTGTTGCTGACCAACGAAAAAACGGGCATTGACGCCATCAAAGAGAGTTCCGTGCGTGATGTGTTCTTGCGCGCAGTCCCTCATGACAATGGCGCGTGGCTCGAGCATGTGGCGAGCAAGCGCTTCACTGGCGTTGAGATGATTCAACATCCGCTGATGAATCAGCCGGAGGTGGTGGCCAGTGAATCACAGGCAGGCGCTCTGACGGGGTTTCTGGGACTGCACGCCACGGCTCATCGCGTCGGCGCGGATGATGTGCTGGTGGTTCAGGGTTACTGCTGGGTGACAGGGCTTTCCGGAGCCGACGTTTCCCTGACATTGACCTTGACAGACAAGCTTCCTACCGACCCCGAACCATTGACCGCAAACTATTCACGGGCAGGTGGCTGGAACACCATTTCGCAGGTTTTTACTCGCCCCAAGGGTTCCTGGACACAACCGGTTGTCTTCACATTCGGCAGTGCCGCCCAAGGGATCAAGCGCTTTGAGGTGCGGGTCAAGGATCTGACGGATTTCGCCGTTCCGACCCTGCTCAAGAACACCCAGAACGCGGCGCAGTTTCTATCGTTCAACCAAGCGCATCTTGCGCTCAAGTTCACCCGGCTCAATACGCTGTTCGGCCCCGAACTGGTGTCGCGTGCCAGCATTTCCGTCGATGCCGTGCTGGACTGGTTCACTCAGTTCCTGCAGGAGCCAGGGCCTTCGAGTGCGCCCTTCGAAGAGCCAAACGGTGCGTTCGACAGTGCCAACGGCCGTCATTTCTGGGAGCTGTTCTTTCATATGGCGCATCTGGTCGCCACGCGTCTGCGCGATGAGGAGCGTTTTCAGGAGGCGCTCGACTGGCTCAATTACCTGTTCGATCCCCAGGCACCGGCCGATCCGGAGGATCCGCCCGTGGACAACCCGAGACCGCAGTATTGGCGATGCCGGCCGTTGAACAGCGACGGCAACCCGGGACATGAAGCCTGGAACCCGATGGACCCCGATGCCATTTCCTATGGGGCGCCCAGGCACTACCGGATTCTGGTGTTCTGCGAGTACGTTCAGACATTGATTGCAAAGGGGGATTGGTACTATCGCCAACTGACCCGAGACAGTTTGGCAGCGGCCAGACTGTGTTACGTCCATGCCCAGTTTCTGATGGGCAAGGCACCATCGGTTCGCGCAGTGAACCGCTGGCAATCGACCACGCTCGGCGCCCTTTTGTCCGCCAGCGAGTCGCGACCCAGGCTTGAGGCCTTTGAAAAGACACTGGCGTTCAGCCTTGGGGATTTCCCGCTGGCCACCGATGCCGACGCTCGTTCAGGGTTGCTCGGCTCGGACATTTTCATCAACCCACTCAATGAGCAACTGCTTCGACTTTACGCGTTGCCTGGCGAACGCCTGGATAACTTGCGCAGCAATCGCAGCATCGACGGTACGCCACTGCTCATTGATTTGTTCTCTGCGCCCGCAGATCCGGGACAACTGATGCTCGATCTGGCTGCCGGGAGCAGTGGTGCGCCCAGAGCGATGGGCGGTCGATTGAAAGTCATCGCTTTCCGCTGGCGTGTCTCGTTCGAGGTCGGGCTGCGCGCAGCGCAGATGTTGTCGGAGTTTGGTGCGCTGGTCCTGAGTCTGATGGAGCGGGCGGACCAGGCTGAGCTGCAGGAAACCCAGCAACAGCAATTGGTGGAGCTGGGCGACTTTGCTCACAAAATGCAGGAGCAGACCCTCGAACAGTTACGCCTGCAGGTCACTGCGCTGGAGCAGAGCAAAGCCGTGGCACAGGAGCGTGCCGACGCTTATGACCGACTCTATGTCGAAGACATTTCGGCGGTCGAATACGAGGTGATGGACAAGATTCAGTCATCGAAAGAGCTTTCACTCATTGCTTCCAGCCTCAAGCCGGGTGTGGCAGTCATTGCCTCGGTACCCAACATTTTTGGATTGGCGAACGGCGGACACAGGCTTGAACAAACCCTCGATGCCGTGGTGTACGGGCTGAACATTGCCGCCTCAGTCATGCAAATAGAGGCCGACAAACAAGCGACGACCGAAGCCTACCGTCGCCGGCGCAATGATTGGGGCCTGCAGCGCAATCAGGCACTTGCGGAAGTCCGCGCGCTGGATGCACAGATCAGCGCGCAGAGACAATCAGTGCTGGCGGCTCAGACCAATCTGGAGCAGACCCGGCGAGCCAATGCCCACGCATTGACGATCTTCAACTTCCTCAAAAAACGCGCGACCCGGGCCGAGCTGTTCAGATGGATGCTGGGGCAGCTCAAAGCGTTGCACTATCAGGCTCACGATGCCGTTGTCAGCCTGTGCCGCAGTGCGCAGGCATCGATGAGCGCCGAGACCGGCGATTACGATTCGCCGCGCCCGTTACCACAGGTCTGGCTGGACGCTCGCCACGGCCTGACGTCAGGTGAGCATCTGCGAATGTGGCTGCTGGGCATGGAGCATGACTACATGCAGCGTTATCAGCGACGGCTGGAGCTGCGCAAGACGGTATCCCTGCGCCAATTGTTCGATGACACCATTGATCCTCAGTTCGCTCTTTACAGCTGGTCGGACGCACTGGCGCAACTGAAGTCAAAGGGGACGCTGGATTTCTGCCTGACCCAATTGCTGTTCGATCGCGATCATCCGGGGCATTACTGCCGGCAGATCAGTTCGGTCGCGGTCCATCTGCCCGTCGTGAAAGGCGCTTTTCAGGATGTGCATGCAACGCTGGTGCAGATCAGCAGCAAGATCGCAACCAAGGCAACAGCGCAATCGGTCGCGCATCTACATGACCCAGCGGGTTCCGTGGCGCCTTCCGATGTGTTGATCAACCTGCTTGCCGGCCAGTCGATTGTCGTATCGACGGGACTGGCCGACAACGGCCTGACCGGTCAGAAACCTGACGAAGGCTTGCTCAATCCGTTCGAAAACACCGGAGCGGTCTCCTGCTGGCAGTTGAAGTTCCCCTGGCCGCAAAAAGAACCACAGGCTGCCATCCTGGACTCCCTGACGGACATCATTCTGGAGATCTGTTTTACCGCCAGGGCGGGCGAGCCGACTTTCATGCGTCAGGTCGAGGACATGGTGACCCTGGCCGAGTCACCCGACAAAAACAAAAAACGCAAAGGAGCGGGCAGACATGCGTAAACAGAACGTGCTCGCCAACCAGAGCCTGGTGAAAAACGGGTCATTCCGTCAGACCTTGACCGATTGGACGGTGTCCCCGAGAGGCAGTACCTGGGTTCGGGTTGTGGGACAGGAATACAACGGCCTGCCAGTCAATACATTGTCCGTCGGCTATGCGGCCTCAGCCAGCCAGCCAATCGTTGCCCCCATGGATCCTGGCGTTGACGCGATCTATGTCCTGAAATTTCTGTGTGAATCACGTCATACCGGCACAGGTTTTGTACGCATCAGCAGCGAGGGGATGCCGCCACTGGAGATTCAGATTCCTCCTGGTCGTCAACGCAACGCAGGACAGCCGCTGGCGTTTGAGCCGGTTCTGTACGAGGTTGCGCTGGATTCGACGTTCCGCAAGGGTGCGACTCTGACATTCAGTGTGACCAGCCCGCCGAGTGAGCCTGATGACTATCATTTGTTGCTGTACATCACTGACATCACCATCGGAATACATCTGCAGCCGTTGGTGTTGCAGGCCTTCATCCTCGACGAGGAGTCACACCCGCCGACCGCGCTGGTGCCTCTGTGCCCGGGGGCGCAGGACCTTGGGGTCCATCAGCTGGGATTCGAAGTCGCAGACGGGAATACCTGGCAGGGTACCGATTATTCCCTGGAGGTTGACGACAATCCGCTTGGGGCGATTATCGCCGAGCCTGACTGGCCGGTTGATCATCCGCTGGACGGGCGTCGTTCGCTGCGTTGTCCGCCGCTCGACCTGACTGCGCCACACCCGATGACACTCACACTGTTCAATCAGTACACCGCCGAACCCTATCGGTTGGCGGCTTCGCTGTGGCATCACCGATTGAAGTTTCTGCAAGTGCAGGAGGCGGCTTATTTTCCAGTACTTGAGTACAACGAAAGCGTCACGTTGGGTGTGCAGGTGGGATCGTTTTACACGGGCGAAACACTTGAAGGGCTGACCGTTACCTGGACTGTGCTCGGGACATCCATTCAGGTTGCTGCGGTCACCGATGCTGGAGGCTGGGCGTACTTCGACTTTACGCCGGACCTCGCGGGTACCTTCACCGTCGTTGCCTCGGTCGCGAGCCTTTATTACGCCTCGGGTGTTGTGACGCAGAGCATGGAAGTGCGGGGGCTGGAGACGGATCCCTGGCGGGAGGTCATGGCCGTTGTCGCTGACGAGGCAACCCCTTGGGCGTTGAAGACCGGATGGCCAAATCGGGGTTCGACTTATCGCCTGTTGGCAAGGGTGCCAGAGGTTCTTGTCGGTACGACCCTGTCACTTGAATGGGAGGGCGACTCCCAAGAGCAACTGAAGGTCGTAGTCAGCCCGGCGATCAAGGAACATGTGCCGGTAACGTCCACGCGTGAAATGCTTTGGACGTTGACAAGCGCGGATGAGCTGGACGGCAGGTTCGAGTTGCAGTTGATCTGCTCAAAATTGCTCAAGCCATCGCCCTATAAAAGCATGCGCCTGGCACGCAACGAGATCGAGATTGGCAGAGTGCGCGAGGCGGACAAGACCTGCGTCGTGGATGAGAATGAAAGTGCTACCGTTCAGGTCGAGGTATTGCACTTGGTGGCGGCTGGCGGCGGTGAGCCGGTTCAGGGAGCGTTGGTCAAGTGGCTGCCGCCGGACGGGAGCGCTGTCGATTCGACCACGGGCGCGGGCGGCTGGACCAGCTTCACCTGGCAGCCGACCAGCGCCGGAAACCATTCGGTTGTTGTACAGATCCGGGCGCACCCGGACGCCATACCGGTCGAACGGACTTTTGCTATCTCTGCGGTTGCAACCAGCCCCTGGAAAAGCAACGTCGGGTTTTTTCTTGATGGCGTTGAAGTCGAGCGCAATACGCTTGGGTTGCTCTGCCGTCGTGGACAGACCCATACCCTGAAAGTCCTGCCGAACACGGCCAGCCCGTGGATCGGGAAAAATATCAGCCTGCACTGGCGCCGTGCGGATCCTGTGATCGGATTGACCATCAGTGAGCCGGGGTCACCCAGAACGCTGCTCCCCGAAGGTGTGGAATGGACGCTTTCCTCTCAGGCAGGCACCAGTCAAAGCCGGCCGTTCGAAGTCGAGTTGCATATTGAAGGCGAGTCCAGTGTTCGCGAATTGTCCGGGCGTTTGATGCACCCGGATCTCAAGGAAGAGCTGAGCCAGCTGCTCGATCAGGTTTGCGCACAGCTGACCGGTCAACCGTTCCACCCCTGCCTGGGTGCGCTTCATCAGTTCAATGCGTTACCCAATGCGCTCAGCCCATTGCTGGGGCTGGACCTGTTTCTGGAGTGGACGGGAGCGTCTGCCGCCGACTTGGGTGCCACGGTAACCCCTGCGCTGGACCGGCCGCAGCGTCTGGACGCCAGCGGGGCGATATGGGCGCTGGACTTTATCAGTGCGGTAGCCGGTCAATTCATGCTGACTTTGTCTTTGCCTCAGCTTGGTTTTGCCTTTACTGCCACACCTATGGTGCTGGATCACAACAAGCTCAGGCTGACGGTGCTGCGCGGTCCTGCGATAGACCCTGTCGTCGGGATGGACAAGGCGTGGATTTGGGCCAGGGTGGTTTCTCATTTTTCCGGTGAACCGGTTGCAGGTGCGCCGGTGACATGGGAGGCCGAAGGCACAACGGTTGAAGTCAGGACCGATGACGAGGGTAAAAGCGGTTATGCGTATGAACCGAAATCCCCCGGAGTGCATCCGGTCACGGGTTCGATCACCAGCCGTTTTGACAACTTTCAAGAGTCGCGCTCGACAGCGGTTAACGCTTTGGGCGTCGATCCCTGGGAGCAGATGTTGTCCGCTTTCGACGGATTGCCCCAACATCGGCTCGGTACAAAAACCTACTTCCCGCGCCGCAACGCGGAGCATGCGCTTGAGGTTTCGGCACCCGTCGGCAATGCCTTGATCGGACGCACGCTGACACTGGGGATGAGCGGCGAGGGGCCTGCCGGGCTGGGGTTCGCTTTCATCCCGGCCAACACGCTTGGATTGGCACGAGTATTCAACGGTACTTTGCAGTTTCCGTTCTCTGTAAAGGATCTGAAGGACGGCAGCTGCGCACTACGCCTCGCCGCCGAGCGGCTGGCGCGACTGTCCCCACCGATGCATATGTCGGTGGGGAAGGGCGATCAGGTGCTGACGATCAGTGCAGCCAATCGTGCAGACCCGATCCTTTATTGGGGAGAGGCGTTTGTTGGAGTCGTGAGCGTTTTCTCGTCGATAAGCCGGAAGGCGATGGTCGGTGTGGAGGTCAATTGCTCAGGAGAAAACGGAGAGATTTTTACCAGGGTCACTGACTATTACGGGAATGCGAAAGTGCGGTTCGTTCCGAAGATTCCCGGTCCGTCAGCTGTGATTTGCTCCGTGGGGACGGGGGCGTCTTCGCAGTCGGTTACGCTCCCCTATGAGTTGTTGGAACCGCGGGAAATAGCGTCGCTCACCAGTCCGAATAATTCAGGTCCAGTTGGAACAAGAGTTTCAGCAGAGATCCTGGTGGTGTCGGCCCGCAATGGCCATCCACTGCAGAACGTCGAAGTCAAATGGGCATTTTTGGACCTCATCCTTCCGCCGTCGACGACGGACGGTGCGGGAAAGGCGAAGGTGGAATTCAGATTGCCCAACATGAACCGTGCGCTTCTCGAAGCGACCGTGGTGGGCGGGCTTGCTGGTTGGGCAGGAAAATATCTCGAATTCAGGGTGATACCAAGTGAATAGTTCATCTGTTACTTCTCAGACCTGGTTACAGAACTTCAGGCCATACGTGAATGGCGTGAAAGTAAGGTGGCCTGAATTGAATTTGATTCTGATGGCGGGAGAGTGCGTCGACCTGACGCTGGAGTTTGAATACAGCTATTTGATTGGCGATCCGGAGTCCCCTCTGAAATTGTGTTGTGAGCCGGGCGGAGATTCGTTGGGGCTGGTGTGTGATCCACCGTTTGGACAACTGGTCGAGATGGCAGAGGGGCTTATCGAACTGACTTGGCATATTTGTGCCCGCAAGACATCCGGTGCACCGTTTGAACTGCATTTTGAGATGCCTTTCTATCCAGGGATGCCGCCTTCACCGTCGGTACCGGGAAAAATAGAGGACGTGCTTATCGACTCGCTTAGGTGCGATCGACCTGTGACTTATGTTGGATATGCAGTCAATGCACAGGCTTTGGTGCTGGCTTCCCCCAGCGGTCGACCTCAGCCAGGGGCCACGCTCAATTGGAGTTATGCGGAGAAGTCTTTACCAGACTCCATTTCGGGAACCGATGGCAATGCGTTAAACACCTTAAATGCCGAGTTGGGCGAGCATACTTTGGCAGTGGGTCAGCCTTCCGGAAATCTCGATTCAAAGACGCTGGAAATCACGGGGCTGCCTATGCCGGATGCAACGTTCTATGGAGCGTCATTCGAACCCAAAAGGCTGAATCTTGGAGAAACCATTCGTATAAGACTGGTAGCTCAGGAGCGGTTTTCATTGTCCCGATTAGAGGGGGTAAAAGTTGTTTTGGCATTAGACGGAAAAAATATCGATATGAGCTATTCGAATGATCGGGGAGAAGTCTCCATGATATTCACACCTGTTCGCAGCGGGTCAGGGAGGCTGTCGGTACATATGTATGCCCAGGCAGAAAGCAGCGCGTCATCGTCGTTTTTAGTTTTAGATGGTGAATGATGGAGAAGTTTTAAGGCGGGCATGATTAGCAGGCCCGATATCTCAACGGATATTTATTAAATAGGCGAATTGCGAATGTCAAAGTATTCAATGTATTCGACCTGGCGCGCCAATTTCAGACCTCATCTCAATAGTGCTCGAAAGAGATGGGATGATTTGGTATTGAGGGTTGTAGCGGGCGAAGGCTGTAAGCTGACTTTGGAGTTTGATGGTAGCCATTTTACGGGCGATCCCGAATCGCCCATTGCTTTGCATTGCGTATCGCACTTCGTTCGCGACGGTATCGAGTTTTCGCCTTCTGAGACGCAGCTGGTGGAATTAGTCAGAGATCCGCACGACTTCAGCAGCGTGACATGGAGTATTTCAACCAGGCAGGCGCAACACGGTCAGTTCGATATTTATTTTTCAATGCCTTTTAACTTGGGAATGCCAGAATCGCCGCGAAATCCGGGAATGATCTTTAATGATTTCTTCATTCAGTCGCTGACCACTCCAGACTCAACGATATTTTTCGGCGAACCAACAAGCGCCCATATCAAAATCGTTGATAGAGAGAGCGGGTTGGCAATGGGTCAAGTCAAAATTGAATGGGAGTTCGCAGGAAAACAGTTGGCAAAGACCCAGACCTTGGACGACGGAACGTCATCGATTCAGTTCATACCGACTGAAATCGGGGAGCAGCTTTTTGAAGGCGAACAAAGACCACTTTGTTCGAATTACCGATACAGGAACGACGTCTCAGGAGTATGCAATTTTTCTGAATGACGGTATTTCATCCGTCCCTCCGGATGGTGTATTCCAGTCTGCGAATGACAATGGATGGGTAAATTGGATGGTCAACATCTCAGCTCTTGCAGGAGAGCGGCTTGCATTGGTCGTAGCTTCCAAAAACGGTGGGCTAGTGGGACGAATGCTGATTGAAGTGATTGCATAGGATGGGAGCTTGTACAAAGTATGGTCATCAAGCTGGGACATTAAAATTCTCCGGCTCTTTTCCAGCTAAAGTACCTTGTCACCATCTCTGTGCCGAGCTTGTCGGGCTCGACATCAAGTACTTGTATTCCATGGGCGCTCAACTGCTCATGAAGGTTTGCCCGGTTATTCAAGTAGTCCACCGTTGCGCAGTATTCAAGTGCCTGCCCGATCGTTTGCACCTGCGCCTGCCGTGCATCTTCAAGCATGCTCTCAAACAGGCTGGCCACGAGTACTCGATGCTGCTGGCTTAGTTGTCTGACGGCGTTCAGCAATTCCTCATCATCCTCATCATCCTCATCCCGCACATTCGTCACCAGCACCACCAGCGCCCGACGCTTCTGCCTCGCCAGCAATTGACTTACCGCCGCCGAATAGTCCGCCGAATGTCTCGTGCTATCCAGATCGTAAACACCGTTGAGCAACACCTTGAGCTGCCCTGCTCCTTTGACCGGTGCAATAAACCGTGGCTGATCACTGGCAAATGTCATCAACCCCACCGCATCCCCCTGCCTTAACGCCACATAACTCAACAGCAGACACGCATTCAGCGCATGATCGAAATGCGACAGCTCACCATCCTGACTGCGCATGTTCCGCCCGCAGTCGAGCATGAAGATGATCTGCTGATCCCGTTCGTCTTCGTATTCACGAGCAATCGG
Source organism: Pseudomonas sp. B26(2017) (assembly GCF_002113045.1). NCBI lineage: Bacteria > Pseudomonadati > Pseudomonadota > Gammaproteobacteria > Pseudomonadales > Pseudomonadaceae > Pseudomonas > Pseudomonas sp. B26(2017). The sequence continues at coordinate 354,122 of NZ_NEJJ01000003.1, read as the reverse complement.
TGTGCGATGGCGAGCGGTGGCTTTCCAGTCAATCTGGCGCAGGCTGTCGCCTTCGCGAAATTCCCGCAGTTGATGGAACTCCATCCCCTGGCCACGGCGTTGGCGCTGGCGTACGCCCAGCTGGCTGAGCCAGTTGTCGACAGCCAGCAACTGGCCGCCGTAGAGGCGGGCGAAGTCGGGGTAGACGCGGCTGTGGTCGGTGATGTTCAGCAGGCGTTTGCCGGACCACAGGCCGAAGGGGCTCGGCAGGTTGAGTTCGAAGGTGTCGAAGGTGAAGTGGCCGCGTTTGAGCGGACGCAGGCGATAGCCGATCAGGCTGCGCTGGCCGGGTTGCAGCTCGGTGTCGAGTGGCAGGTTTTCGAAACTCAGGCCATCGGGTACGTGATCGAAGATCTGAATGGTCAGTGGCTGGTCGAAATCATGTTCGACTTCCAGCCGGATTTCGCTCCAGCGACCCAGGGCCAGACTGCCGGGCATCTGTCGTTGTACGTAGGGCGAGGGCAGGCGTTTGAGGCGCAGCGCGTCCAGCAGGCTCAGCGCCAACAGAGCCAGCAACAATCCCCAGTTGATCGACAACAGGCTCGATGGCACCTCGACGTCCAGCGCTTGTAACGCGCCCAGCACAATGCCGATGGCCAGCAGAATCGCCAGCCAGATCAACAACAGACGCGAGGGTTTCACAGGCGCGGCGCCGGGATCTGGTCAAGCAGTTGCTGGAGCACCTGATCGACCTGCAGGCCTTCGATATCCAGCTCCGGAGCAAGGCGAACGCGGTGGCGCAACACCGCCAGTGCGCAACCCTTGATGTCGTCGGGAATCACGAATTCGCCGCCACGCAACAGGGCCCTGGCGCGGGCGCAGCGCACCAGTGCAATGGAGGCACGTGGTCCGGCGCCGAGGCTCAGTCCCGGCCAGGTGCGGGTGCTGCGAGCGAGGCGCACGGCGTAGTCGAGGACCTGATCGTCCAGCGGCAGATCGCTGGCGATGCGTTGCAGGGCCTGCACGTCCTTGGCCTGCAACACGGTGCGCATCGGTTGCACGTCGAGCATGTCGGCGCGGGTCGAGCGGCTGACCTGCCGCACCATGTCCAGCTCCTGATCGGCGTCGGGGTAATCCATGCGCACCTTGAGCATGAAACGGTCGAGCTCGGCCTCGGGCAGCGGGTAAGTGCCTTCCTGTTCGATCGGGTTTTGCGTGGCGAGCACCATGAACGGCTGGGCTATCGGCAGGGCGCGACCTTCGAGGGTGACCTGACGTTCCTGCATCGCTTCGAGCAGGGCGGCTTGCGTCTTGGCCGGGGCGCGGTTGATCTCGTCGGCCAGCAGCAGGTGGGTGAACAACGGGCCTTTGCGCAGTTTGAACTGCTCGGTCTGCAGGTCGTAGACCGCGTGGCCGGTGACGTCGCTGGGCATCAGGTCCGGGGTGAACTGGATGCGCGCAAACTCGCCGCCAAAGCACTTTGCCAAGGCGCGTACCAACAAGGTTTTGCCGAGACCGGGAACGCCTTCGAGCAGCACGTGGCCACCGGCGATCAGTGCGGTCAGCACGTCGTCGATCACCGGGTTCTGGCCGATCAGCGCTTTCTGCAATTCGCCGCGCACTGCTTGGGCCAACTGACTGGCTCGCTGGCGTTGCTGGGCCGCGTGGCCGGGCGAGCCGGGTTCTATGTGTTCGGTCATAGCGTGTTCCTCAAGGCTTGCAGGTGGGCGACCTGACGGCAGAATTCGGCGTCGGACATGCGCCGCTTCGGTGCCGGGCTCAGGGCCTGGCTGATGGCACGGGTCGGCTGGCGGGTCAGACGCGACAGCACCAGCCATTGTTCGGCGACATTCAGTTGATCGAAACCGGGATGACGGTGACGGGCGCGGCGCAGGACGTCCTGCTGCAACGCTTGCAGCAAGGTCTGTTGTCCGTTGTGACGCAGGATGAAACCGGCACTGGCGCGCAGGTGTTCCATCAACTGCCGACGACTGCGCGGGGCGGGCGCCTGCACCGGGCCGTGACGCACGCCGACATGCCACAGCCACAGACCGATCAGCGCGAGCAGGGCGACGATGGCTTGTGGGAAATAGCGCCAGAGCAGGGTCGGCAGACTGTCGTGTTCAGTGTTGTACAACAAGGTCACGACGGTGTCGGCGCTGAGGTACCAGAGCAGCCAGGCATTGTCGTGTTGCGCAATCGCCGGGGTTTTCCACAGGTCGGCATCGGTGACCACGGTGATCGTGCCGAGGCCGAAAGCCAGTTGCATCATGTGCGTGGCTTTCGCGCTGTTGGCCCAGGCCTGGGCGAGGTTTTTCGGGTCGTCGAGATGGAACGCGGTGTCGAATCCGGCATAGGCCGGGGCGTCTTCGTCTTCCAGGTAGAGCTTGGTCAGATTGGGGTATGGATCTTCGGCGGCATCCGGTGGCGTTCCCTCGAGATCCTTGGTGAAGGATTGATGCAGTTGCACGCGGTCGAGCAGCAGGTCGTTGCTCTGGCCGGTCTTCTCATCCCAGATCGATTCGGCGACGAACACCAGCCTTCCGCCGGCCCGGGCCCAGTTCAGAGCCTGATCGACCTGACGCGGAGTCATTTTCGAGCGGTCATTGAACATCAGCAGTGTGTGCTGGCGCGGATCGATGTCGGGCAACACGGCGAGGCTTTCGGCGTGAGTGACCTCGATTCCGCGTTCGCGCAGAAACATCTCCGCCGCCAGATAAGGATTGGCTTGCGCGGCGGGGGACGGGCCATGATCGACTTCGGCCTGGTAAGGCGTGGCCATGAGGTACAGATAAATGCCCAGCGCACCGAGCAGGACGACGATAAGCGTGCCACCCGAAAGCCAGAGCGCACGCCGGTTCAACGGGCGACTCCCTGGCCAAACAGGGACCGCCAGCCATCACACAATTGCTGTTGCAGATGCGCCGCCGGTACGCGGTGCCCGTAGGCCATGTTCTGCCAGTGGCCTGTGAGGTGACGGCTGTAGGCGAGCAAGTCGGGACGCTGCAACTGTTCGATCCGGGCCAGCACTTCGTTTTCGGTGTCCGCAGATTTCAGGGTCAGGTTGAAGTCGTGCAACAGATGACTGAGCAGTGCCCGGTACAGCAGGCCCAGTGCTGCGCGCGGCTCGGTTTGCCAGAGCTGTTCCGCGTGGCTGGCGATGTCATCGGGCAGGCTTTCCTTTTGCAGATCCAGCCCGAAGGCCTGTTGCGGCAAAGGCCTTTTGATCTGTTTGGGCAAGCGTGGACGGCGGCCGACGAACCCTTGCAGAAAATCCCGATAGCGCCAGACCAGCCAGCCAATTCCGGCGATCAGCGCGCCCCACAGCACGACTTCGATCGCCTTGGCGAGGCCCTCGAGGTGTCGGCCGTCCAGCCAGTCGAGCAGGGTTTTCAACCATTGCGGTGCTTCGCCTTCCTTGTTTTTTTCGGCAGCAGCGGGATCGTCGCCGAAGCGATAACGGGTGACGGTTTCCTTGTTCTTGAACGGCGGTTGTTCGAGCAAGGCCTTGATGCTGTCACGGGATGTCTGACTGGTCAGTGGCTGATTCAGGAGCCGGGGCGCATCCGGCGCGGTGTCAGGTTCGGCGGCCCATGCCGAGGGCACTCCCGGCAGCAGCAGGCACACCACCAGCAGCAAGCCGATCACGCTGCTGTTCAAACGCTGGCGCAAACGGCGGAACACCAGTTCGATGTCCCAGGCTTCGAGGACGGTGCGGCGGTTCAGGTAAAGACTGAAACCGCAGGCGACGTAGATCGGTTCCCAGATCACCAGGATCAGCGCATAGAACGCATTGGTCAGATGCTCCAGCCAGCGCCATTCGTAGTCGGGCGCGAAGATCAGGCTTTGCCAGTCCCAATCGGTTTCGACCTGTTGCGGCAGTAGCAGGTAGAACAACACCATCAGGCCGATCCACAGCGCCGTTTCCAGATGCACACCGATGATTGTCAGCCACTGCGCGGCGCCGGCGTTGCGTTGCAACAGCACCTGCAAACGCTGCTGGCGGGCGTTACCGTCGAGGCCTTCGAGTTGCAGCACGGGCAGCAGGAAGCTGCGACTGAGGCTGAAGCGGCGCCAGGTCAGACTGGCGAGCAATTGTGGTTTGAGCAGACGCGGCCATTGGCGCAAGGCCTGTTTAAAGGTGGGTGTTTCGCCGAACAGCGCCTTGGAGAGGATGTACAACGGCAAGCGTTCGTACGCCGGTTTCAGCCACCAGAAGATGAACACGGCCAGCGACGGTGAATCCCACAACAGCAGGCTGAGCACCGCGAACAGCGGCAGGGTGACGATGGCCCAGCTGGTCATCAGCAGGCGCCGATGTTGCTGGCTCATGAGCACGCCCAGATCCATGGCTTCCCAGGTAGTGCGCGGACGGATTGCCACAGTTGCGTCACTCAGGCGCATGGCGGGTCCTTCCGGCGAACAGCAGATAGATCGCCACGCCGAGCCAGAGCCCGGCGCCGACCAGGTATTTGGTCTGCGGCGAAAGCCCGATGCGTGACGACCAATACGCCTCGATAAACGCGGCGATCAACAGAAACAGCATGACCCCACAGATCAGCAGTACGCTCTGGCGCGCCGAATGTCTCAAGGCCTCGCCGCGCGTCAGGCGTCCCGGTGCTATCAGCGCCCAACCCAGTTTCAACCCCGCTGCACCGGCCAGGACAATCGCGCTGAGTTCAAATGCGCCGTGGCCGATCACGAACGGCCAGAAAGTCTGGCCAAAGCCGATCTCGGTGAGATGCCCGGCCACCGCGCCGATAGTCAGACCGTTGTAGAACAGGAAGAACGCGCTGCCCAGGCCCAGCAGCAAACCGCTGGCAAAGGTCTGAAAGGCGATGCCGATGTTGTGCATGATGTAGTAGCCGAACATCACCCAGTTTTCACTGGCGGCGCGCTCGGCCGAGCGCCCGAGGTGGCCGGCGACCGGATCGTACATGCCTTGCATCTCGCGCACCTGCTCGGCGGGGATAAGGTTGTAGATCAATTCGGGATTCAGATACACCAGTACCCCGAAACCGGCCAGGCTGCCGAGGAACAGCAGCCCGGCCACCAACACGAAAGGCCATTGCGCGCGAACCAGCCGGGGGAACCCGGCGAAGATGAAGCTCAGCAGGCTGGAACCAGTTTGCCGACGATGACGGTAAAGCTGTTGATGGCCGCGCAGCACTTGCTGTTGCAATGAGTCGACGAGAAAACTGCTGTAACCACGTTCCTGCGCCAGCGCCAGATGCTGGCAGATTCGGCGATAGGCCTTGGGAAATTCTGCGACCTGCGACGTGTCCTTGCCTCGTTCGAGACGTTCGAGGGCGAGGGTGAAACGCTCCCATTCGGCCTTGTGGCGGGTTTCGAAAAGGCTTTGCTTCATGTCGGACCCAACAGGCCGCGAGCGATGCCGTTAAGTTCGCCAACGGCTTTCGGCGCGCTGATGTGCAGCGGTTGAGCGAGCAATGCAGCGAGTTCATTGACCCGCGCCGTCGACAGTTCCCCCTGGCGTTCGGCGAAAGCGAGCAGGGCGCGTTGTTCAGTCAGGGTCAGCGGGATCGGCGAGCGGCGGGGTTCGGCATCGGGCAACTGCGGGCGCTGGAGCGGGCGTTCGCTGTAGATCACCAGCGTGCCGGCAGCGATGTCGCCCAGGCGTTTGAAAGTCGGGTGTTGCAGGCAACTGATCGCCCCGAGGAAATAGCCGAACGGCATCAGGTCGACAAAACGCAGCAGGTTGCGCAACAGGGAGGCTGACCAGCCGATCGGCGTGCCATCGTCGTGCACTACCCGCAGGCCCATCCATTGCTTGCCCGGCGAGCGGCCCTGACGCAGCACTTCGAACAGCACCATGTACCACCAGCTCACCCCGAACAGCAGCAGTGATCCGAGGCCTATGCCGAGTTTGCCGAGCAGCGCCAGTAACATGAAAAGCAGCCCCAGGATCAGCCCGCGCAACCCCAGATCGATGGTGAACGCCACGGCGCGCACCATCAGGCCGGCGGGGCGCAGCGGCAGGTCGATGCCTTCCGGCGTTTCGACCTTGTGCCGCGTGTCCAGTGGCGGGGCCAGCGATGCTTTCCTTCGCGGTGCTGTGGTCTCGAGCATGGGCTACCTGATGTTGCCGGATCGGGATGCAAGTGCGTCCGATGCTAGCAGCCTCTCGGGGGGAAACGACATAACTATGTCATACACATTCTTCAACCAAAGGTGACTGAATGATGCGGTGCTGGCCGCGACGACGCTTGAACGCCTAGACTTTGCCGATCTTCAGTTCAGGAACCGCCCGTGACTTCCATTTTCTGGTACGACTACGAAACCACCGGCATCAATCCCCGATGCGATCGCCCCTTGCAGGTGGCCGGGATCCGCACCGATCACGAACTCAACGAAATCGACGCGCCGGTCAATCTCTACTGTCAGCCCAGCGAAGACATCCTGCCGCATCCGGCGGCATGCGCGATCACCGGCATCACTCCGAGCCGCCTCGCCGAGCAAGGCTTGAGCGAAGCCGACTTCATGACCCGGGTCCATGCCCAGCTCGCAGCTCCTGGCACTTGCGGTGCGGGATACAACACCTTGCGCTTCGACGACGAGATGACCCGCTACAGCCTGTACCGCAACTTTTTCGATCCCTATGCCCGTGAATGGCAGGGCGGCAACAGCCGTTGGGATCTGATCGATGTGGTGCGCGCCGCCTACGCATTGCGCCCGGACGGGCTGGTGTGGCCGACCGACGACGAAGGCAAGGTGACGCTCAAGCTGGAACGCCTCACCGCCGCCAATGGCATCGATCACGGCAATGCCCACGAAGCCTTGTCGGACGTGCGCGCCACGATTGCCCTCGCCCGGTTGATTCGCGAGAAGCAGCCGAAGTTGTATGACTGGCTGTTCCAGTTGCGCAGCAAACAGAAGGTCATGGACCAGATTCGTCTGTTGCAACCGATGGTGCACATCTCCGGTCGTTTCTCCGCTGCGCGCAGTTATGTCGGCGTGGTGCTGCCGCTGGCCTGGCATCCGCGCAACAAGAACGCGTTGATCGTTTGTGATCTGCACCTGGATCCGCAGGGTCTGCTCGACCTGGATGCCGAAACATTACGTCAGCGCCTGTACACCCGGCGTGACGACCTGGCCGAAGGCGAGTTGCCGGTACCGCTCAAACTCATCCACATCAACAAGTGCCCGGTGGTGGCGCCATTGTCGGTGTTGCGTGCGAACGATCAACAGCGTCTGGGTCTGGACATGGCGTTGTATCAGGCGCGTGCGTTGCGACTAAGTGACGCACAACAAGTTTGGAAAGATAAAGTCTCGGCGATTTATGCCAGCGAAGATTTCACCTCGAGTGACGATCCCGAACAGCAGTTGTACGACGGATTTATCGGTGACCGTGATCGTCGTTTATGTGAGCAAGTGAGAGCGACCGATCCTGCTCAATTGGCGCGAGAGCAATGGCCGTTCGATGACGAACGTTTGCCTGAATTGTTGTTTCGATATCGAGCACGTAACTTTCCCGATACGTTGAATTTCGAAGAGCAAGAACGCTGGAAAATCTTTTGCCGGCAACGCTTGTCCGAGCCGGAGTGGGGTGCCCCTAATACCTTGCAATCTTTTGCCGAGGCGATGCAGCAATGGTTGCTTAGTGCTGCGCCGATGCAGGCCGAGGTGTTGGTTGAATGGCAGAACTATGTCCAGGCACTGCGCAAACGTTTGGATCTTTGAAATCGAACATGTTCGGCGCTTGAATGCCGGGCATAAAAAAACGCCAGCATTCGCTGGCGTTTTTTTGTGTCACAGAAGCGCTCTGCGACGAGGGTTGCGGCTTAGCCCAGCAGGGTAGCCCAGCCTTCAACCACGTCACCGCCCCACTTGGCTTTCCACTCTTTCAGAGTTTTGTGGTTGCCACCTTTGGTTTCGATGACTTCGCCGTTGTGCGGGTTTTTGTATTGTTTAACTTTGCGAGCACGCTTGGTGCCGGTAGTTTTGGCTGCGCCGCCACGTGGTGCCTTGGTTTTGGACTCTGGATCCAGCAGCGCGATGATGTCGCGCAGGGATTTGGAATATTCGCCCATCAGTGTGCGCAGTTTGCCTTCGAATTCCAGCTCGGCTTGCAGTTTGTCGTCTTGCGACAGGTTTTTCAAACGGGCTTGCAGCTCTTTGATAGCTTCTTCGGTGGCACGATATTCGTTGATCAAGGACATGATTACTACCTTATGTGGGAGTGCGCGATGGCAGGGGACAGTGCGGCAATAATAGTCAGGCTGTTTCATCAAGTAAACATTTAACCGGGGTTTTTATTTGAATTAGTTACGTTGAAAAGCCCGGAATTGAATGTTCAGTTAAATATTGTGATGGAGTCTTCGCAGATATTCACACAGGTCTGCAGATGCAGGGCTATTGCTACGCCATCATTCTGGCGTTTGCAGGCGTCAAAAAAATTGCGGCGGGCTGTCGTGAGGCTCCGAGGGTCATCAATACTGCAGTTTTCCCGCGCAGTCGCTAGAATGGCCGCCTTTGCGAAGTTCTGGAGTTTCCCCCTCATGCGCACTTTTCGGTTGGTGATTTCTTGCCCGGACCGCGTTGGCATCGTTGCCAAAGTCAGTAACTTTCTGGCGGCCCACAATGGCTGGATCACCGAAGCGAGCCACCACTCGGATAACCAGGTCGGCTGGTTCTTCATGCGTCACGAAATACGTGCCGATTCCCTGCCTTTCGGTATCGAGGTGTTGCGCGAGAAGTTTGCACCGATCGCCGAAGAGTTCTCGATGGACTGGCGCATCACCGACACCGAGCAGAAAAAACGCGTGGTGCTGATGGCCAGCCGCGAATCCCATTGCCTGGCTGACCTGCTGCACCGCTGGCACAGCGACGAGCTGGATTGCGAGATCTCCTGCGTGATCTCCAACCACGACGACCTGCGCAGCATGGTCGAGTGGCACGGCATTCCTTATTACCACGTGCCGGTCAATCCGCAGGACAAGCAACCGGCCTTCGACGAGGTGTCGCGTCTGGTCAAGCAGCACGATGCCGAAGTGGTGGTGCTGGCGCGCTACATGCAGATCCTGCCGCCGGACATGTGCCGCGAATACGCGCACAAGGTCATCAACATTCACCACAGCTTCCTGCCGTCGTTCGTCGGTGCCAAGCCGTACCACCAGGCCTCCCTGCGCGGTGTGAAACTGATTGGTGCGACCTGCCACTACGTGACCGAAGAGCTGGACGCCGGCCCGATCATCGAACAGGACGTGGTGCGCGTGAGCCACAGCGACAGCATCGAAGACATGGTGCGTTTCGGTCGTGACGTCGAGAAGATGGTGCTGGCCCGTGGCCTGCGTTATCACCTGGAAGACCGCGTGCTGGTGCACGGCAACAAGACCGTGGTGTTCTGATTCAGGTTCGCTCCCGCGCAGAGCGCGGGAGCGATCCATGGACCGTGAGGAATGACCGATGAGCGATCCACTGGACAAAGCCACTTCCAAGGCCCCCGCCACCCTGGGTGAGGGCTGCCTGAGCCGCTATGACCCGGATGACCTGAGCCCGGAGGACGGCACGGAGTTTCCCGGCGCTGCCGAACTGTGGGAACAACTCAAGGACGAAGAGGATGACCTCAAGAAGCCTGTCTGACGCTCAGCAGCTTTTTCAGCAACGGCCGTCCCAGCATCAATAGAAACACCGGGCCACCGACCAGCAGATAGAAGTAATACGTCACCACCCGCCAGATCAGGATCGCCGCCGCGGCGGTCGATTTGCCGACCATCGGCGCCAGCAGTGCCGCCGAGGTCAACTCCGCCGCACCGGCACCGCCCGGCAACAGGCTGAATTGCCCCGCACCCAGCGAAAGCATCTGGATCAGAAAGGTCCAGGCCCATTGCACATCCGCCCCCAGACCGCGCAACGCCAGATAAAGCACGCTGTATCGCAACGACCAATGCACGCAGGTCAGGACGAACACCTTGATCAATGTCTGCCAGGGCAATTTCAGCGCATCGGTGAAAGCCGCCAGAAAGTGCAGCAACTGCCGCGCCCAGCGCCGTCGGGTACGTGGTTCGACGTTCATCCCCGCCAGCAGGCGCCCGCTCAGGCGGATCAATCGACGGTGATAGCGCGCGACCAGCACGCAACTGAACAGGCCGCCGGTCAACGACAGGGCACTGACGATCAACAGCCACTCCATGCGGTCGCTGAGATGCTGGAACAGCGCGTAGATCAGAATCCCGCTCAGGGCGCAGAGAAAGAACAGCAGATCGCTCAATTGATCCATCGCAAACACGGCGCTGCCCCGGGCCGGACGAACGCCGCTGCGCGCCAGCAGCGCCATGATTGTCAACGGCCCCCCGCTGCCGCCGGGCGTGGCGCACCAGGCGAATTCGGCAGCCATCACCACCCCGAGACTTTTGACGGGCGTGACCCGGTCACGCTGATCGCCGAGCAGCAGCCGCAGGCGAAAGGTGTTGATGCCCCAGCACAACAGAACCATGGCGAACATGATCAACAGCCAACGCAGTGGAAATGCCTGCAGGCGCTCCCAGGTTTCGCCGCCCCCGAGCAGGACGGGAACCGCCACGGCCACCAGCAGGCCGATCAGCAAAAGAATGCCGCGGCTCAAGCGGCACGCTCGGCTTGAGTGCGCTGGCGCGTCAGCCAGTCGATTTTGGTCATGGGCACGCGTCCCTCCGCCAGCAGTCGTTCAAGGGTGCGCCACCAGTAATCCCGGGAAAACCGGTGGCGCATGTCCACCGGGTGCAAGCCTAGACGAATCACCGGCGCCTGACGCCAGCGCTGCTCACGCTGTTCGCTGATGATCTTCGACACCCCGCGACGCCAGGCACTGCGCGCGCTCCACACCAGTCCGGGGGCCTCGACCGCGGAGAAATCCGGCAAGTGATAAAGATGCTGCGGATCGCTGGTGTAGCGCAGCGGCAATTCGCGCAGTGCCTGGCGGGTGCCGGTGCTCATCAACCAGGCCGGGGCCACGAAACCGTGCAGTGGCCAGCCGTGGCGTCGAAACAGATCGATGCCCGGGAGCAGGCGGGCGAGGGCGGCTTCACGGGACAACTGATAGAACTCGCCTTCATGAGTGTAGATCCGGCGCATGAACCAGTCGCGCGCCGTGTGCGGGCCAGGCTCGGTGTCTTCATGAAAGTGGCCGTGCAGGGCCAGTTCATCGCCGCGAGCGACCCGCTCGTCGAGCATCCGACAAAACGCCGGATCGGCTTCAAGTGCATCGTGTCGATGGAAGTCCGGGACCACCAGCCACGTGATCGGAACATTGCCCAGCCGGTCAACGGCTTCGACGAACCCCCGATAATCAGCCCACGTGGAGGGCGCCACGTCATGCAGCACCAGCATCAGCGCCGGGCGCTCGCGAGATTCAGCCATTGGCCACCCACGGAGCCGAATCGCCGAGCACGGCGTGGTAATGGCCCAACAGGCTATCGACCACCGTGTCCCAGGCGTAATGTCGTTCGACGTGTTGGCGCGCCTGTTGACCGAGTACGCCAGTCCCGCGACTGAACAGTTCGCGCACGGCATTGGCCATGGCTTGCGCATTGTTCGGCGCGCAGAGCAGGCCGCAGGATTCGCTGACGATTTCCTCGAATGCCCCGGCCGCCACCGCCACCACCGGAATGCCGCAGGCCATGGCTTCCAGAATCACCAGGCCGAAGGTTTCCTGATCGCCGGCGTGGAGCAAAGCGTCGGCACTGGCCATCAGTCGCGCGACCTGTGCGGCCGGGCAGAACCGGTCGATCACGCTGACGTTGTCCGGGACGGACGCCGGCATCGACGAGCCGACCAGCAACAGGTGATAGCGCGGGCCCAGGCGTTTCATGCAATCGAGCAGCACCGGCAGATTTTTTTCCTTGGAACCGCGACCGGCAAAGATCAACAGGCGCGTGTCCTCGGCTATCCCCAGTTCGCTGCGCAACCCGGTATCGCGGGCATCAGGGTGGAAGGTGTGCAGGTCAACGCCCAGCGGTTGCACGTAGACGTTGCGCACACCCAGCCCGCTGAGCTTGTCGGCCATCACCTGGCTGGGCGCCAGCACCCGGTCGAAATTGCCGTACAACTTGCGCACATAGGCGTCGACATTCGGCGTGACCCAATGGCCCATGCGGTTTCCCACCAACAGCGGCAGGTCGGAATGGTAGAAACCGATCACCGGCACATCGAGTTGTCGACGTGCATCGAGCGCGGCCCAGGCGGTGAGGTACGGATCGCCGACTTCGATCAGATCCGGCTGCAGATCCTGCAGCACCTTGCGCCAGGGGGCCAGGCGCACGGGGAAGCGATAGCCCTTGCCGAAAGGCAGGGCGGGGGCAGGCACCGTGTAGACGCCGTCACGTTCGCCGAAATGCGCGCCGGGAATCAGCAGGCTGTGGCGGATGCCGGGTTTGACCGCCAACCGACGGTGCTTGGCATCCAGATAGGTGCGCACGCCGCCGCTGGCCGGGGCGTAGAACATGGTGATGTCGGCGATATGCACGGTGAACGGCCCTCCGCGTTGATCTCCCTTGGTTGACCCTTATCAAGAATAGATGTTCGGTCGGGGTTTCGCGGTGAGGCGCAAGGCCGGTTGCGGAGGGTTGTTGGTCGTCTTCGTCAGATGGCAACGAACCGATGAAGACGACCGACAGAACGGCTTTAAATACGGAAACTACCCACCAACTGCTTCAGTCGCGAAGCCTGCTGCTCCAGATCCGAGCAAGCACGCAACGTCGCCTGCAGGTTCTCGACACCTTCCTGGTTCAGCGTATTGATCTCGGTGATATCCACGTTGATCGATTCAACCACGGCAGTCTGTTCCTCGGTCGCGGTCGCCACCGACTGGTTCATCCCGTCGATTTCACCGATGCGCTGGGTCACGCTGTTCAAGCGCTCGCCGGCAAGGTTGGCGATGTCCACGCTGTCCTGGCTGTGGCGCTGGCTGTCGCTCATGGTGCTGACGGATTCGCGGGCGCCGACTTGCAACTCCTCGATCATGGTCTGCACCTGTTGCGCCGATTCCTGGGTGCGGTGGGCGAGGTTGCGCACCTCGTCCGCCACCACCGCAAAACCGCGCCCGGCTTCACCGGCCCGCGCTGCCTCGATGGCGGCGTTGAGCGCCAACAGGTTGGTCTGCTGGGAGATGCTGGTGATCACTTCCAGGATCTGGCCGATGTTCACGGTCTTGCTGTTCAGCGATTCGATATTGCTGCTCGATGCGCTGAGCATGCTCGACAGCTGATTCATCGCCTTGATGCTGCGATCCACCACTTGCTGACCGTCTTCGGCCAGGTTGCGGGCGTCGCTGGCCTGGGTCGAGGCCTGGGCTGCGTTGCGGGCGATTTCCTGGGCGGCGGCGCCGAGCTGGTTGATTGCCGCGGCCACGCTGTTGGTGCGCGAGGCTTGCTGGTCGGAGTTGTACATCGACGAGTTCGAGGCCGCGACCACGCGCAGGGCGACTTCGTTGACCTGGCCGGTGGCCGACGACACTTCGCGGATGGAGCCGTGGATACGCTCGACGAAACGGTTGAACGCGGTGCCGAGTACGCCGAATTCATCCTGGTTCTGGATGGTCAGGCGCTTGGTCAGGTCGCCTTCGCCGTCGGCGATGTCCTCCATGGCGCGGGTCATCACGTGCAGCGGCTGGATCAGGAAACGGATCAGCATGCCGAGCAGGGCGATGATAATCGCCACTGCAATTACGGTGGCAATCACGGCCGAGGTGCGGAATTCGCTGAGCATCGAGAAGGCTTTGTCTTTGTCCACCGACAGGCCGATGTACCAGTTCACCGATGGCAGGCCCTTGATCGGGGTGAAGTTGACGATGCGGGTCTTGCCGTCGACGGTGATTTCAGTGAAGTCGCTGCTGATGCGCGGGGTGTCCTGCGGATAGGCTTCCTTCAGTGACTTCATCACCAGGGCCTTGTCCGGGTGCACCAGAATCTTGCCGTCGGCGCTGACCAGGAACGCGTAACCCATGCCGGAGAAGTCCCGGGCGCTGAGGGTGTTGATCAGGGTCTGCAGGCTCAGGTCGCCGCCCACCACGCCCACGCTTTGGCCGGCCTTTTTCGCGGCGGTGGCGATGGAAATGATGGTCTGGCCGGTGGCCGCGTCGATGTACGGTTCGGTCAGGGTCGACGTGCTGCTGCTTTCCGCGCCTTTATACCAGGGGCGAACGCGTGGATCGAAACCGTCCGGCATCTTCGCATCCGGGCGGATGGTGAAGTGCCCGGTGGCATCGCCGAGGTAGGAGGCCATGAAGGTCGACGTCAGGGCTTTCTGTTCCAGCAGGCTGGCGACGGCGGACGGCTCGGGGTTGATGGCAATGTTCTGGGCAGCGTTCTCGATCAGCAGGATGCGGCCGCTCAGCCAGGTCTGGATGTTGTCGGCTGTAACCTCGCCCATCTCGTTGAGGTAATTGTCCAGGTCTTCGCGGATCGCATTGCGCTGCAACCAGTCGTTGTACAGCGTGAACGAAGCGAAGGCGGCAATGACAATGAGGGCCGCGGCAAGCAAGATTTTATGGCTGAAACGCAGATTTTTGTTCATGGCTTGGGGTTCCGCTAAGGTCTTAATGTCCAAGGCGTGCTTTTATAAACGCGCGCAGAATGGGCAGGGGTGAAAGCGCACTGATATTTCCTTCTCTCCTTAGGGAAATCTCAGACCGGACTTTTGATCGGGTCTCTCACTCTCTCTATCGGCCATGCTCGACAAAGATTAATCATTGGGTGACCAAATGCCTGACTCCTTGCAACTCGTAATCGGCGCCGATCTCGCCGGGCAACCGATCGCTCAGGCGATGCGCCTGGCCAACCGTCATGGACTGGTAGCCGGGGCCACCGGTACCGGCAAGACCGTTACTTTGCAGCGTCTGGCCGAGGCGTTCAGCGACGCTGGGGTCGCGGTTTTCGCCGCCGACGTCAAGGGCGACCTGTGTGGTCTCGGTGCCGCCGGCAATCCCCAGGGCAAGATCGCCGAGCGCATCGCCGGCATGCCGTGGCTCAAGCACACGCCTCAGGCGTATCCCGTGACCTTGTGGGACATCCACGGTCAGTCCGGTCATCCGTTACGCACCACGCTGAGTGAAATGGGCCCTCTATTGATCGGGGCCTTGCTGGAACTGACCGACAGCCAGCAATCGGCGTTGTACGCGGCGTTCAAAGTGGCCGATCGCGAAGGGTTATTGCTGCTCGATCTCAAAGACCTGAAAGCGCTGCTCAACCACCTCAAGGAAAATCCGCAGCTGCTGGGCGATGACGCCGCGCTGTTCACCACCGGCTCCAGTCAGGCGCTGTTGCGGCGTCTGGCGACGCTGGAACAGCAGGGCGCCGAAGCGTTGTTCGGCGAGCCGGCGCTGCAACTGGAAGACATTCTGCACCCGGCCGCCGATGGTCGCGGGCGGATTCATTTGCTGGATGCCAGTCGTCTGGTGCATGAGGCGCCGAAGGTCTACGCGACCTTCCTGCTGTGGCTGCTGGCCGAGCTGTTCGAGCAACTGCCGGAACGGGGCGATGCCGACAAGCCGCTCCTGGCGCTGTTTTTCGATGAGGCGCATTTGTTGTTCGGCGATACGCCGAAGGCTTTGCAGGAACGGCTGGAGCAAGTGGTGCGTTTGATCCGCTCCAAGGGCGTCGGCGTGTATTTCGTCACCCAGTCGCCGGGTGACCTGCCGGATGATGTGCTGGCGCAGCTGGGGCTGCGGATCCAGCACGGCCTGCGCGCGTTCACCGCCAAGGAACAGAAATCCCTGCGGGCGGTGGCGGACGGTTTCCGGCCGAATCCGGCGTTCGACACGTTGTCGGTGCTCACCGAGCTCGGGATTGGCGAAGCGTTGGTTGGCACATTGCAGGAAAAGGGCACGCCGGAAATGGTTCAGCGCGTGCTGGTAGCACCGCCGCAATCGCGGATCGGGCCGTTGACCGAGACGGAACGCACGGTGCTGATCGCCGGTTCGCCGTTCAAGGGGCGGTACGACAAACCGATCGACCGCGAGTCGGCCTATGAAATTCTGATGGGCCGCAAGGGGCTGGCACCGGAGGCTGAAGCGGCGCCGGGTAAACCGGCGGTTGAGGAGCCAAGTCTGGCAGACAGGGCCGGAGAGTTCCTCGGCACGGCGGCGGGGCAGGCGCTCAAATCGGCGATGCGTCAGGCGGCGAATTCGCTGGGCAAACAGTTGGTGCGCGGTCTGATGGGGTCATTGCTGGGTGGCAGCAAGCGCCGCTGATCAATAAGGCTCAGGTTTTGGGTTTGGCGTGGGCGGCCAGTCGTTCCAGGGCCGCTCGCAGATTTGGATCGCTGATCCCTTCGGCGGTGGCCTGGATGGTCGCCGCCGCATCCGTCGACAGATCGATCGTGGATCCGCTCGTCTCGCGCTGGAGGGTCGGTGGCCGCACGGCGAACTTGATCCGCGTCAGATTGGCGAACTCGTCGAACATCTGCAGTTGTCGTTGCAGACGTTTCTGCTGATAGCGCAGACGCGTGGCCCAATGGCCGTCGGTGACAATCAGCAACAGCTCGCCTTCGCGCCACTTGGCCACGTGGCAGTGTTCACGGGCGGCGGGTTGCAGCTGGCTTTCGAGCAGGCGTTGCAGATGGGCCAGACGTTGGGCATGACCGAGGATGGCTTTCAACGGCCTGGCTTCGCGTAGCAGAACGGCGGGCGCTCTGGCTGTGAGAGGGCGAAATGCCATGATCTAGGACCTGAAGTTGCAGAGGCGCCATGGTAGCAGATGGCACCCATTTCACTCGCCCATTGCTTTTGTCACTGCTTTGCCCATTAAATCAACGACTAACTTCTTCGCTGTACGGCTTGAAGTTGAGCAAAACGCCCCTATTTTAAGTGAGCCCCGTCAAAGCGCAGTGCCAGCATCGTGGAATATCCCCACTTTCCTCACCACCGTTTCCGGGTAGAATGCTCGTTCGCATGCGGCCATGAGGGCTGCACGGGCGACTCACGGGGCCGCCCTCCATCCCTTTAGTGTGGAAGATCCTGCCGATATGTTTGCGCCTTTGTTAAAGAAACTTTTTGGAAGCAAGAACGAGCGTGAAGTCAAGCGCATGCTCAAGACGGTGCAGCTCGTCAATGCCTTCGAAGAGAAGATGGTCGCCCTCTCGGACGATCAACTGCGCGCCAAGACCGCAGAGTTCAAGGACCGCATTGCCAAGGGGGAGACCCTCGACAAGCTGTTGCCGGAAGCCTTTGCGGTCGCCCGCGAAGCCGGCAAGCGTGTCATGGGCATGCGCCACTTCGACGTCCAGCTGATCGGCGGCATGACCCTGCACGAAGGCAAGATTGCCGAAATGCGCACCGGTGAAGGCAAGACCCTGGTGGGTACCCTGGGCGTTTACCTCAACGCGCTGTCCGGCAAGGGCGTGCACGTTGTGACCGTGAACGATTACCTGGCCCGCCGCGACGCCAACTGGATGCGTCCGCTGTATGAATTCCTCGGTCTGAGCGTCGGCATCGTGACGCCGTTCCAGCCGCCGGAAGAGAAGCGCGCCGCCTACGCTGCCGATATCACCTACGGCACCAACAACGAATTCGGGTTCGACTACCTGCGCGACAACATGGCGTTCAGCATGGAAGAGAAATTCCAGCGCGAACTCAACTTTGCCGTGATCGACGAAGTCGACTCCATCCTCATCGACGAAGCGCGTACCCCGCTGATCATTTCCGGTCAGGCCGAGGACAGCTCCAAGCTGTACATCGAGATCAACAAGCTGATCCCGAAACTCAAGCTGCACGTCGAAGAAGTCGAAGGCGAAGTCACCCAGGAAGGCCATTACACCGTCGACGAAAAGACCCGTCAGGTCGAACTCAACGAAGCCGGTCACCAGTTCATCGAAGACCAACTGACCAGCATCGGCCTGCTGGCCGAGGGCGAGAGCCTGTACTCGGCGCATAACCTGAGCCTGCTGACTCACGTTTACGCCGGTCTGCGTGCGCACAAGCTGTTCCACCGCAACGTCGAATACATCGTGCAGGACGGTCAGGTCGTACTGGTCGACGAACACACCGGCCGTACCATGCCCGGCCGTCGTTTGTCCGAAGGCCTGCACCAGGCCATCGAAGCCAAGGAAAACCTGAACATTCAGGCCGAGAGCCAGACCCTGGCATCGACCACGTTCCAGAACTACTTCCGCCTGTACGAAAAACTGGCCGGCATGACCGGTACAGCCGACACCGAAGCGTTCGAATTCCATCAGATCTATGGTCTGCAGGTCGTCGTGATCCCGACCAACAAGCCACTGGCCCGTAAGGACTACAACGACCTGGTGTTCCTGACCGCCGAAGAGAAATACGCGGCGATCGTCAATGACATCAAGGAAAGCATGGCTGCCGGCCGTCCGGTGCTGGTGGGTACTGCGACCATCGAAACCTCCGAGCACATGTCCGCACTGCTCGTGAAGGAAGGCATCGAACACAAGGTCCTGAACGCCAAGTTCCACGAAAAAGAAGCTGAAATCATTGCGCAGGCCGGTCGTCCGGGCGCACTGACCATCGCTACCAACATGGCCGGTCGTGGTACCGACATCCTGTTGGGCGGCAACTGGGAAGTTGAAGTCGCGTCGCTGGAAAACCCCACCCCTGAGCAGATTGCCCAGATCAAGGCAGACTGGCAGAAGCGTCACCAGCAAGTGCTGGAGTCCGGCGGTCTGCAGGTGATCGCGTCCGAGCGTCACGAATCCCGTCGTATCGACAACCAGCTGCGTGGCCGTGCCGGCCGTCAGGGTGACGCCGGTTCCAGCCGCTTCTACCTGTCGCTGGAAGACAGCCTGATGCGCATCTTCGCCTCTGACCGGGTGAAGAACTTCATGAAGGCCCTGGGCATGCAATCCGGTGAAGCGATCGAGCACCGCATGGTGACCAACGCCATCGAGAAGGCGCAGCGCAAGGTTGAAGGCCGCAACTTCGACATCCGCAAGCAACTGCTCGAGTTCGACGACGTCAACAACGAGCAGCGTAAAGTGATCTATCACATGCGCAACACGTTGCTGGCTGCGGACAACATCGGCGAAACCATCGCTGATTTCCGTCAGGATGTCCTGAACGCTACCGTCAGCGCGCACATTCCGCCGCAATCGCTGCCAGAGCAGTGGGACGTGGCGGGTCTGGAAGCGTCGATCGCCAGCGACTTCGGCGTGAAGCTGCCGATCCAGCAATGGCTCGACGAAGACGATCACCTGTACGAAGAAACCCTGCGCGAGAAGCTGATGAACGAGCTGATCGCCGCCTACAACGAAAAAGAAGACCAGGCGGGTGCCGAAGCCCTGCGCTCGTTCGAGAAGCAGATCGTGCTGCGCGTACTGGACGACCTGTGGAAAGACCACCTGTCGACCATGGATCACCTGCGTCACGGCATCCACTTGCGTGGTTATGCGCAGAAGAACCCGAAGCAGGAATACAAGCGCGAGTCCTTCACGCTGTTCTCCGAGCTGCTGGATTCGATCAAGCGCGACTCGATCCGCGTGCTGTCCCACGTTCAGGTTCGCCGCGAAGATCCGGCCGAAGAAGAACAACGCCTGCGTCAGGAAGCCGAAGCACTGGCCGCCCGCATGCAGTTCGAACACGCCGAGGCTCCTGGCCTGGAAGCGCAACCGGAACTGGTCGGTGAAGAGGTCGATGTGGCCCTCGCCGCCGCCCCGGTTCGCAACGAGCAGAAGCTGGGCCGCAACGAACTGTGCTACTGCGGTTCGGGCAAGAAATTCAAGCATTGCCACGGGCAGATCCAGTAAACCCCGTTTCAATCGCTGAAATACCCGCGCCGCGACCGGCACCAGCCGTCGCGGCGTTTTGCCATTTACACCACCGCCACTACGCTTGGCGGTGCTGACATCATTGAGTAAGGAGCGCATTCATGGCTGTTGGTCTTGGTCCTTTGCCAACGTTGCACCCGGTTGCCGGTTTTGAACTCGGTATCGCTTCGGCCGGCATCAAGCGCCCGGGGCGCAAGGATGTCGTCGTGATGCGTTGCGCCGAAGGTTCCACCGTGGCGGGCGTGTTTACGTTGAACGCTTTCTGCGCAGCGCCGGTGATCCTGGCCAAGAAGCGCGTGCAGAACCCGGTGCGCTACCTGTTGACCAACACCGGCAATGCCAACGCCGGCACCGGCGAACCGGGCCTGGCAGCCGCCGAGCGAACCACCGCCAAACTGGCTGAACTGACCGGTGTGGATGCCAGCCAGATCCTGCCGTACTCCACCGGCGTGATCGGCGAGCCGCTGCCGGTCGAGAAGATCGAGGGCGCCTTGCAGGCCGCGCTGGACGATCTGTCGGAAAACAACTGGGAAGCTGCCGCCACTGGCATCATGACCACCGACACGCTGCCCAAAGGCGCCAGCCGCCAGTTCCAGCATGACGGCGTGACCATCACCGTCACCGGCATCAGCAAAGGCGCGGGGATGATCCGTCCGAACATGGCGACCATGCTCGGCTACATCGCCACCGACGCCAAAGTCTCCCGCGACGTGCTGCAAAACCTGATGCTGGACGGCGCCAACAAGTCGTTCAACCGCATCACCATCGACGGCGACACTTCGACCAACGACTGCTGCATGCTGATCGCCACCGGCAAGGCTGCGCTGCCGGAAATCACCCGTGCCGAAGGCGAGCTGTTCGCCAAGCTGAAACAGGCCGTGTTCGAAGTGTGCATGGATGTGGCCCAGGCCATCGTGCGTGATGGCGAAGGCGCGACCAAGTTCGTGACCGTTGAAGTCAACGGCGGCGGCAATCACCAGGAATGCCTGGATGTCGGCTACACCGTGGCCCACTCGCCGCTGATCAAGACGGCACTGTTTGCGTCCGACCCGAACTGGGGCCGCATTCTCGCCGCCGTTGGCCGTGCCGGCGTGCCGGATCTGGACGTGAGCAAGATCGACGTGTTCCTCGGTGACGTGTGCATCGCCAGCCGTGGCGCCCGCGCCGCGACCTACACCGAAGCCCAGGGCTCGGCGGTGATGCAGCAGGAAGAAATCACCATCCGGATCGAGCTGGGTCGCGGCGATTGCAGCGAAACCATCTGGACCACCGACCTGTCCCACGAGTACGTGAAGATCAACGCCGAATACCGCACCTGATCCCTGCCGAAGAGGGAGGTCTGCGGACCTCCTTTTCTTCTGTCCCATGAAAGGACCCGAACATGAGCCTTCACCTGATCATTGGCGACAAACTGCTTTCCTCCTGGTCCCTGCGCGCGGCGCTGGCGCTTGAACTGACCGGCGCGCCCTACACCGAAGAACTGGTCAAACTCGGCAAGCCCGACACTCGTGAGCGGCTGCTGGCGCACTCGCCGACCGCCAAGGTGCCGCTGCTGAAAACTGCCCGTGGCACCATCGCCGATTCTCTGGCGATTGCCGAATACCTGGCCGAACAGTTTCCTTCCGAACAACTCTGGCCGACCGATATCGCCGCCCGTGCCCAGGCCCGCTCCGCCTGCGCGCAGATGCACAGCGGCTTCTTCGCGATGCGCAATCACATGCCGTTCAACCTGAGCCACGATGCGCCACTCAATCCGGTGCCGCCTGAGGTGAAGGTCGACATCGAGCGCATGCTCGCGCTATGGGCCGAATGCCGCGCCGTTGCGACTGAGCCAGGACCTTACCTGTTTGGTCGGGTGTCGCTGGCCGATGCGTTCTTTGCACCGATTGCCGTGCGCCTGCGTACCTATCAGGTAAAGCTGCCCGCCGAAGATGAAGCCTATGTTGAAACCGTCTACCAATGGCCGGCCTTCAAGGCCTGGCAAAAGGCTGGACTGGAGGAATTGCAGTCGTGAAACGTGTACACGTCGCCGCCGCCGTCATTCGTGACGACAGCGGCAAGATTCTGATCGCCCGGCGTGCCGATACCCAGCATCAGGGCGGCCTCTGGGAATTTCCCGGTGGCAAGGTCGAAGCCGACGAGTCGGTGCAAACCGCGCTGGCCCGTGAGCTGCACGAAGAACTGGGCATCGTCGTCGGCGCCGCGCGGCCGCTGATCAAGGTGCGCCACGATTATCCGGACAAGCAGGTGTTGCTGGATGTCTGGGAAGTCTCGAGCTTCACCGGCGAACCCCATGGCGCCGAAGGCCAGCCATTGGCCTGGGTTTCGGCCAAGGAGCTGACGGATTACGAATTTCCGGCGGCGAACCAGCCGATCGTCGCGGCGGCGCGTCTGCCTGCCGAATACCTGATCACCCCGGAAGATCTGGAAACCCCGGCCTTGCTGCGCGGTATCCAGAAGGCGATCGCCGGTGGGATCAAGCTGATCCAGTTGCGTGCGCCCAATGGTTATGACCCGAAGTACCGCGATCTGGCGGTAGATGCGGTCGGCCTCTGTGCCGGCAAGGCGCAGTTGATGATCAAAGGCCCGTTCGAGTGGCTGGGCGATTTCCCGGCCGCCGGCTGGCACATCACCTCGGCGCAACTGCGCAAGTACGCGGCTGCGGGGCGGCCGCTGCCGGCGGAGCGCTGGTTGGCGGCGTCCTGCCACAACGCTGAAGAACTGGCGCTGGCCGAGCAGATGGGCGTGGATTTCGTCACCCTGTCGCCGGTGCAGCCGACCCTGACTCACCCGGATGCCCAGCCGTTAGGCTGGGAGCAGGCTTCGACGCTGATCGAAGGCTTCAGCAAACCGGTATTTCTATTGGGCGGTGTCGGCCCGGCGGAGCGCGAAAAAGCGTGGGATGCCGGGGCTCAAGGTGTAGCGGGGATTCGGGCGTTCTGGCCTGAGGTTTGATTCTTTACTGAGGCTGATGTCCCCTTCGCGGGCAAGCCCGCTCCCACATTTGATTGCATTCCAACTGTAGGAATACATTTCCCTGTGGGAGCGGGCTTGCTCCGGGCGGCGTTCCAACGAAGGCGTCCTGACAGTCGCTACTGATCTGAAGGTTTCGCCGCCGGTTGCCACAGAATCTCGGCAATGCCCTGGCGCCGCGCAATCAACCTCGCCGCGACAAACAACAGATCCGACAAGCGATTGATGTACGCCAGGCCAACCCCGGCCAACGGTTCGATCGCATTCAAATGCTGGCAACGACGTTCGGCACTGCGCGCCAGGCTACGGCAGACATGCGCTTGGGCAATCAGCATTGAACCACCCGGCAGAATGAAGTTCTCCAGCGGCCCCAATTCCTCGTTCCACACGTCAATGGCCGCTTCCAGCCGTTCGATTTCCGCTGTGTTCAGCGCCTGATATTCCGGCATCGCCAACTCGCCACCGAGATCGAACAGTCGGTGCTGGCAGGGCGCCAACACGTCGATCAACTCATTCAGCCCAGGACAGGTTTCGCGTTCAGCGAGCAATCCGGCCAGCAGCACGCCGACCTGACTGTTCAGCGTATCGACCTCGCCAATGGCCTCGATGCGCGGGTGATCCTTGGGCACGCGGCGGCCGTCGCCAAGTCCGGTTTCGCCCTTGTCGCCGGTGCGGGTGTAGATCTTCGACAAGCGAAAGCCCATGGTTTACCTCGGTAGTTGATTGGTTTCGGCGGCGATGGGCGCCGGTTGTGCCAGTGGCAGACGCAGGGTGAAGCAGGTACCTTGCCCCGGCGCTGACTGCACTTCCATCTGCCCTTTGTGGTTGTTGGTGATGATGAAGTACGACACTGACAAACCGAGTCCCGTGCCCTGGCCGATTTCCTTGGTGGTGAAGAACGGCTCGAAGGTGCGCTTGCGCACGTTCTCGCTCATGCCGATGCCGTTGTCCTCGACCTGGATCTCGGCCCAGGGTGGATTGAGCCGGGTGCGCAGAGTGATCCGCCCCGGCTCGCTGTCATCTTCACGTTGGTGAATTGCCTGCGCGGCGTTTTTCAGCAGATTGAGCAGCACCTGCTCAAGTTCGTTGGCGGTGCCGGGCACAGGGCCCAGCGCCGGGTCGAACTGGCGAATGATCGCCTGACCCTTGAAGTCGAAGCCGATGGCCAGATCGAAGTCGTTACCGGCGATTTCCACCGCTTGATCGATCAATGCCGGCAAATCGCACGGCGCCATCTGGCGGTTGCTGCGACGACTGAAGCTGAGCATGTGGGTGACGATTTTTGCCGCCCGGGCGCCGGCCTGCTGGATGCCATCCAGCAATTGCGGGACTTCCCGGCCTTGCAGGTAGCGGTTGACTGCGTCCAGCTCGATGCCCAGTTGCTCGGCCTGTTCGAGGTTTTTCGGCAGGTCTGGCGACAGACGTCGGCGAATGTTCTGCACGTTGTGCAGGATCGCCCCCAACGGGTTGTTGATCTCGTGGGCCATGCCGGCGGCGAGGCCACCGACCGACAGCATTTTCTCCGACTGCACCATCATTTCTTCCAGCGACAGGCGCTGGGTGATGTCGTCGATCCGGATCACCACGCCGCGTCCGGCACCGCCCATCAACGGGTAGAAGGTGAGGGCGTAGTGTTTGGGCTCGTCGTCCTTGAACCATGTCACCCGCTCGATTTTCGCCACCGTGTGTTGCTCGACGGTCTGCTTGAGTTGCGGCAGGAACGGCTTGAGCGGCGCGAAGGCGAGGAAGATCGGCTGATTCAGCGCTTCGTCCAGCCGTGTACCGGAGAGGGCGCTGGCTTCCTGGTTCCATTGCGTGACGTAGAGCTGTTCGTCAAGTGCGATCAGCGCCGAGGGCATGGAGTCGATGATGCTGTTGAGGTAGTTCTGGAAACCGGTGAGCTTCTTCTCGATCTTGCTGCGCACCTGGACTTCCAGTTCCAGCTTGCGGTTGGTGTGGCGGGTTTCTTCGGCCAGACCCTGGGCCTGATCGTAGGCTGCCTGGGAATCGTCACGGGCGCGTTTGAGTTGCTGCTCCCGGGCCTCGATGCGCGAGAGCATGGTGTTGAACGCCTCGGCCAGACTGCCGATTTCGTCACGGTTGCCCCGTGAGGCGCGCAGGGCGTAATTCTCTTCGCGGGTCACCTGGCGGGACAGTTCTTCGAGTTGATGGATCGGCCGGGTAATCAGGCGCTTGATCTGCCGCGCGATGACCAGCCACAGCAGCACACTGAAAATCAGGATCCCCAGACTGGCCGTGAGTGTGCCGGTATAGAACGCTACTGGCAGTTCGCTGCTGGCCACTAAAAGCAGGTGGCCTGGTGCAGTGCCGGGGCGGGGCAGGGTGATGAGTTGATTGCTGCGAAATTCGGTCAGTTGCCAGGCTTCGATGTGTCGATAGCGCTCTGGCAATTTGAGTTTGTCGCCGTGTTGCAACTGCGCCAGACGTTCGCCTTTGCCGTCGTATAAAGCGGCGGCGCGCAGCGGGGAATAGCTGTCGAGTTCCTTGAGCAGCCGCTCGGCGCTTTGCGGCGACTGCAAGGCTTCGGCCACCAGGCTCGGGTTGGATACCAGCCGGCCGATGGTCTGCAACGCCTGAGGCGCCATGCTTTCCTGGGAGATGTAATAGGCGGCGCTGATAAAGGTCAGGTTGGCGACCAGCAGCACGGTGGTCAACAGCACCAGCAGGGCAGCCAGCAGTTTCTGGCCGACCGGCAGGTTTTCAAGACGCTGGCGCAATGGCATCAGGTTTATCGCAGAAAAGGAACAAGTGGCCAGCGTAGCCGCTGCTCAGTCGACGGGCAATCCGAGACTGTTCAGATGGGCGCTCAGGCGCTGCTGCAATTGCTTCAAATGCGGCAGGTTCAACTGATGACGCTCGGCTACCTTGCAGGCATGCCCGAGCAGATAGCTGATTTCGGTGCGGCGTTTATTGGCCACATCCTGATACATCGACGAGAAGTTCGCCGCCGTGGCCTGGATCACCCGTTCAACTTCCTGTTGCAGGTTGTCCGCCGCTGCCGGTTGCCCGCAGCATTCGAGCAGTTCGGTCAGTTCGCCGCACAGCGTCGCGACTTCGCAGTGATGTTGCTGGAGGTCACCGTTGCGGCAATTGTGCAGCACCGTCAGCGGATTGATCGCACAGTTGAGCGCCAGTTTTCGCCACAGGCGGGTGAGGATATCGGCGCTCCATTCATGGGGGATTTTCGCTGCCTCAAGATCGTCCAGCCAGATGGGGGCCACGGGATGACCGGCGTCGCCGAGCCAGGTGTAACCATGACCGGCAAACACCACGCGCCAGTCGCCATCGCGAAACGCGCCCTCGGTGCTGGAGGCGCTGATGCAGCGGGCTTGCGGGACACGCGCGGCGACCGCTTCCTGGCTGCCGAGGCCGTTCTGCAAAAGAATCAGTTCGGCGTCCGGCGCCAGACGATGGGCAAGTGCGGCCACGGCTGCTTCGGCGTCGTAGGCCTTGCAGGCCACCAGCAGGCGGCGAATCGGCCCGGGACTGTCCGGCGTTTCGCCGGGGATCGTGTAACGGCTGGCCACGCCTTGTTCGACGAGGGTGAGGCCGCCCGCCGTTGCATAGTCATGCAGACGGTCGACGTCGCGCAGGATCAACCGGACCGGCAATCCGGCCCGGGCCAGACGCGTGGCCCAGAGCGTGCCGAGACTTCCGGCGCCGAGGATGTGCCAAGGGGTGGACATCAGTTTTTCACTCGGTAAGGTACATGCATGCAAGGCTCGCGGTGTCGGTGGGAAAAGACCCGTTATAATGAGCCCGATTTTAACCGCAAGCCAAGCGCGCCACGTCCTGAACGAGCGCGCCTTTTTATTGGAGAGATTACATGCCGTCGTTCGACGTGGTATCCGAACTGGACAAACACGAGCTCACCAACGCGGTCGAGAACGCCGCGAAGGATCTCGATCGTCGTTATGACCTGAAAGGCAAGGGCAGCTACGAGTACAAGGAAAAGGAACTGACCGTCAACCTGACCGCTGAAGCCGAGTTTCAGCTGGAAGCGATGATCGAAATCCTCAAGCTGGCACTGGTCAAGCGCAAGATTGATGTGCAATGCCTTGAGGTCAAGGACGCTTACGCATCGGGCAAAGTGATGAAGCAGGATGCCGTACTTCGGGAAGGCATCGACAAGGAGCTGGCGAAGAAGATCGTCGCTCATATCAAGGACGCCAAGCTCAAGGTGCAGGCCGCCATTCAGGGCGAGCAGGTACGCGTAACCGGCAAGAAGCGTGACGACCTGCAGGAAGCCATTGCTGCACTGCGTGCCAAGGAATTCGGCATGCCACTGCAGTTCAACAACTTCCGCGACTAAGCTTTCCGGTCGGGAACCTCTCGGCGTTTACAGCGTCCGAGGCCCAAGCAACGGCAGAAACGATTGAGCCATTTACGGCCCGGTCTTTCTGCCGCTGGTTTTTTACAGCCCGGGAAGCCGGTAATCAGGAGATAAAAGATGGATTTGAATGCTGAGGTAGACAACCTGGTCAAGGCATCCCAGGCGTGGATTCCGATGATCATGGAATACGGCAGCCGTGTGCTGCTGGCGGTGATCACCCTGGCCATCGGCTGGTGGCTGATCAACAAGGTCACGCAAAAGCTCGGCGGCCTGTTGGCTCTGCGCAACGCCGACCTGGCCCTGCAAGGTTTCATCAGCAGCCTGGCCAACATCATTCTCAAGGTGCTGCTGATCGTCAGCGTGGCGTCGATGATCGGCGTCGAGACCACTTCGTTCGTCGCGGCGATCGGTGCGGCGGGTCTGGCCATCGGTCTGGCGTTGCAGGGCAGCCTGGCGAACTTCGCCGGCGGCGTGCTGATTCTGCTGTTCCGTCCGTTCCGCATTGGTGACTGGATCGAAGCCCAGGGTGTGGCGGGTACCGTCGACAGCATCCAGATCTTCCACACCGTGCTGCGCACCGGCGACAACAAGACCATCATCGTCCCGAACGGCAATCTGTCGAACGGCATCATTACCAACACCAACCGTCAGCCAACCCGCAAGGTTGTGTTCGACGTAGGTGTGGATTACGAAGCTGATCTGCAAAAGGCCCGTCAGGTGCTGCTGGATCTGGCCAAGGATGAGCGCGTTCTGCAGGATCCGGCGCCGCAGGCCGTTATTTCGACACTGGGTGACAGCTCGATCACTGTTTCCCTGCGCGTGTGGGTTAAAACGGCGGATTATTGGGATGTGATGTTCATGTTTAACGAACAGTCGCGTGATCGTTTAAAGACTGCAGGCATTGATATTCCTTTCCCGCAACGAGTGATTCGTGTGGTTCAGGAATCGGCGGTGTAATGATAGGTTGCTAATTAATTGGCTGACTTATCGGTCAGGCATCTATTACAAGTGACAGGCAATAAAAAAGGCCCATCGGAAGATGGGCCTTTTTGTTTTGTTACCGCAACTAACTCGGTGCGATTACAAAAGCGACAGCGGGTAGTCGACGATCAGACGGAACTCTTTGATGTCACCTTCGCCCTGGTCAGCGTTGGCGTTATGCCATGCTTGACGAACACGGAAGGAAAGATCTTTGGCCGGGCCGGACTGAACAACGTACTTGACTTCCAAGTTGGTTTCGTTGTGTTTACCGTCAGCACCATAGAGTGGATCACCGTTGGATTTACGGTAAACGCTGTTGGCAGCCAGACCGGTGCCATCGATATCCCAGCCTTTAACGTAACGGGTCATGAAGCTCAGACCAGGCACGCCGTACTCAGCCATTTTCAGGTCATAACGGATTTGTGCGGATTTCTCGTTCGGACCGTTGAAGTCAGAGTACTGGATGGAGTTGGCGAGGAAGATCGAGTCGCCGCCACGATTGTTCTTGCCCACACCGACGTAGTCGAATGGCGTGTCACCGTTAACTTTCTGGAAGGCCAGAGTAACGGTGTGCGCTTTCAGGAAGGACAGCGCGGTCGCCAGGGAGAAGGTGGTGTTGCTGATGTCACCCGCTTCCTTGTCACCGGTGTCGGTGGTGCGGTAGATGTTGAAATCAGTGTTCAGCGAAGTGTCGCCACCGAACGGGGTGGTCAGGTTCACGTTCGCATAGTATTGGTTCCAGACGTCTTCCAGCTTGGCGCCATACAGGGAAGCAGTCAGGTTCTCGGTGATGCCGTACTTGCCACCGAAGTAGTCGATGGTGTTGGCTGCAACGCCAGCATAGTTGGCCCACAGGTCGCCTTCACGGGAGTTGCGATCCTGGCTGGTCGACGAGTAGAAGTGACCGGCTTCGAGGTCAAGATCTTTGACTTCGCTGCTCTGCAGTTGGAAGCCGCTGGCAGTTTGCGGGAGGATGCGGGAACCGCCTACAGCGAACACCGGAGCGGTGCTTGGCTGCATGTCGCCGACTTTGAGTTCGGTTTTCGATACGCGGAATTTCACGGCTGCGCCGGCTTTGCCCTGGCTGTCGTTTACGTGACCGTCAGCGTCGCGGCTCATATTGCCGGTACCGCCGGTGCCATCACCGCCGTCCAGTTTGATTGCCAGGTAACCAAAAGCGTCAACGCCTACACCGACGGTGCCCTGAGTGTAACCGGAGCTGAAGTTGCCCCAGATACCCTGAGTCCAGTCTTTCTGGTCGTTGCCGCCGTCTTTGTTATTGCGGTTGAAGTAATAGTTGCGAATCAGCAAATCAGCTTTCGCGTCTTCAACAAAGCCTTTGGCTTCAGCCTGGTCACTTACGAACGGTGCGGCCGTAGCCATCTGAGTACTGGCTGCTGCTGCAACTGCCAGTGCGATCATGCTCCACTTCATCACGCGCATCGTGATTTGCTCCTTTGGTTTTAGAAGAGTACTGCCGTCCCACCTGTTTTATTATCTGGGCGGCTCTTTCTTTTTGTGTCGGCGCAAACTTATATCACGCCGACCATGTTGGCGATACTTGCACATCCAACCTTTCAGCTTCTTTACGAGCGTGTCGCAATCGGCTTGGTAGATGTCGCAAATTTACAGTCCAAATGCAATGGGACTGACAACTTCAGCGCTGTCTTACAGAGCTTGAGCATCGGTAAAAAAGAGTCCCTTGGCAAAACGCTTGAATCTCCATCGGGCAACCCTGCCACTGTTTTTATGGGGCTCAAGGCATCCACTTCGTGTGGTGCGCTTATAGTCCATATGGGTATGAATGCAACAAGCGTGCACAAACCGCTGAATTGTTCCGGTTTTTTTCAAGGTGCTCGTCTGACGCTGTGAAAACCTCATAAAACCGGGGGCCTCGAGGGCCTTTCATACAGGCTTGACGCCATCCTTCGCATGGTGTTGCTCCTTCAGTTTCGCTGCGCGACAACCAAAAACGTTACCGGTTCACCCCGTGAGTGAGTATTCGGCGGATGCCCGACGCATTGAGCGTAGACGCACTGTGCGGTTTTGGTGCAAAAAAATTCAAAGGCTGTACTGAATTCATACAGTTGGGACGCTGGATGAACGTGAACACTGAGGTGTGTGCGGGTCATTTTGCTCTGCTCATTCGCACTCCCGGTTCCGTCCTGGTGCGCTCAAGTCATAAATGTCACATCTCGGGGCGTGGAGGAATTCTTTCGGCAATGCTGTTCGCCGTGAAGGTCTCTCCAATCGCAGGTATGCTGCCATCCAGTCGCTTGGCTCGCCGCGTTCGTGGCGGGGCGCTAAGCTGAAAACAGGTCATTCGCCGGGAGTGCGCGCAGTGTTTGCTTTAGATTCACGACTTCAACAGGACACGCTGACCATCGGCGATTTCCCGCTTTGCCGACTGCTGTTGTCCAACGACGCCAACTACCCATGGTTCATCCTGGTGCCACGCCGCGACGATATCAGCGAGTTGTTTCAGTTGGATGTCGCCGACCAGCAGCGCCTGTGGCAGGAAACCACCGCCCTGGCCGAAGTGCTCAAGGATTCCTTCGACGCCGACAAAATGAATGTTGCGACCCTGGGTAACGTGGTCAGCCAACTGCATATGCATGTGATCGTACGTAAACGGGACGATGCCGCCTGGCCGGCACCGGTCTGGGGCAAACATCCCGCCAAGCCTTACAGTGCCGGGCAAGTGGCTGCGATTCGCGAGCGCCTGCGTCTGGTGCTGGACGAAGACTTCACTTTTCTGGAGGGCTGAGTCATGAGTTTCGAACAACGTGTTACCGAACTGGAAAGCCGCCTGGCGTTTCAGGACGACACCATTCAGACATTGAACGATGTGCTGGTGGAACAGCAGCGAGTGGTCGAGCGCCTGCAATTGCAGATGGCAGCCGTACTCAAGCGCCAGGAAGAGATGGTGGGGCAGATCGGATCGTTTGAAGAAGATGCGCCACCGCCACACTATTGAAATGTGTGCGGGCATGCTTCCGTGCTCCCATTAAAAAACCGCGAACAGCCAGGCTGTTCGCGGTTTTTTTATTGCGGGGACGTGGATCAGCGGCGCGGCAGGGCAGCGATCACGTCTTCGGCCTGCAGGCCCTTGTCACGGTTCATCACCGAGAACTCCACGCGCTGGCCTTCGACCAGGACGCGGTGGCCTTCGCCACGGATGGCGCGAAAGTGCACGAAAATATCATCGCCGGAATCCCGGGAGATAAAGCCGAAGCCCTTGGAGGTGTTGAACCACTTGACGGTGCCGGTATCGCGATTGCTCATGTCGTAGCTGGTGGGAGCGGCGGCCGGGGAGGACTTGTAGAAGCTGATGGCCAGGTGCAGGACCACGGCAACCAGAGCGATCACCAGGCTGAACAGCACGGCTGGCTGGCCGGCGATGACAGGCATCGGCGCGATCAGGGTCAGGGTTTGCAGGACGACGG
Source organism: Pseudomonas sp. B26(2017) (assembly GCF_002113045.1). Classification (NCBI taxonomy): domain Bacteria; kingdom Pseudomonadati; phylum Pseudomonadota; class Gammaproteobacteria; order Pseudomonadales; family Pseudomonadaceae; genus Pseudomonas; species Pseudomonas sp. B26(2017). The sequence goes on along the minus strand of NZ_NEJJ01000003.1, from coordinate 322,670 downwards.
TCAGAACCAGCAAGGCGCTGACCAGATTTTGCAGATGCTGGCGCGGACCTTTGTTCCAGTAGGGAATAACTGGCGCAAGGATCAGGTTCAGCAGGCCGAAAAAGGCCAGGTAAAGTGCATCGGGTTGTTGCAGGTAAGGTACCGCTTCGGACTTCAGGCTAGGTATGAAGGACAGCAGCAAGGCTGCTGCGCCCATTAGCAGGTGGACGATTTTCAACATTTTTATTGACTCACGTTATGACGGCTCACAAGGAAGAGCTGAGAGCGCACGGTTCGCTTCGGAACAATAAGAGGCGTTGGACACGTGCACGGCATCAGCCTATGCGCAGGCCCGGAAAACGGGGCTTAGCGACACACTGCCTATTTAACAGTAAAGCCTGCGGCTACTCAAATCACGCCGGCCAGCGGCAGGTACCGGACGATTTGTCGCGTCTATCGGGCCCATGCGGGGGCTGCGGGGCGGGGGTGGCCTTGCTACAGTGAACCGACACCTGCTGGATGAATTTCAATCGCCGTTAGGGGGTAAGCATGGCAATCGATATCGGTATCAGTGAAGAAGACCGCAAATCCATCGTCGAAGGGCTCTCGCGCCTGCTGTCGGACACTTACGTGTTGTATCTGAAGACCCACAACTTCCACTGGAACGTCACCGGGCCGATGTTTCGGACCCTGCATCTGATGTTCGAGGAGCAATACAACGAACTGGCCCTGGCAGTCGACTTGATTGCCGAACGCATCCGGGCGCTGGGCTTTCCGGCGCCGGGCGCGTACGCGACCTACGCTCGCCTGTCTTCCATTAAAGAGGAGGAGGGCGTGCCGAGTGCCGAGGACATGATCAAACAACTGGTCGAGGGGCAGGAGGCGGTCACGCGCACGGCGCGGGGGATTTTCCCTCTGCTGGACAAGGTCAGTGACGAACCGACTGCCGACCTGCTGACCCAACGCATGCAGGTTCACGAGAAAACCGCGTGGATGCTTCGTGCATTGCTCGAGGCCTGATGACGGGAGGCGCACGGATGTTCATGGTTCGTGCGCTCTTCTTTCCCCTCGGAAACTTCACCCGCGACGGTAGGAAACCAGGAAGACGCCCCGCCGCTCCATGATCCTCCGTATCGTGTTGGCTTATCCTACGTGGATGGTCAATAAGTCGTCTGGATCCGCCTTTGCACCTGCGCTTTTAATGAGGTCACAGGATTTCGCCTTGAACACAGGCGCAAAATGGCAAAGGAGTGTCAGCTATATGGAAGGTGGAGGCAGGCGACGAGATATTGCAGTCGATTTGCAGCAGGAAAAGTTCGGGGAGCCGTTTCTCGGCGGGTTCGACATGGAGTTGATCCGGCCACTGTCCCGATCGGTACGCTTGAACGGGTTCGCGACCTGCATGCGGCTGGAGCAGGTTTACTGGAATATTCTAGGCCGGATGGCCGAAGACAATTGCTGTTCGGTCGGCGCGCTGTTGTCCCGTGTCGATCGTGAAGTGCACCTGCGCCATGGCGGGGTGAAAAACTTCAGCGGTCTGGTGCGGGTGGTGTGCGTGGTGCATGGCCTGCGGGATTCTCCGGGGACGCCCGCCGCGGGTTGTCACTGACAAGACGGCCTGTGCAGTCTTCCGGCTGCACAGGCCGCATTTAATGGATATAATCCCGCTCTTTCGCCGCACAGCCCTGCGTGTGCTGGCAATCTGATTGCCGAGACAACCCCATGCCGATGTACGATTACCAATGTGCTTCCTGTGGTCATCAGTTGGAAGCCATTCAAAAGATCAGTGACGCACCATTGGTCGATTGCCCTGCCTGCCAGGCGCCGGAACTCAAGAAGCAACTGTCGATGCCGGGCTTTCGCCTCAGTGGCAGCGGCTGGTACGAAACCGATTTCAAGACCGGCGCGAAGAAGAATCTGGCCGGTGGCGACAAATCTGACTAGGGTTCAAACCCAGGTCGAACGACACGCGCGAGTTTCCACAGATTGCACATTGCTTGAGTGCAACCGGATCTCCACCGAATTTCGAATTACGAGAAGCGAACCACTACCATGATGCGCAGCCATTATTGCGGCCAACTGAACGAAAGCCTGGAAGGCCAGGAAATTACCCTTTGCGGATGGGTTCACCGTCGTCGCGACCACGGCGGGGTGATTTTCCTCGATATCCGTGATCGTGACGGTCTGGCCCAGGTAGTGTTCGATCCGGATCGCGCCGAGAGCTTCGCCGCTGCCGATCGCGTGCGCAGCGAATACGTCGTGAAGATCACCGGCAAGGTTCGCCTGCGTCCGGCCGGTGCCACCAACGCCAACATGGCGTCGGGCATGATCGAAGTGCTGGGCTACGAGCTGGAAGTGCTGAACGAGTCGGAAACCCCGCCGTTCCCGCTGAACGAGTTCTCCGACGTCGGCGAAGAAACCCGCCTGCGTTATCGCTTCCTGGACCTGCGTCGTCCGGAAATGGCCGAGAAGCTGCGTCTGCGTTCGCGCATGACCACCAGCATCCGTCGCTACCTGGACGAAAACGGCTTCCTCGACGTCGAAACGCCGATCCTGACCCGTGCCACTCCGGAAGGCGCGCGTGACTATCTCGTGCCGAGCCGTACCCACGCTGGTTCGTTCTTCGCGCTGCCGCAATCGCCACAGCTGTTCAAGCAACTGCTGATGGTCGCCGGCTTCGACCGCTACTACCAGATCGCCAAGTGCTTCCGTGACGAAGACCTGCGTGCCGACCGTCAGCCTGAGTTCACTCAGATCGACATCGAGACCAGCTTCCTCGACGAAAAGGACATCATGGGCCTGACCGAAGGCATGATCCGCAACCTGTTCAAGGAAGTGCTGGATCTGGAATTCGGCGAATTCCCTCACATGACCTTTGAAGAAGCCATGCGCCGTTACGGTTCCGACAAGCCGGACCTGCGTAACCCGCTGGAACTGGTCGATGTGGCCGATCAGCTGAAAGAAGTTGATTTCAAGGTCTTCAGCGGTCCTGCCAACGATCCGAAATGCCGTATCGCCGCGCTGCGCGTTCCAGGCGGGGCGAGCATGCCGCGCAAGCAGATCGACGACTACACCAAATTCGTCGGCATCTACGGTGCCAAGGGCCTGGCGTACATCAAGGTCAACGAGCGCGCTGCCGGTGTTGAAGGTCTGCAATCGCCGATCGTGAAAAACATCCCGGAAGCCAACCTGAACGTGATCCTCGATCGCGTCGGCGCAGTCGATGGCGATATCGTGTTCTTCGGTGCCGACAAGGCCAAGATCGTCAGCGAAGCCCTGGGCGCGCTGCGTATCAAGCTCGGTCACGACCTGAAGCTGCTGACTTGCGAATGGGCTCCGATGTGGGTCGTTGACTTCCCGATGTTCGAAGAGAACGACGACGGCAGCTTCTCGGCTCTGCACCACCCGTTCACCGCGCCGAAGTGCTCGCCTGAAGAGCTGGAAGCCAACCCGGCAGGCGCTTTGTCCCGTGCCTATGACATGGTGCTGAACGGCACCGAACTGGGTGGCGGTTCGATCCGTATCCACCGTAAAGAGATGCAACAGGCGGTGTTCCGTCAGCTGGGCATCAACGAAGCGGAACAGGAAGAGAAGTTCGGCTTCCTGCTCGACGCCCTGAAATACGGCGCGCCGCCGCACGGTGGCCTGGCCTTCGGTCTGGACCGTCTGGTAATGCTGATGACCGGCGCCCAGTCGATCCGTGAAGTCATCGCCTTCCCGAAAACCCAGAGTGCTGCCGATGTGATGACGCAGGCGCCGGGTGTTGTGGATGCGAAGGCATTGCGCGAATTGCACATTCGTTTGCGCGAGACGCCAAAGGCCGAGTAAGACGGGCCTGAAGGCGCATCTTCGGATGCGCCTTTTTTCTTTCTGCAGTGATTGAAAACAAGTTTTTTTGCTGGCCGATGCACCTGCATGGCGGGCATTGTTCAAGAGAATTCGGAGCGAGTTATGGCAGGTCATTCCAAGTGGGCGAACATCAAGCACCGCAAAGAACGCCAGGATGCCAAGAGAGGCAAGATCTTCACCAAGTGGATCCGCGAACTGACCGTGGCGGCCCGTCAGGGCGGCGGTGATCCGGGTTCCAACCCGCGTCTGCGTCTGGCCCTGGACAAGGCGCTGGGCGCCAACATGAGCCGGGACATCATCGATCGTGCCGTTGCCCGTGGCGCCGGCGCTACCGAAGCCGACAACGTTGAAGAGCTGACCTACGAAGGTTACGGCCCGGGTGGCGTGGCGGTGATGGTCGAGTGCATGACCGACAACCGCAACCGTACCGCAGCGGCTGTGCGCCATGCGTTCAGCAAGTGTGGCGGCAACCTAGGTACCGACGGTTCGGTAGCCTACCTGTTCGAACGCAAGGGCCAGATCAGCTTTGCGCCAGGCGTCGACGAAGACGCGCTGACGGAAGCGGCGCTGGAAGCCGATGCCGACGACGTGGTCAGCCACGAAGACGGCTCGATCGACGTATTCACCTCGTTCACCAGTTTCTATGCGGTGCGCACTGCCTTGGAAGCCGCAGGTTTCAAGGGTGATGACGCGGAAATCGTCATGCAGCCGACCACCAGCGCCGAACTGGATCTGGAGGGGGCCGAGAAGGTGCTCAAGCTGATCGATATGCTGGAAGACCTGGACGACGTGCAGAACGTCTACTCCAACGCGGACATTCCGGAAGACGTGGCCGCTCAGCTCGGTTAAGAGCGGCTAGGCTGCAATGTGGGAGCTGGCTCGCCAGCGATGGCGTCGGCACATCAGGTAATGATGGTGCCTGACACACCGTCATCGCTGGCAAGCCAGCTCCCACATTTGTTATGCGTTATCTCGAATTCAGTGCTTTTACCGAACCTGCAGGCGTTATGACTTTAATTCTTGGTATCGACCCCGGTTCGCGCATTACCGGTTACGGCATCGTTCGCGATACCGGACGCGGCGGTTGCATCTATGTCGCCTCGGGTTGCATCCGCACCGGTGCCGGCGAGCTGCACGAGCGCCTGCAGATCGTCTATCGCGGCGTGCGGGAAATCATTCAGACCTACGGCCCGGTGACCATGGGCATCGAAAAGGTGTTCATGGCGAAAAACGCCGATTCGGCGCTCAAGCTCGGGCAGGCCCGTGGGGCCGCTATCGTTGCCGGCGCCGAAGAGAGCCTGGAGATTGCCGAGTACACGGCCACCCAGGTCAAGCAGGCCGTGGTCGGCACCGGCGCCGCCAATAAAGAGCAGGTGCAGATGATGGTCATGCATATGCTCAAGCTCACCAGCAAACCGCAAATCGACGCATCGGACGCCCTGGCCATCGCCATTTGTCACGCTCACACCCGCTCCAGTCTGTTGCCGCACGGCCTGGGAACGGCACGCAGTCGTGGCGGGCGCCTGCGTCTCTGATAGCATCAGCAGTCAATTTCACGGAATGTGGATTTCGCGCCTGGGTCGTCGGCCGTAAATCCATGTTCTGTCGGTCGCCAGCCCACGGCTGGCCAACGCTCAAGGATCTGAAACGTGATTGGACGCTTGCGCGGCACTCTGGCTGAGAAACAGCCGCCGCACCTGATTCTGGATGTAAATGGCCTCGGGTATGAGCTGGAAGTGCCCATGACCACCCTTTATCGTCTGCCGTCGGTCGGTGAACCGCTGACCTTGCACACCCATTTGGTCGTACGCGAAGACGCGCAGTTACTCTATGGTTTTGCCGGCAAGCGTGAGCGAGACTTTTTTCGCGAGTTGATCCGTCTCAATGGTGTGGGGCCGAAACTGGCCCTGGCCTTGATGTCGAGTCTGGAAGTCGATGAGCTGATCCGCTGCGTGCAGTCCCAGGACACCTCGGCGCTGACCAAGGTGCCGGGCGTGGGCAAGAAAACCGCCGAGCGTCTGCTGGTCGAGCTCAAGGATCGCTTCAAGGCCTGGGAAACCTCGCCGGCCATGTTTGCGCTGGTTCCGAACCAGCCGGACGGCCCGGCGCCGGTCAATACCGCCGAGAATGATGCGGTCAGCGCGCTGATTTCTCTGGGTTACAAGCCACAGGAAGCGAGCAAGGCGATTTCCGCAATCAAAGAGAAAGGCCTGAGCAGCGAAGACATGATTCGACGCGCCCTGAAGGGAATGATTTAAGTGATTGAAGCTGATCGTCTGATCGCCGCCACGCACAGTCCGCGTGAGCGCGAAGAAGTCCAGGATCGGGCGATACGTCCCGTCAGTCTGGCCGAATACATCGGCCAGCCGACCGTTCGCGAGCAGATGGAACTGTTTATCCAGGCCGCCCGTGGTCGTAGCGAATCCCTCGACCACACCCTGATCTTCGGTCCGCCGGGGCTGGGTAAAACCACCCTGGCGAACATCATCGCCGAGGAAATGGGCGTATCGATCAAGAGCACTTCCGGTCCGGTGCTTGAGCGTCCGGGGGACCTGGCGGCGCTGTTGACCAATCTTGAACCGCACGATGTGCTGTTCATCGATGAAATCCATCGTCTGTCGCCGATTGTTGAAGAAGTGCTGTACCCGGCCATGGAAGATTTCCAGCTCGATATCATGATCGGTGAAGGGCCGGCGGCGCGTTCGATCAAACTCGATCTGCCGCCGTTCACCCTGGTCGGTGCAACCACGCGGGCAGGTATGCTGACCAACCCGTTGCGCGACCGTTTCGGCATCGTCCAGCGCCTCGAGTTCTACAGCACAGCTGATCTGGCGACGATTGTCAGCCGTTCGGCGAGCATTCTCGGTCTGCCGCTGGATCCGGAAGGGTCTTTCGAGATCGCTCGCCGCGCTCGGGGCACGCCGCGAATCGCCAACCGGTTGTTGCGCCGGGTGCGGGATTTCGCCGAAGTCCGGGCCAAGGGGCACATCACCAAGTCCGTCGCGGATCTGGCGCTGAACCTGCTGGATGTCGACGAGCACGGTTTCGATCATCAGGACCGGCGTCTGCTGTTGACCATGATCGAAAAGTTCGATGGCGGCCCGGTGGGCATCGACAGTCTGGCGGCGGCGATCAGTGAAGAACGCCACACCATTGAGGACGTGCTCGAGCCGTACCTGATTCAGCAGGGGTACATCATGCGGACGCCGCGCGGCAGGGTGGTTACTCGCCACGCGTACCTGCATTTTGGTTTAAACATTCCGACACGAATGGGCGAAATGCCCGTGGCAGACGAGTTTCTTGATGCCGTGGACGATTGATACACATTTAATGGCGATTTATTCAGCGTTTGTACTGTCTCAGGACGGTACTTTTGCGGTAAAGCCTTTGAACATTGAAAAACAGTTGCCTGGCCGGATTGGCAACCCGAGGAGTAAGCACTAGAGTATGCGCGCGCAAAACGGGCTTGAGCCGTTCGCACATCGTTGTCGCGTTTATTACGAGGACACCGATGCGGGCGGCATCGTGTATTACGTTAATTACCTCAAGTTTATGGAACGGGCTCGAACCGAGCGGCTCCGGGAGCTGGGCTTTGCCCAGTCGGCGCTGGCAGGGGAGGACCTGTTGTTCGTCGTGCATTCCAGCGAAGCGCGTTATCACGCGCCGGCGCGACTGGACGACGAGCTTCTGGTAAGCGCTGATGTAATCGAATTGAACCGTGCCAGCCTGCGCTTTCGACAGCAGGTCAGGCGGGCAACGGATAATGTGCTGCTCTGCGAAGGGCAGTTTCTGGTGGCCTGTGTGCGCACTAACAGTTTGAAACCCCGGGCCCTTCCCGAAGACCTGCGTGCGGCCTTTGCCGACGCGGTCGGCACGGGTACACACTCAAAGCAGGAGATAAAGCGTGGAAGCTAACGTCGTCGACCATTCCTCCATGTGGAGCCTGGTCAGCAATGCCAGCATCGTGGTGCAGTTGGTAATGTTGACCCTGGTGGCCGCATCGGTGACCTCATGGATCATGATCTTTCAGCGCAGCAATCTGCTGCGCGCCGGTCGACGCGCCCTGGAGAGCTTCGAGGAGCGCTTCTGGTCGGGTATCGACCTGTCCAAGCTCTATCGTCAGGCCGGCAGCAACCCGGATCCGGATTCGGGCGTCGAGCAGATCTTCCGCGCCGGCTTCAAGGAGTTTTCCCGTCTGCGTCAGCAGCCAGGTGTCGATCCTGAAGCGGTGATGGAAGGTGTGGCCCGTGCCATGCGCGTCGCCATCTCCCGCGAAGAAGAAAAGCTCGAGCAGAGCCTGCCGTTCCTCGCTACCGTGGGCTCCGTCAGTCCGTACATCGGTCTGTTCGGTACCGTCTGGGGGATCATGAACTCCTTCCGTGGTCTGGCCAGCGCACAACAGGCCACCCTGGCCACTGTGGCACCCGGCATCGCCGAAGCCCTGATCGCCACTGCGATCGGTCTGTTCGCCGCAATCCCGGCCGTTATCGCTTACAACCGTTTCTCTGCCCGCAGCGAAACCTTGCTGAGCCGCTACTACACCTTCGCCGATGAATTCCAGGCGATCCTGCACCGCAAAGTGCACACCAGCGAAGAATAAGCAGGTATTTCCCGATGGCTTTAATCACTCGAGCCCGACACAAGCGCAAGCCGGTCGCCGAGATGAACGTAGTGCCTTACATCGACGTGATGCTGGTGCTGCTGGTCATCTTCATGGTGACTGCGCCGATGCTCAATCAGGGCGTGAAGGTGGATCTGCCCAAGGTTTCCAGCGAAGCCTTGCCGCAGGACAACAACACCCAGGTGCTGACCATTTCGATCAAGGCTGACAAGACCTACTACTGGAACCTTGGCAGCGAAGTCGACACCGAGAAGCAACAGGACCGGGCCATGACCCTGCCACAGATGACCGACGCGGTGACCAAGATCATTCGCGCCGGCACTGAAGGCGGCAAGCGTACCCAGGTCTTCATCCGTGGCGACAAGTCCGTCGATTATGGCTCCGTCATGGGCGCCATGGGCGGGTTGCAGAAAGCCGGGGTCGGTAACGTTGGCTTGATCACCGAGGCGCCCTGATGCAGCAACAGCGAGAGCCGTCCGCCTCGGAAAGCTACTTCTGGCCCAGCGTCTGGGCGATTGGCTTGCACGTGCTGGTGTTCGGCATGCTGTTTGTCAGTTTCGCCATGACGCCTGAGCTGCCGCCGGCCAAGCCGATTGTCCAGGCGACCCTGTACCAGCTGAAATCGAAAAGTCAGGCGACCACCCAGACCAATCAGAAGATTGCGGGTGAGGCGAAGAAATCCGCCGCGCGCCAGACCGAAGTCGAGCAGATGGAGCAGAAAAAGGTCGAGCAGGAAGCGGTGAAAGCTGCGGAACAAAAGAAAGAAGAAGCGGCTCAAAAGGCCGAGGAAGCCAAGAAGGCCGATGAGGCGAAGAAAGCGAACGAGGCGAAGAAGGCTGATGAAGCCAAGAAAGCCGAAGACGCGAAGAAAGCCGCTGAGGCCAAGAAGGCAGAAGAGAAACAATTGGCTGATATAGCCAAGAAGAAAGCCGAAGAAGAAGCCAAGAAGGCTGCTGAAGAAGAGGCCAAGAAAGCGGCCGCTGAAGAAGCCAAGAAGAAGATCGTCGAAGACGCGAAAAAGAAAGCCGCCGAAGACGCCAAGAAGAAAGCTGAAGCTGAAGAGGCGAAGAAGAAAGTCGCCGAAGACGCGAAGAAGAAAGCTGCTGCCGATGCTGCGAAGAAGAAAGCGCAGGAAGCGGCACGTAAATCCGCCGAAGACAAAAAGGCTCAGGCCCTGGCAGATTTGCTTTCCGACACGCCGCAGCGCCAGCAGGCCTTGGCCGATGAGCAGGGCGATGAAGTCGCGGGCAGTTTCGATGACCTGATTCGTGCGCGGGCAGCGGAAGGCTGGGCACGTCCACCTTCGGCACGCAAAGGCATGACGGTTGTGCTGCAGATCGGCATGTTGCCGGACGGTACGGTGACTTCGGTCAGCGTGGCGAAGTCCAGTGGCGACGGTCCGTTCGATGCGTCTGCAGTGGCAGCGGTCAAGAATATTGGACGTTTGACGGAAATGCAGGGAATGAAGCCGAGCGATTTCGCTCCGTATCGTTCATTCAAGATGACATTCACACCTGAGGATCTAGCCTTGTGAGAAACCTTCTTCGAGGAATGCTGGTCGTGATCTGCTGCATGGCAGGGATCGCGATGGCGGATGAAAAGAACATTCTGGTCACCAGCGGCAGCGATCGGGCGACTCCGATCGCCGTCGTGCCGTTCGGTTTCCAGGGCGGTGCCGTCCTGCCGGATGACATGGCTGAAATCATTGGTAACGATTTGCGCAACTCGGGCTACTACTCGCCGATTCCGAAGCAAAACATGATCAGCCAGCCAAGCCAGCCGAGCGAAATCATCTTCCGCGACTGGAAGGCGGTGGGCGCGCAATACATGATGGTCGGCAGCATCGTGCCGGCCGGCGGCCGTCTGCAGGTGCAGTGGGCTTTGTTCAACGTCGCCACCGAGCAGAAAGTGGCTGACGGCAGTGTGTCCGGCACCACCGAACAGCTGCGCGACATGGCGCACTACATCTCCGATCAGTCCTTCGAAAAACTGACCGGCATTAAAGGTGCATTCTCGACTCGCCTGCTGTACGTCACAGCCGAGCGTTTCTCCGAGAAGAACACCCGTTACACCCTGCAGCGCTCGGACTATGACGGCGCCCGCGCCGTGACCTTGCTGCAATCGCGTGAGCCGATCCTGTCGCCGCGTTTTGCACCGGACGGCAAGCGTATCGCCTACGTGTCGTTCGAGCAGAAGCGTCCGCGCATCTTCATGCAGAACATCGACACCGGTCGCCGCGAGCAGATCACCAACTTCGAAGGCCTGAACGGCGCGCCAGCCTGGTCGCCGGACGGCAATCGCCTGGCGTTCGTATTGTCGAAGGACGGTAACCCGGACATCTACGTGATGAACCTCGGTTCGCGTCAGATCACCCGCGTGACCGCAGGTCCTGGCATCAACACCGAACCGTACTGGGGCAAGGATGGCTCGACCATCTACTTCACCTCCGACCGTGGCGGCAAGCCGCAGATCTACAAGACCAGCGCCGGTGGCGGCGGTGCCGAGCGCGTGACGTTCGTGGGCAACTACAACGCCAACCCCAAGCTTTCGGCAGATGAAAAGACCCTGGTGATGATCCATCGTCAGGACGGTTTCACCAATTTCAAAGTGGCGGCCCAGGATTTGCAGCGCGGAAGTGTAAAAATCCTCACTGATAGCACTCTGGACGAGTCGCCTACTGTTGCGCCCAACGGCACCATGGTAATCTACGCCACCCGCCAGCAGGGCCGGGGAGTCTTGATGCTCGTGTCCATTAATGGACGCGTGAGGCTCCCGCTTCCTACCGCTCAAGGCGAAGTCAGAGAACCGTCCTGGTCCCCTTACCTGAACTGACGCGGCGCTTTACGTTTTACTTAACACACTGGGGTTCATTAGGAGTTTCACGATGGAAATGCTGAAGTTTGGTAAATTTGCTGCGCTGGCTCTGGCCATGGCTGTAGCTGTAGGTTGCTCGTCCAAAGGCGGCGACAACGCCGGTGAAGGCGCTGTTGATCCAAACGCTGGTTACGGCGCAAACACTGGTGCAGTTGACGGTTCCCTGAGCGAAGAAGCTGCTCTGCGCGCAATCACCACCTTCTACTTCGAATACGACAGCTCGGACCTGAAGCCAGAAGCCATGCGCGCTCTGGACGTTCACGCCAAAGACCTGAAAGCAAACGGCGCTCGCGTTGTTCTGGAAGGCAACACCGACGAACGTGGTACTCGTGAGTACAACATGGCACTGGGCGAGCGTCGTGCGAAAGCCGTTCAGCGCTACCTGGTACTGCAAGGTGTTTCCCCAGCTCAGCTGGAACTGGTTTCCTACGGCGAAGAGCGTCCAGTTGCTACCGGCAACGACGAGCAGTCCTGGGCTCAAAACCGTCGCGTCGAACTGCGTAAGTAATTCGATATGCGAACGTGCCGTCGTGCTGTAACTGTTCTGGCTCTCAGCCTCGCGCCGCTTGCGGCGTGGGCTGCGGTTCCTGTGGTCGATGACAACTCCGGTTATAACAATAGCGGGAGCAGTTATCCGCCTGCAGGTTACGGTACGAACGGCGCCTATGCCGGGGGAGCGGCTTCGGCCCCTGCCTCGGCACAAGGCATGCTGTTCAACCAACTGCAACAAATGCAGGATCAACTGTCGCGCCAGCAAGGCGTGATCGAAGAACTGCAGAACCAGGTTTCGCGCATGAAACAGGAATCCCTGGAGCGATACCAGGATCTTGATCGGCGCATAGGGTCCGGCGTTGCACCTGCCGCGAATCCCGAGAATTCTTCTGCCGGTGGCGATGCAAGTGCTGCTGCCGGTGCCGCCGCTGGAGCCGGGGCCGCTGCTGCCGCTGCCGCCCAGGCACCTGCTGCGGGTGGCGAACCGGCTGATCCGGCCAAGGAAAAGCTGTATTACGATGCAGCTTTCGACCTGATCAAGGCCAAGGATTTCGACAAGGCCAGCCAGGCGTTTGCCGCTTTCCTGCGTAAGTACCCGAACAGCCAATACGCGGGCAACGCCCAGTACTGGCTGGGTGAAGTGAACCTGGCCAAGGGGGATCTGCAAGGCGCAGGTCAAGCTTTCGCCAAGGTTTCGCAGCTGTATCCCAAGCACGCCAAAGTGCCGGATTCGCTGTACAAGCTGGCTGACGTAGAACGCCGCCTCGGTCATACCGACAAGGTCAAAGGCATTCTGCAGCAGGTGGTGGCCCAGTATCCGGGCACATCCGCCGCTCAGTTGGCCCAGCGCGACTTGCAACGCATGTAACAGCGTTTGACCCGTTTGGAAGAAACCCGCGCTTGTCGCGGGTTTTTTCGTTAGAATTCACGCCCTTTTATGAAACACGCTTCTGGTGATCTACGCGTTGGCGGGGTTGCCTGAAGTGCCTGACGGAGGCGGACAGCCTGTTTAGCTGTTACGCCCGTGGCGACTATGCAAGACACATTGAGAATCACCGAAGTTTTCTACTCGTTGCAGGGGGAAACGCGGACTGCCGGGCTGCCCACGGTTTTTGTGCGCCTGACCGGTTGCCCATTGCGTTGCCAATACTGCGACAGCGCCTACGCATTCAGCGGTGGCACGATCCGCACCCTCGACGACATCCTCGAGCAAGTGGCCGGCTTTCGCCCGCGCTACGTCTGTGTCACTGGCGGTGAGCCGCTGGCTCAGCCCAACGCCATCCCTTTGCTCAAGCAATTGTGCGATGCCGGCTACGAAGTCTCGCTGGAAACCAGCGGCGCCCTCGATATTTCGGCGGTCGATCCGCGGGTCAGTCGGGTGGTCGACCTGAAGACGCCTGACTCCAAAGAAGCCCATCGCAACCGTTACGAGAACATCGAACTGCTGACGCCCAACGATCAGGTGAAGTTTGTCATCTGCTCGCGGGAGGACTATGACTGGGCGGTATCGAAGCTGATCCAGTACGGTCTCGAGCGACGTGCAGGTGAAGTGCTGTTTTCCCCAAGTCACCACGACCTGAATGCTCGGGATCTGGCGGACTGGGTGGTGGCGGATAACCTGCCAGTGCGCCTGCAACTGCAGCTGCATAAATATCTATGGAATGATGAGCCGGGGCGCTGAGATGACTGAACAACTGAATACTAGCCAAAAACGTGCGGTAATCCTGCTTTCGGGTGGGCTGGACTCGGCTACGGTCGTGGCGATGGCGCGCGCTGAAGGCTACGCCTGCTACACCATGAGTTTCGATTACGGTCAGCGTTCCCACGCTGAACTGCATGCTGCTGCTCGCGTTGCCCGCGATCTGGGTGTGGTCGAGCACAAGGTGATCGGCCTGAACCTGAACGGCATGGGTGGTTCGGCCTTGACCGACACCAGCATCGATATTCCGGAGGAGTTGGGCGAAGGCATTCCGGTGACCTACGTGCCGGCGCGCAACACGGTTTTCCTTTCGCTGGCCCTGGGCTGGGCTGAAGTGCTCGGCGCCCGTGACATCTTTATCGGCGTCAACGCAGTGGATTACTCCGGATACCCGGATTGCCGTCCCGAGTTCATCGAGTCGTTTGAGCGCATGGCCAATCTGGCGACCAAGGCTGGTGTGGAAGGCAATGGTTTCCGCATCCAGGCACCGCTGCAGAACCTGAGCAAGGCGCAGATCGTCCAGGCCGGCGTGAAGCTGGGCGTCGATTACGCGCTGACCGTTTCCTGCTATCAGGCCGACGATGACGGCCGCGCTTGTGGCAAATGCGACAGCTGCCGACTGCGTGCAGAAGGCTTCGCGACGGCCGGAATCAGCGACCCGACACCTTATTTTTGATTTTTTTTAAATTAGGTGTTGAATAGTCCTTAAAAATCAGTATTATACGCGCCACCACACAGCGGGTCGTTAGCTCAGTTGGTAGAGCAGTTGGCTTTTAACCAATTGGTCGTAGGTTCGAATCCCACACGACCCACCATTTTTGCTGTTTTTAAAAGTCTGGAAGGCCCACGAAAGTGAGGATTTCCGGATTTTTTTTTGCCTGCGATTCAGGCATCCGACCCTTCGTTTCTTCCCGCCGTGACGCAGGTCAGAATCATCTTTTGTATCACCGGGATATTCTGTAGCCTTGCGCAGCTTCAATGCTGTCCGTGCCTGATAATACTCACTTTCCCGGCGGTACCCTCAAGCGGTCCGGAGCCGGGTGTATACTCGACTTTCGCGCGAATGCGCCTGCAGGTCTTGCGAACATGACGCAGATTTCCGAACGCCTTCTGGTACAAGCCCACCTCGACGCCAAGCAGCCCAAGCCGCTGACGGCCGAGGAAGAGGCCTATTACCGTTCCGCCATCGCCGCCGAGCTCAAGGCTCAGGACGCGGTGCTGGTTGCCCACTTTTATTGCGATCCGATCATCCAGGCCCTCGCCGAAGAAACCGGCGGTTGCGTTTCCGACTCCCTGGAAATGGCCCGCTTCGGCAATGCCCATCCGGCCAAGACCGTGGTGGTCGCCGGCGTGAAATTCATGGGTGAGACCGCGAAGATTCTCAACCCTGAAAAACGCGTGCTGATGCCGACCCTGGAGGCGACCTGCTCGCTGGATCTGGGTTGCCCGGTGGACGAGTTCTCGGCGTTCTGCGATCAGCATCCGGAACGCACCGTGGTGGTGTATGCCAACACCTCGGCTGCCGTCAAAGCCCGGGCCGATTGGGTAGTGACCTCCAGCTGCGCACTGGAAATCGTCGAAAGCCTGATGGATAACGGCGAAACCATTATCTGGGGCCCGGACAAGCACCTGGGCACCTATATCCAGCGTCAGACCGGCGCCGACATGCTGCTGTGGGACGGTGCCTGCATCGTCCACGAAGAGTTCAAGTCCAAGCAGCTGGAAGACATGAAGGCGCTGTACCCGGACGCTGCCATTCTGGTGCACCCGGAGTCGCCGACCTCGGTGATCGAACTGGCGGACGCCGTCGGCTCCACCAGCCAGCTCATCGCCGCCGCTCAATCGCTGCCGAACAAGACCCTGATCGTCGCCACCGATCGCGGCATCTTCTACAAGATGCAGCAGCTGTGCCCTGACAAGGTCTTCATCGAAGCGCCAACCGCCGGTAACGGCGCGGCGTGCCGCAGTTGCGCACATTGCCCGTGGATGGCCATGAACACCCTTGAGCGCACCCTCAAGTGCCTGAAGGAAGGCTCGAACGAGATCTTCGTCGACCCGGCCCTGATCCCACAGGCGATCCGCCCGCTCAAGCGCATGCTCGATTTCACTCAGGCCGCGCGGATGAAGCTGGCCGGCAACGCCTGACTCTGAGCTGCAAACTAAAACGCCCCGATTGGATCGGGGCGTTTTTGCATCTGGAGGATTATTTGGTCTTTTTCGGGATTCGCACGAGCTGCGTGTCGGAGTAGATGTCATGCCAGGCGCGTTTCTGTTTGTCGAACAGCGACCAGAAGAACCCAAGGCCCAGGCACAGCCACGACGCAATCGATACCATGAACCGCAGCAACGCCTGCCACAGGCTGATCGCAGTGCCATCAGCGTTCTGCACGCGAATGCCCCAGACCTGCATGCCCAGGGTCTGCCCGGCGTGAGTCCAGAACTTGGCGAAGAAGCCGAACAGCACCAGCAGCAGCACTGTGGAGTACAGCGGATCGCCATCCAGCTGCCCGGCGTCAGTCAGAACCCGCAGACGCTCCTCGCCGATGATTGCCGCCTGAATCATCTTGTAGACGCCACCCGTCACGATCAGCAGGGCGGTGCACAATAGAAAGTCATAGAACATCGCTGCCAGACGACGACCCAGGCCGACGGTGGGGAAATCGCCCTGGGGAGTGAGCAGGTGTTTCGACATGGCGGCCTCTGGACGGAAAGTGAAGCGCCATTTTACGGATTTGCGCCCACAAAAAAGCCCCTGATATCAATATCAGGGGCTTTTTCGTAACAGAAAATCAGGCTTCTGCGATAACTTCGTCAGCCTGCATGCCTTTCTGGCCTTGCACTGCAACGAAGGTCACTTTCTGGCCTTCTTTCAGGCTCTTGAAGCCGTTGCCCTGAATGGCACGGAAATGCACGAACAGATCCGGACCGCTTTCTGGAGTGATAAAACCAAAACCTTTCTCGTCGTTAAACCACTTGACGGTACCGCTCTGACGTTGGGACATTTCTTATTTCCTTTGACGCAAAAATTGATGACAGTCTCTTCCTCATGAAAGAGTACTGGGGCTGGTTGCAGGAGAGTAAGAAGACGTCGAACGGGATGTAGCTAACTTGTAGGCTACTGCCCAGGTCACGATTCCAAGCTGACCCATGCAAACACAGTGGACAAACTCTACGCCAACTACGGGAGGAAAAACAAGCCCCGTTAAGGCCCCGGGTTTCCTGCGCTTGCCGGCACTTTGGTAGGTCCACTAGACCGGCTTATACGATTAGCTCGTTCAATTGTTTTCGAACGTTATAAACCAAGTTCATATTCGAAACGAAAGTAAACTGAGTGCACTGTTTTATGGCGATTGCGTTACACATTAGTGCACGCATAACGCAATCGCGTTACTTATAGAAACAGTCAATCAACCGCGATAGTAGCGTTGTGGAACAAATGGCATTTTGCTTACAAGCAATGGCACCTTTTTCCCACGAACAATTGCCCAAACTGGCGTATCGAGTGCAACGTAGGCGCTGTCCAGGTAACCCATGGCCAACGGGCCGCCCAAGGTCGGGCCGAAGCCGCCGCTGCACACGCTGCCGACGATCTCGCCCGCTTCGTTGACGATCTCTGCACCTTCACGGACCGGCGTACGCTCTTGCGGCAGCAGGCCGACACGTTTGCGCTGAACACCATTGTGCTGTTGAGCGAAGACTTGCTCAGCGCCGGGGAAACCACCGGCGCGCGCACCGTCGGCACGCCGAGGCTTGGAGATTGCCCACAGCAGGCTGGCTTCGATCGGGGTGGTCTCGGTGTTCATGTCGTGGCCGTACAGGCACAGACCGGCTTCCAGGCGCAGCGAGTCACGGGCGCCGAGGCCGATGGCGGCGACTTCCGGTTCGGCCAGCAGGGCGCGGGCGAGTTTTTCCGCGTCGGCTGCCGGAACCGAGATTTCGAAACCGTCTTCACCGGTGTAGCCCGAACGGCTGACAAAGCAATCTACACCCAGCAGAGTCACGCGGGCGAATTGCATGAAAGTCATTTTCGCCACTTGCGGCGCCAGGCGTGCCAGTACGGTCACGGCGGCCGGGCCTTGCAGGGCGAGCAGGGCGCGTGCTTCGAAGAGCTCGGTAATGGTGCATTGATCGCCGATGTGTTTTTGCAGATGGGCCAGGTCCTGATCCTTGCACGCGGCGTTGACCACCAGGAACAGTTCGTCATTGCCCAGATTGGCAACCATCAGGTCATCGAGGATGCCGCCGGTTTCGTTGGTGAACATCGCGTAGCGCTGCATGCCCACTGGCAGGTCGATGATGTCCACCGGTACCAGGGTCTCCAGAGCTTTGGCGGCATTGGCGCCGGTCAGGCGGATCTGGCCCATGTGCGAGACATCGAACAGCCCGGCCTGCTCACGGGTGTGCTGGTGTTCTTTCATCACGCCCAGCGGGTATTGCACCGGCATGTCGTAGCCGGCAAACGGCACCATGCGGGCGCCGAGTTCGATGTGCAGAGCGTGCAGCGGGGTTTTCGACAGTTGTTCGGTGGACATGCGTGACTCCTTGATTCACACCAACCCTATCCCGGAGGGAGAGGGAGCTCATTACGACCCTCTCCCGTCGGGAGAGGAAATTTATTCATCCCTTTCCCATAGGGAGAGGGCGTCTGTCAGCACTCGATAATGTTGACCGCCAGACCGCCACGGGCGGTCTCCTTGTATTTGCTTTTCATGTCGGCGCCGGTCTGGCGCATGGTGCGGATGACCTTGTCGAGGGAGACGAAGTGCTGCCCGTCTCCGCGCATGGCCATGCGCACGGCATTGATCGCCTTGACCGAGCCCATGGCGTTGCGCTCGATACACGGCACTTGCACCAGTCCGCCAATCGGGTCGCAGGTCAGGCCGAGGTTGTGTTCCATGCCGATTTCGGCAGCGTTTTCCACTTGCTGCACGCTGCCGCCGAGCACTTCGCACAACGCGCCGGCCGCCATCGAACAGGCCACACCGACCTCGCCCTGACAGCCGACTTCGGCGCCGGAAATCGAGGCGTTTTCCTTGTACAGAATGCCGATGGCCGCCGCAGTCAGCAGGAAGCGCACCACGCCGTCATCGTTCGCGCCGGGAATGAAGCGCATGTAGTAATGCAATACGGCGGGAATAATCCCCGCCGCGCCGTTGGTCGGTGCCGTAACCACGCGCCCGCCATTGGCGTTTTCTTCGTTGACGGCGAGGGCGTAGAGGTTGACCCAGTCCAGCACCGACAGCGGGTCGCGCAGCGACGATTCCGGGTTCTTGCACAGTTGCCGGTGCAGCGCCGCCGCCCTCCGCTTGACCTTCAGGCCGCCTGGCAGGATGCCTTCGTTGCGACAGCCGGCAGCCACGCAGTCCTGCATCACTTGCCAGATCTTCAGCAGACCGGCGCGGGTTTCCGCTTCCGGGCGCCAGGCGCTTTCGTTGGTCAGCATCACCTGGCTGATCGACAGGCCATAGGTGGTGCAGTGACCGAGCAAGTCCTTGGCACTTTTGAACGGGAAGGTCAGCGGGGTGGCGTCCTCGACGATGCGGTCGGCACCGGCCGCATCTTCGTCGACCACAAAACCACCGCCGACCGAGTAGTACTCGCGGCTGCGGATCTGCAATCCCGCCGCATCGAAGGCACGGAAAATCATGCCGTTGGGGTGATAGGCCAACGGTTTGCGGATCATTGCCAGATGTTCTTTCTCGTTGAACGCAATGCTGTGTTCGCCGAGCAGGTTCAAACGCCCGTTGCCACGAATCTGCGTGAGACGTGCGGCGACGGTTTCAGTATCCACGGTGTCCGGGTGTTCACCTTCCAGGCCCAGCAGCACGGCCTTGTCGCTGCCGTGACCCTTGCCGGTGGCGCCGAGGGATCCATACAACTCGACCCTGACGCTGGTAGTGGCCGACAACAGGTTTTCCCGACGCAGGCCTTCGACGAAACGCGCAGCTGCGCGCATCGGGCCGACGGTGTGGGAGCTGGAGGGGCCGATGCCAATCTTGAACAGGTCGAACACGCTTAACGACATGGTTGTTCTCCGGTTTCTTGTTATAGGCACATCAGGCTCGCATGAAAGGGGCGGGCGAACCCGCCCCCTCACAGGTCAAGCGTAGCTTTCGATCGACGGGCAGGCGCAGACCAGGTTACGGTCGCCGAACACGTTGTCGACGCGACCGACCGGCGGCCAGTACTTGCCTTCGATCAACGACGCCACCGGGTACACCGCTTGTTCGCGGCTGTACGGGTGAGTCCACTCGCCAACCAGCTCTGCAGCGGTGTGCGGCGCGTTCTTCAGCGGGTTGTCGTCCTTGTCCAGAGTGCCGTTTTCCACTGCGCGGATTTCTTCGCGGATGCGGATCATGGCGTCGCAGAAGCGGTCCAGTTCTTCCTTGGATTCACTTTCGGTCGGCTCGATCATCAGCGTGCCGGCCACCGGGAACGACATGGTCGGGGCGTGGAAGCCGAAGTCGATCAGGCGCTTGGCGACGTCATCGACGCTGATGCCGCTGCTGTCTTTCAATGGACGCAGATCCAGGATGCACTCGTGCGCCACCAGACCGTTGCTGCCGGTGTACAGCACCGGGTAGTGCTCTTCCAGGCGACGGGAAATGTAGTTGGCATTGAGGATCGCCAGTTGCGAAGCGCGCTTGAGACCTGCGCCACCCATCATGCGAATGTACATCCAGGTGATCGGCAGAATGCTCGCGCTGCCGAACGGTGCTGCGCAGACCGCGCCTTCCTTGCGTTCCATGTGGCCGTGGCCCGGCAGGAACGGAGTCAGGTGCGATTTCACGCCGATCGGGCCGACGCCCGGACCGCCACCGCCGTGCGGGATGCAGAAGGTTTTGTGCAGGTTCAGGTGCGACACGTCGCCGCCGAACTTGCCCGGTGCGCAGAGGCCGACCATCGCGTTCATGTTGGCGCCGTCGATGTACACCTGGCCGCCGTTGTCATGAATGATGCCGCAGATTTCGCGGATGCCTTCTTCGAATACGCCGTGAGTCGACGGGTAAGTGATCATCAGCGCGGCGAGGTGTTCGCGGTGCTCGATGGCCTTGGCGCGCAGGTCTTCGATGTCCACGTTGCCACGGGCGTCGCACGCGGTCACGACCACGCGCATGCCGGCCATGTTGGCGGTCGCCGGGTTGGTGCCGTGGGCGGACGACGGGATCAGGCAGATGTCGCGACGGTCTTCGCCACGGCTCTGGTGGTAGGCGCGGATTGCCAGCAGACCTGCGTACTCACCCTGGGAACCGGCGTTCGGTTGCAGGGAGATCGAGTCGTAACCGGTGGCGGCGCAGAGCATCGCTTCCAGTTCGTCGGTCAGTTGCTGGTAACCGGCGCTTTGCTCGGCCGGGGCGAACGGGTGCAGGGCGCCGAACTCGGCCCAGGTCACCGGAATCATTTCGCTGGCGGCGTTGAGTTTCATGGTGCACGAACCCAGCGGGATCATGGTGCGATCGAGGGCCAGGTCCTTGTCCGCCAGCTTGCGCAGGTAGCGCATCAGCTCGGTTTCCGAGTGATAACGGTTGAACACAGGGTGGCTGAGGATCGGTGACTGGCGAACCAGCGCGGCAGGAATGGTGCTTTGCGCGGCAGCGGCCAGAGCAGCGAAGTCCGGCAGGGTCTTGCCGTCGGCGAACAGGCCCCACAGGGTTTCGATATCAGCCTGGGTGGTGGTTTCGTCGACCGACAGGCCAAGACGCTGGGCATCGATCACGCGCAGGTTGATCTGTTGAGCGCGAGCCTTGTCGTGCAACGCAGCAGTTTGCGCGCCGGTGGCCAGGGTCAGGGTGTCGAAGAAGCTGGCTTGCTCGACGGTCACGCCCAGGGCGCTCAGGCCCTTGGCCAGGATCGCGGTCAGGTGATGCACACGGTTGGCGATCCGGGTCAGGCCTTTCGGGCCGTGGTACACGGCGTACATGCTGGCGATGTTGGCCAGCAGCACTTGTGCGGTGCAGATGTTCGACGTGGCCTTCTCGCGGCGGATATGTTGCTCGCGGGTCTGCATCGCCAGACGCAGGGCCGGCTTGCCGAAGCGGTCAACCGAGACACCGACCAGACGGCCCGGCATGTCGCGCTTGAACGCATCCTTGGTGGAGAAGTAAGCAGCGTGCGGGCCGCCGAAGCCCAGCGGTACGCCGAAGCGTTGGGCGCTGCCGATGGCCACGTCCGCGCCGAATTCGCCCGGTGGAGTCAGCAGGGTCAGGGCCAGCAGGTCGGCAGCCACGGCCACCAGAGCGTTGGCGGCGTGGAAGCGCTCGGTCAGTTCGCGGTAGTCGAACACATCACCGTTGCTGGCCGGGTATTGCAG
The DNA here is from genome assembly GCF_002113045.1 of Pseudomonas sp. B26(2017). Taxonomy (NCBI): domain Bacteria; kingdom Pseudomonadati; phylum Pseudomonadota; class Gammaproteobacteria; order Pseudomonadales; family Pseudomonadaceae; genus Pseudomonas; species Pseudomonas sp. B26(2017). Next base: position 300,845 of record NZ_NEJJ01000003.1, on the reverse strand, counting down.
CAGCGCGCCGAAGAAAGGCGTCACGTCGGTCAGTTCACGCTCATCGCCCACGACCACGTCGATGCCCAGTGGCTCGGCACGGGTGCGCAGCACGTCGAGGGTTTGCGGGTGGCTGTGGACCGAGGCGAAGAACTGGTGGCTGCCCTTGTTCTTGCTCAGGCGTTTGCAGAAGGTCATGGCTTCGGCAGCGGCGGTGGCTTCGTCGAGCAGGGAAGCGTTGGCGATCGGCAGACCGGTGAGGTCGCTGATCAGGGTCTGGAAGTTCAGCAGCGCTTCGAGACGGCCCTGGGAAATTTCTGGCTGATACGGGGTGTAAGCGGTGTACCAGGCCGGGTTTTCCAGCAGGTTGCGCAGGATCGGCGACGGCGTGTGGCAGTTGTAGTAGCCCTGACCGATGTAGGTCTTGAACAACTGGTTCTTGCCGGCGATGCCTTTGATCATTGCCAGGGCGTCGGCTTCGCTCAGGCCGTCGTCGAGGCCGAGCACGCTGGTGCCCTTGATGCTTTCCGGGATGACGCTGGCGCTCAGGGCTTCGAGCGAGTCGAAGCCGAGGCTGTTGAGCATGGCTTGCTCGTCACCGGCGCGCGGGCCGATGTGACGGGTGATGAATTCGTTGGCGGTGCCGAGATTAACTTGGGTCATGTCAGGTTCCTCAGGCTTCGGCTTGGGCTTTGATCAGGCGGTCGTAGGCGTCCTGATCCAGCAGCTTGGCGACGGCCGATGCGTCGGCCGGCTTGAAACGGAAGAACCAGCCTTCGCCCAGCGGATCTTCGTTGACCAGTTCAGGGCTGTCTTCCAGGGCCGGGTTGGTGGCCAGGACTTCACCGTCCAGTGGCATGTAAACGCCGCTGGCGGCTTTTACCGATTCCACGGTGGCGGCTTCGGCGCCTTTCTCGTACGCCTGCAATTCAGGCAGTTGCACGAACACCACGTCGCCCAGGGCGTTCTGCGCGAAAGCGGTGATGCCAACAGTGACAGAGCCATCGGCTTCGGCGCGCAGCCATTCGTGATCTTCAGTAAAACGCAACTCGCTCATGGAATCTCCTAGGGGCCAGACTCGTCTGGTGGACGCGGTGGAATACTCGGGCGGCAATGCCCTGATTTTATGAGCGGTTACTTAGCAAGAACGCGGCCAACGTAAAAATATCGTTATAAATCAATGAGTTGATATTTTTCCGAGAGGCTTTGAGGGTGGAGCTTGTAGCGAAATCGCTACAGCTCGGGGCGAAGAAAAAAGCTGAAGCGGATCAAAGCCTTGCACGGCGGTAATCGGAGGAGGGTGTAGCGATATCGTTCCGCTGTAGCGCTTTCAGTACAGATGGAGGTCGCTTTTGGGCTGGGACTCTCAACTGGATGGAGAGCCGGCTGGATGGAAAACCCTGTGGGAGCGAGCTTGCTCGCGATGAGGGCGTGTCAGTCGACAGCTTTTTGGATGTCGCACCGCCATCGCGAGCAAGCTCGCTCCCACAGGGGATTTGCGGTCAGATCAGGGTTTGTTGGGAATGCCGTATTTGCGCAATCGGTGGGCGATCGCGGTGTGCGAGGTCTGCAGGCGGCTGGCCAGTTGGCGGGTCGAGGGGTAGCTGACGTAGAGCTTTTCCAGCAAGGATTTCTCGAAAGCTTCCACGGCTTCTTCCAGGCTGTCGACGTCGCTGTCGGTCTGACGCGCCACGGAGGTGCCGGCGATGTCGAGGTCGCCGATGTCCACCAGACTGCTTTCGCAGATGGCCGCCGCGCGGAAGATCACGTTCTGCAATTGCCGCACGTTGCCCGGCCAGCGGTTGCCGAGCAGCGCCGGGTAAGTGCCCGGGGCGAGGCGGCAGACCGGGCGCTGGATCTGCGCGCAGGCCTGCTGCATGAAATAGCGCGCCAGCAGGAGAATGTCCTGGCCGCGTTCGCGCAGCGGCGGCACTTCGACGTTGAGCACGTTGAGGCGGTAGAACAGGTCTTCGCGGAACAGGCCTTCGCTGACCATTTTTTCCAGGTCGCGATGGGTCGCGCTGAGAATCCGCACGTTGACCTTTACTTCGCGATCACCCCCGACCCGGCGGAAGCTGCCGTCATTGAGGAAGCGCAGCAGCTTGGCCTGCAAGTACGGCGACATCTCGCCGATCTCATCGAGGAATACCGTGCCCTGGTTGGCCAGTTCCATCAGCCCCGGTTTACCGCCGCGTTGTGCACCAGTGAAGGCACCGGGGGCGTAGCCGAACAGTTCGCTCTCGGCGAGGTTCTCCGGCAGGGCCGCGCAGTTCAGCGCCAGAAACGGTGCGTTGTGCCGGGCGCTGATGGCGTGACAGGCGCGGGCCACCAGTTCCTTGCCGGTACCGGTTTCGCCCTGGATCAGCAGCGGTGCATCGAGGGCCGCGACGCGTTGCGCGCGGGCCTTGAGGGTACGGATCGGCGGGGATTCGCCGAGCAGCGCATCGAAACCTTCGGCATGGTCGTGGTGCAGCGCCGAGAGTTGTTCGCCGATGCGGTTCGGCTGATACAGGGTGAGCAGGGCGCCGGCGTCGGTGATCGGCGTGGCGTCCAGCAACAGGGTCTGGCCGTTGACGGTGATTTCCCGCAGCGGCAGGCGGAAGCCCTGCTCCAGCAACGTTTCCAGCAGGAGCGGATCATTGAACAGTTCCGAAACGCTTTCGCCTGCCGGCTCGCGGCCGTACAAGGCGATCAGCGCCGGGTTGGCCAGCAGCACCTTGCCGGCGCTGTCCAGTGCCAGTACCGGGTCGGTCATTGCCGCGAGCAAGGCGTCGAGCTGCAAGTGCCGGCGCTGGCCGGGGAGAATGTCGACCACGGTCACTGCTTCTACGCCACGCACGCGAAACAGCGCATCTTTCAGTTCTTCGAGCACTTGCGGGCTCAAGGTCGGGGCGTCGATGTAGACGTTGGGCGGGATCATCTCCACCGCATCCAGATTGAGATTGCGTCCGCCGAGGATCGCCAGGACTTCCTGGGTGATGCCGACGCGGTCGATGAAACTGACGTGGATACGCATGGGGTGGTTCTGGGTTCTGGAGTGCGGAGGGTGGCAAGTATGCCTTGGGGCGGGGAAATGGTGAAACCGGGCGCGTTCTTCCGCTGGCTACATACCCTTGTGGGAGCGAGCTTGCTCGCGAATGCGGTGTATCAGCAATGAAGATATGGACTGACAGAGCGCTTTCGCGAGCAAGCTCGCTCCCACAGGGGTATGGGGTGAGTTCGAGTCACTCGAAATGCTCGAGATTGACCGGATCCCCGGATTGCATGTTCAACTGCTTGCGGATGTCTTCAAACATCAGGTCGTAATGCTTGTGCACCGAGCCGAGCTGGCTGTGGCTCTTGGGGATGCCGTATTTTTCGGCGATCTGCGTCACGTTGCGGGCGAAGTTGTAGGCTTCCTCCTTGGGCAGAAAGAACGGTTCGTTGACCTCTTTGCCCTGCATGCTGCCGTGAAGGGTGAACTGTATCCCTTTGCCTTTCTGAGGGTCGGTGAACACTTCATAGTCGAGGTGCACGTTGTAATTGACGTCATCGTCAGTCAACGCATGCCGCTCAATATGCAAATGACCGGGTTCGAACTGGGCCATGGTTTTCTCCTTTCAAGGCATGGGAGAAGGGCAGACCTGAGGTCTGCCCCCGGAGTTTCTTTTTATCGATAGGTGATGCCCGGCGCTGCCGTGCTGACCCGCGTACCGGCGGTGCCCTGGACGATGGCTTCGATGTCCGAGAGCGAACCGATCACCGCGACCTTGCCAGTATGGCGCGCAAATTCGCAAGCTGCCTGCACCTTCGGCCCCATGGAACCGGCGGCGAAACCCAGGCGGTCGAGTTCGTCCGGATGGGCCTGGGCGATGGCTTTCTCGGTCGGTTTCTTGAAGTCGACGTACGCCGCGTTGACGTCGGTGGCGATCACCAGCAAGTCCGCCTCCAATTGTTCGGCCAGCAGCGCCGAGCACAGGTCCTTGTCGATCACCGCTTCGATGCCTTGCAGCTTGCCGTGAGCGCCATACATGGTCGGAATGCCGCCACCGCCGGCGCAGATCACGATGCTGCCCTTGTCCAGCAGCCATTTGATCGGGCGAATTTCGAAGATGCGCTTGGGTTTCGGGCTGGCCACCACGCGACGGTATTTGTCACCGTCGGCCTTGACCACCCAGCCTTTCTCTTGGGCCAGGCGCTCGGCTTCTTCTTTGGCATAGACCGGGCCGATGAATTTGGTCGGGTCTTTGAAAGCCGGATCTTTGGGATCGACTTCGACCTGGGTGAGCAGGGTGGCGAACGGCACTTCGAAGTCCAGCAGATTGCCCAGTTCCTGTTCGATGATGTAACCGATCATGCCTTCGGTTTCGGCACCGAGCACGTCCAGAGGGTAGGCTTCATCGGGTTTATAGGAGAGGCCCTGCAGCGACAGCAGGCCGACTTGCGGGCCATTGCCGTGGGCGATGACCAGTTGATTGCCGGAGTGAATCTTGGCGATTTGCTCGGTGGCGATGCGGATGTTGGCGCGCTGGTTGTCAGCGGTCATCGGCTCACCACGGCGGAGCAGGGCGTTACCGCCCAGAGCTACGACGATACGCATGGTGCATGTCCTTTTCGTGTTGATCGCTGATCGTTCCCACGCTCCCGCGTGGGAATGCATCCCGTGACGCTCTGCGTCACAGCGGACGCGGAGCGTGGGAACGATCAGTGCCAAAGCCGGGTTACAGATCAGCCAGAGTCGACACCAGAATCGCCTTGATGGTGTGCATGCGGTTTTCCGCTTGCTCGAAGGCGATGCAGGCCGGCGACTCGAACACGTCGTCGGTCACTTCGATGCCGTTGGCCAGGTGCGGATACTGCTCGGCGATCTGTTTGCCGACCTTGGTATCGCTGTTGTGGAACGCCGGCAGGCAGTGCATGAACTTGGTGCGCGGGTTGCCGGTGGCTTTCATCAGCTCGGCGTTGACCTGATACGGCAGCAGTTGCTTGATCCGCTCGGCCCAGGCTTCAACCGGCTCGCCCATCGATACCCAGACGTCGGTGTGGATGAAATCCACGCCCTTGACCGCCGCTTTCGGGTCTTCGGTCAGGGTGATGCGAGCGCCGCTTTCTTCTGCGTATTGCTTGCAGCGATCGACCAGGTCATCGTGCGGCCACAGGGCTTTCGGCGCGCAGATGCGCACGTCCATACCCAGTTTGGAGCCGACCAGCAGCAGCGAGTTGCCCATGTTGTTGCGCGCGTCGCCCAGGTAGGCATAGCTGATTTCGTGGATCGGCTTGTCGGCGTGCTCACGCATGGTCAGCACGTCGGCGATCATCTGGGTCGGGTGATATTCATCGGTCAGGCCGTTGAACACCGGCACGCCAGCGAACTTGGCCAGTTCTTCGACGATTTCCTGCTTGAAGCCACGGTACTCGATGGCGTCGTACATGCGACCCAGCACGCGGGCTGTGTCCTTCATGCTTTCCTTGTGGCCGATCTGCGAAGAGTTCGGATCGATGTAGGTGACGTTGGCGCCCTGGTCATAGGCGGCGACTTCGAACGCGCAGCGGGTGCGGGTCGAGGTTTTTTCGAAGATCAGGGCAATGTTGTTGCCCTTGAGGTGTTGCTGCTCGGTGCCGGTGTACTTGGCGCGCTTGAGGTCGCGGGACAGGTCGAGCAGGTAGCGCAGCTCACGTGGGGTGTGGTGTTCCAGGCTGAGCAGGTTACGGTTGTGAATGTTGAACGCCATGATGATTCTCCTTGGATTCGGTAATCGGCCCGGCCGCGACAGGGTCAGTGCGGCCGGGGAGATGGTCGTTTAGTAGTCGATTGGGTCGCGCACGATCGGGCAGGTCATGCAGTGGCCGCCGCCACGGCCACGGCCAAGTTCGCCGGCGCTGATGGTGATGACCTCGACCCCGGCCTTGCGCAGCAGGGTGTTGGTGTAGGTGTTGCGGTCGTAGCCGATAACGACCCCAGGTTCCAGAGCCACCACGTTGTTGCCGTCATCCCATTGCTCGCGCTCGGCGGCGAAGCTGTTGCCGCCGGTTTCCACGACGCGCAGGTTCGGCAGGTTCAGCGAGTTGGCCACGACTTCGAGGAACGTTTTGTTCTCCCGTCGTACGTCCAGACCGTAAGGTTTGCTTTCGTCAGGACGGATGATGAACGGCACGATTTCCTTGACCACTTCCGGGAAGACCGTCACCAGGTCGCGGTCGCAGAAGCTGAACACGGTATCCAGGTGCATTGCCGCGCGGGATTTCGGCAGGCCGGCGACCACGACTTTGTCGGCCGCGCCTTTGGCGAACAGCGATTGGGCCAGTTGACCGATGGCCTGGCGCGAGGAGCGCTCGCCCATGCCGATCAACACCACGCCGTTGCCGATCGGCATCACGTCGCCGCCCTCGAGAGTGGCTTTGCCGTGGTCCTTGTCCGGATCGCCGTACCAGACTTCGAAGTCGGCACCGGTGAAGTCGGGGTGAAACTTGTAGATGGCGGTGGTCAACAGGGTTTCCTGGCGACGGGCCGGCCAGTACATCGGGTTGAGCGTCACGCCGCCGTAGATCCAGCAAGTGGTGTCGCGGGTGAACTGGGTGTTGGGCAGCGGGTCGAGCAGGAAGCTGGAATGGCCCAGGTAGTCGCGATACATCTTGATCACGCTGGCGCCTTCGCTGTCCGGCAGATCTTCGCCGGCGACGCCACCAATCAGGAACTCGGCGAGCTTGCGTGGCTCCAGGCCTTCGAGCCAGCTGCGCACTTCGTTGGTCAGGCCGACGCCGACGGTGTCGGGGGTGATCTTGCGATCCAGAATCCATTTCAGCGCTTCGGGGTTGCCGACGATGTCGGTCAGCAGGTTGTGCATTTCCAGCACTTCGATCCCGCGCTCGCGCATTTTGGTGACGAAGTCGAAGTGGTCGCGCTTGGCCTGATTGACCCAGATGACGTCGTCGAACAGCAGTTCGTCGCAGTTGCTCGGGGTCAGCCGCTGATGGGCCAGACCTGGGGAGCAAACCATGACTTTGCGCAGTTTGCCGGCTTCGGAGTGGACGCCGTACTTAACTTTTTCCGTGGTCATTTCAGTGATCCTCCAGAGAGAAAACGTTGGGCAATTACAGAGTCAGGAAGCCGTCGTACAGTCCGTAGGCGGCCACGAGGGCACCCACGACCACTGCGGCGAAAATCAGCTTCTCGACGTTGGTGAAAACCGGTTGATTGAGTTCGAGCTTGGCCTTGGCGAACAGGATCGCGCCCGGGGCATAGAGCAGGGCCGACAGCAGCAGGTACTTCACGCCGCCGGCGTAGAGCAGCCAGATCGCGTAGATCAGGGCGATGGCACCGATGATCAGATCCTTGCGCCGTTCGGCCGCGAAGCCTTCGTAGCTTTCGCCGCGCACCGCCAGTAGCAGGGCGTAGGCCGCCGACCACAGGTACGGCACCAGAATCATCGAAGTGGCGAGGTAGATCAGCGACAGGTAAGTGCTGGCCGAGAACAGGGTGATGATCAGGAACAGCTGCACCATCGCGTTGGTCAGCCACAGGGCGTTGACCGGCACTTGGTTGGCGTTCTCCTTGCGCAGGAACTCCGGCATGGTGTGGTCTTTGGCGGCGGCGAACATGATCTCCGCACACAACAGCACCCACGACAGCAACGCTCCCAGCAGCGAGATGACCAGACCGACGCTGATCAGCACCGCGCCCCAGTGACCGACCACATGTTCCAGCACGGCGGCCATCGACGGGTTCTGCAGTTTGGCCAGTTCCGGCTGAGTCATGATGCCCAGCGACAGCACGTTCACCAGCACCAGGAACAGCAACACGGTGATGAAGCCGAGCACGGTCGCCTTGCCGACGTCCGAACGTTTTTCCGCCCGGGCCGAGAAGATGCTCGCGCCTTCGATGCCGATGAACACCCACACGGTGACCAGCATCATGTTGCGCACCTGGTTCATCACGCTGCCCAGGTCCGGGTTCTTCGCACCCCAGATGTCGGCGGTGAAGATGTCCAGTTTGAAGGCGAAGAGCGCGATCAAGACGAACAGCAGCAGCGGCACGACCTTGGCGACAGTGGTCACGAGGTTGATGAACGCCGCTTCCTTGATCCCGCGCAGCACCAGAAAGTGCACGGCCCATAGCAGGACAGAGGCGCCGATCACGGCGGCAACAGTGTTGCCTTCCCCGAAAATCGGAAAAAAATAACCGAGGGTACTGAACAGCAGAACGAAATAACCGACGTTACCCAGCCAGGCACTGATCCAGTAGCCCCAGGCCGAAGAGAAACCCATGTAGTCGCCGAAACCGGCCTTGGCGTAGGCGTAGACACCGCCATCAAGGTCAGGCTTTCGGTTGGCGAGGGTCTGGAAGACAAAAGCGAGGGTGAGCATGCCGACGGCAGTGATGGCCCAGCCAATCAATACCGCGCCGACGTCGGCGCTGGCGGCCATGTTTTGTGGCAAAGAGAATATCCCGCCACCGATCATTGAACCGACTACCAATGCAACCAGTGCACCTAGTCGTAGTTTTCCGGGAGCTTCAGACATTGCATGACTCCATTGCAGGAGAGAAGAGTTCACAGCGTAGTTCTGTTGGCTTTTCAAACAGCTGACTTAGATCAGTGCATAGTCACATTCCATTGTTAATGAATGACTTATGAAACGTCTGGAGGCATAAGGCTATTTTCTGGAAGGCCCGTCCTAGAGGCCTTTGTCCGAAGTGGTTAAGAATGGATCCTATTACTTTCGAATTATCACGCTAGTTCCTTTTCAGGTTTTGGCAAATTTTTCATCGCTGTTTTCAGTACAGAATTGATTTATCAGGATTCGCGCACAAAACTAACTGAACGTGCTATGCGTTAGTGCCGATGGCTATATATAACGGGTGTTGATTGGCGTTATTCAATAAACGTCATTACGCTTTATCCATTTAGTTAAAAGCCGGTTGCATAACGGTTTCGCGGCAGTTGCCGCTCTGGAACTTGGAGACGCTGGAATGTCGCAACCGACGCAAAAGCTACGCCTTGGCGCACTGATCGCCCTGGTGGTGGGGTCGATGATTGGCGGGGGGATTTTCTCCCTGCCGCAGAACATGGCGGCCCGGGCCGATGCCGGGGCCATCCTGATCGGCTGGGGGATCACGGCGATCGGCATGCTCACCCTGGCCTTCGTGTTCCAGACCCTGGCCAACCGCAAACCGGAACTGGACTCCGGCGTCTATGCCTACGCCAAGGCCGGGTTCGGCGATTACATGGGCTTTTCTTCGGCGTGGGGTTACTGGATCAGCGCCTGGCTGGGCAACGTCGGGTATTTCGTGTTGCTGTTCAGCACCCTCGGCTACTTCTTTCCGGTGTTCGGCCAGGGCAACACGCCAACTGCCATCGGTTGTGCCTCGGTGTTGCTGTGGGCCGTGCACTTTCTGGTGATGCGCGGGATCAAGGAAGCAGCGCTGATCAATCAGTTGACCACCGTGGCCAAGATCATTCCGTTGATCATGTTTGTGATCATCGCCGCCGTGGCGTTCAAGGCCGACGTTTTTACCCGCGATATCTGGGGCCGCAGCAATCCGAATTTCGGCGGCGTGATGGATCAGGTGCGCAACATGATGCTGGTCACCGTGTTTGTATTTATCGGTATCGAAGGCGCGAGCGTTTACTCGGCGCGGGCGGAGAAACGCACGGACGTCGGCCGCGCCACGGTGATCGGTTTCCTCGGTGTGCTGGCGCTGCTGGTGCTGGTCAATGTGTTGTCGCTGGGGATCATGAGTCAGCCGGAGCTGGCGATCTTGCAGAACCCGTCGCTGGCCGCCGTGCTGGAACACATCGTCGGACCATGGGGCGCGTTGCTGATCAGCGTGGGCCTGGCCATTTCGTTGCTCGGTGCGTTGTTGTCGTGGGCGCTGTTGTGCGCGGAGATCCTGTTCGCCACCGCCAGGGACAATACGATGCCGGCGTTCCTGAAAAAGGAAAACGCCAACCATGTGCCGGTCAACGCGTTGTGGCTGACCAACGTGATGATCCAGATTTTCCTGCTGATCACGCTGTTTTCCGCCGGCACTTACACCAGCCTGATCTACCTCGCCTCGTCGATGATTCTGGTGCCGTATCTGTGGTCGGCGGCCTACGCCGTGTTGCTCAGCGGACGGGGTGAAACCTATGAACATGCCTCCGCCGAACGCACCAAGGATCTGCTGATCGGCGGCATCGCGCTGTGTTATGCGGTGTGGCTGTTATATGCCGGCGGGGTGAAATACCTGCTGCTGTCGGCGCTGCTGTATGCGCCGGGAGTGATCCTGTTCGCCAAGGCCAAACATGAGCAGGGCGAGCCACTGTTCACCACGCTCGAGAAAGGGATTTTCACCTGCGTCATCGCCGGGGCCGGGCTTGCGGCCTACGGGTTGTACAGCGGCGTGTTGTCACTGTGAGATTGCGACTGCGGCGGGATGCGGCGCAGGTGCTGTGGACAACCTTGAGTCGTGCGGATTGATATCCGCACTCCTTCAAAACCATTGCGCTGGATGTGAGCCCAACTCGGTTGCCGGCAAAGCCCACTGCAACGGCGTTCCAGCAATACGAAGCGGCGTTTGCAGCCGATGCGCCGGCCCCCACGGCGTCTGTTCCATTTGCAAACTCTGATCCTTTGCATCCTCCGGACGCAGCACTTCGTCCGTCCCCGGCCCATGTTCGATCAACAGCTTCGCTGTCCGCGCCAGCGACAACCGCCCCGAGCCACCTCGACCACTGCGTAACCGTTCAGCCAGCAACCGAATCACACTCGCCGCCATCAGATACCCCGTCGCATGATCCAGCGCCTGTACCGGCAGCGGTGTCGGTTTGTCTGCCTGCTTCCAGCGCTGCCCGGCCTCGGCGATGCCGCTGCTCATCTGCACCAGACTGTCGAACCCCCGACGGTTCTGCCATGGGCCGCTCCAACCGTAGGCATTGAGGCAGACATCGATCAGCCCCGGTGCCAGTTGCCGGCGACGTTCGACGCCGAAGCCGAGATGTTCAAGAGCGTCGGCGCGATAGCCGTGCAACAGGATGTCAGCGTCCTGGAGTAACCCTTCAAATACCGCACGATCCGCCGGTTGATGGAGATCCAGCCGCGCACAACGTTTGCCGAGGGTCATTTCCGGCACCACGCCGGGTTCGTTCCAGGTCGGCGGGTCGATGCGCAACACATTGGCGCCGAGCCCTGCAAGAAAACGGCTGGCAGTCGGCCCGGCGAGTACGCGAGTCAGATCGAGCACCTTGAGCCCGGCCAATGGTTGCGCCACCGAGCCTTGCCAGGGTTGATGACTTTCGTCTTTCCCGTCACTGAAATGCACCAAGGGTTCGGCATTCACCGCCAACCCCTGCGGATGTTTTTGCCACTGCGCCCAACTGCGCATTTCGGCAGCACAACCCTTGGCATCGACCACCGCTTGCTCCAGATCGGCACTGGCCCATTGCGCGACTTTCGCCGCCATCGCCGCCCGGTCGGCGCAAGCGCCGAGCACGCTTTCAGCGGCGGCGCGGTGATGCGGGGCGTTGGTGTGCAGGCGGATCCAGCCGTCTTTGGTCGCGTAGTCGCCGGCCACCGGATCCCACAGGGGCGGCACTGCCCAGCCGATCGGTCGCAGCGAGGTGGCGAACCAGAACGACGCAAGACGTCGGTCGACTTCTACAGTGGGCAAGTCGCCGGTCTGCTGCTGAAGGAGTTCGGCAACCGCTTGCCCGGCAGCGGCAATGCTGGCGCAGGCAAGGTCGGTGACGGCGAACACCGAGGGCAGGGCGCCCTCGGCGGTAAATGCAATCGGCGTGGGGGACAAGCCGAGTGCGGCTTGAATGGACGTGAGCAGATCGGTCATCGAAGGCCCTCCTGAACGAGAGGGCAGAATAGTGCAAAACACTATCGACCTCGATGAAACACTCTGTCCCCTGTGGGAGTCAGGGCGAGCGATTACACGCGGAACTGATCCATCAATTTCATCTGCTGGCTGGCCAGGGCGTTGAGCTGGCTGCTGATCGCCGCCGATTCGGTAGCCTGTTCGGTCAGGGTTTCGGTGACGGTACGGATCGCCGAGACGTTGCGGTTTACCTCTTCGGCCACGGCGCTCTGCTGTTCGGCGGCGCTGGCGATTTGCAGGTTCATGTCGCTGATCACAGTGACTGCATCGCTGATCTTGCCGAGGGCGTCCACGGCCTGGCGGATCTGCCCGGCGTTGTTGTGGGCCTGGGTCTGGCTCGAGTGCATGGTCGCGACCACGCCACGGGTGCCGGTCTGGATGCGTTCGATGACCACGCGGATTTCTTCCACCGAATCCTGGGTGCGCTTGGCCAGGTTACGGACTTCGTCCGCCACCACCGCGAAACCACGACCGCTTTCACCGGCGCGGGCCGCTTCGATCGCGGCGTTCAGCGCCAGCAGGTTGGTCTGTTCGGCGATGCTGCGGATCACTTCCAGCACCGAACCGATCTGCTCGCTGTTGACCGCCAGCTCTTCGACCTCGGTGACCGCTTTGCTGACTTCGTCGGCCAGTTGATTGATGTCACGGGTGCTGCGCTCGATGATCGACATCCCGTCCTTGGCCGACTGGTCGGCGCCTTTCGCCGCGTTGGCGGCATTCGAAGCGCTGTTGGCGACGTCGTGGGCGGTGGCGCTCATTTCGTTGGACGCGGTCGCCACCTGATCGATCTCGCGGAACTGCACCTGCATGCCTTCGCTGGTCTGGCGGGCGATCTCCGACGATTGATCGGCGGTGCCACGGGCTTCGGTGATGCTCTGTTTGATTTGGGCGATGGTCGGTTGCAGCTTGTCGAGGAAGCGGTTGAACCAGTTCACCAGTTCGCCCAGTTCATCCTTCTTGGTGTAGTTCAGGCGCTGGGTCAGGTCGCCTTCGCCGCTGGCGATGTTCTTCAGCATTTCGGCGACGCTGTTGATCGGACGGGTCACGCCCGAGGCGGTGAGCCAGATCAGTACCAGGCCGATCAGACCGGCGATCACGGCCACCGTCAGCGTGGTCATCAAGCCGGTTTGCTGAGCGTCGTCGAGCACCGCTTGCAGTTTGACCGAGTCGGCCAGCAGCACTTGTTTCGGCAAGTCGATGACCACGCCCCAGGCGCGGGAGTTGCCGATCGGATCGACCGGGTAAACGGCGCGGATCAGATCGCCCTGTTCCAGAATCTTCGGCGTGCCGGCGCTCAGCAGTTGCAGGATGTCCTTGCCTTCGGTGCCGAGGGTTTCGGCGATGCCTTTGCCGACCTTGGTCGCGTCGGTGCTGTAGGCGCCCAACACGCCGCTGCCGGAGACAATCAGCATGTGCCCGGCACCGTTGAACAGTTCGCGCTGGGAACCCACGGCCGCCGCTTGCAGTGCATCAAGGGCGATGTCGACGCCGACCACGCCGATAGCCTTGCCATCCACCAGCAGCGGCACGGCAATGGTGGTCATGAGCATTTCCTTGCCGCCCACGGTGTCGGCGTAAGGGTCGAGCAGGCAGGTGCGCTTGTTGTCGCGAGGGCAGGTGTACCAGCTGTTGTAAGGCGTGCCGCTGACACTGAGGGTGGTCTTGTTCATGTCCTCTTCGACCATGATCGTGTTCAGCGCAGAACCGGCGGCGCGGCTCCAGTAGGTGGCGAAGCGCCCGGCTTCGTTGGACTGGCGCGCGGCGTCATTGACGAACTCGCTGTCCTTGCCGTCGAGGCCATTGGGTTCGAAGGCCAGCCAGATGCCGAGCACCTTGCTGTTGCGCTCGAACGCGGTCTTCAGGCTCAGGTTCAACTCTTCACGCAGGGCGCCGGCGTCCAGCGAACGCTTGGCGGCCATGACGCGCATGTCCTTGATCTGGTCGGCCAGCGTGGTAATCACCAGCAGACTTTCACCGAAGGTTTTCTGTACCTGCACCGCCTGTTCGGCAGCCTTGGCCTGCAGCAGGTTCTGCACGCTGGCGGTGAGCATCCTGCTGCTCGACTGGCTGACCAGTTCATCGTTCTGGTTGGTCTGGTAGATATTGATGCCGACGATCAGCGCAACCACACCGAGCAGGCACAGGCCGGACAGCAGGACGATTTTCAGGCGTATGGACAGAGAGTCGAACATGGGACGTTCTCGCGAATGAATGAACTGTTGGCTGCGGGGCAGGGAGGAGCCCGGATCGCCAAATCCATTCAGCGCCATTCAATGCTCATCGGCGCGAGGCGAGAGTGCATGAGCGACATGCCGACGAACGGTCATGACTAAACGTTTGCGTGGGTAAAAGCCCTGAAAACAAGGGGAAAATCAGGAAATCTTCGGCAGCGTTTCCGGTCGCGACCAGATCCACAGGTTGCCCATCGTCATCCCTGCAATCGCCAGATAAATCGGCCAGCCGTGATCGAGCATCACCAGCATCAGGGTCGCGCACAGCAGCATGCTGACGGTGGCGCTGACCTTGGCCTTGCGGGCGATGATCTTGCCGTTGCGCCAGTTGCTCAGGATCGGCCCGAACAGCCGATGGTTTTCCAGCCAGGCACTCAGGCGCGGCGAGCTGCGGGTCGCGGCCCAGGCGGCGAGCAGGATGAACTCGGTGGTCGGCAGGCCGGGCACGACGATGGCGATCAGGCCGATACCGAGGCTGACATAGGCGAGCAGGCCGAACAGCAGGCGGGCGAGTCGAGAAGAGGCGGGTTGGGGCATGGGCTCGGGGGGAATGCGTGAGGCGAAATGGCAATCTTACAGACTTGTGCAGTTCCCTGTGGGAGCGAGCTTGCTCCGGGCGGCGCTCCGACGAAAGCGGTACGTCAGTCAACGATGATGTTGAATCTGACGGCCTCTTCGCGAGCAAGCTCGCTCCCACAATGGGCGGTCTGTGTCGCTTTAGGCCGGTTCGGCTTCTTTGGCGTAAGCCTGTTCCAGCAACACCGTGAAGCGGTTGAACGCATCGATCGCGCCCTGCTCCATTTCAGCTTCTTCTTCAGCGCTGAGTTGCAGCGAATCGAGGGTGCGCACGAAGCGCTTCCAGCCTTCGGCGCGACCACCTTCAGGCTCGCCCAGGTGACGGGCGCCGAAGGTTTCACTCAGGTCCAGGGCAACGGCGCGCTTGATCAGAAACGCAGCGCCGAGCTTGGAGCCTTCAGACACGAAGATCCAACCCAGGGCGCGGGCCTTGCTCGGGTTTTTCAGCGCACCGGCGACGGGTACGGGCACTTCGGTGTCGAGGTCCGCGAGGTCTGCCCTGGCCGCTTCGGCGCGGCAGCGGGCCGGCAGGTCAGGGACGATGGCGATCAGTTCGGCATCGTTGTACAGCGACACCAGTTCCGACTGAAACAGGTACTGCGCGACCACGAAGCGGGCGAAGTTGGCGCGGTTCTCGAACGGCGCGTGGGCCTTGACCAGTGCATCGAGCTTGCTGTGCGGCTCGTGGGTGATCTGGTTCAAGCGTTGCGAACGCAGGGCTTTTTCCTGGGTGCTCATGAGATGTCCTTGAAAAGAAGAGGCGCTTGATAACGAGACGTACGGGCAAGCGCCGGACAGTAAAAAAACCTCACGGCGCGGCAATGCACGCGTGCCGTGAGGTCATCCGGATCAGATATCCCAGACCAGATTGATCGCGAAGTTGCGACCCGGCTGGGTCAGGCGATCGAGGTTGGCCGGTTGTGTCACCGAGGCTTCGCCGACACTGTCGTAACCGCGCACGTCGTCCCATAGCCAGTATTTCTTGTCGGTCAGGTTGTAAATGCCGCCGCTGACGGTGACGTCGTCAGTGACTTTGTAGAACCCGGTCAGATCGAGAATGCCGAAGCCCGGCGACTTGAACTGGCTGCTCACACCGTCCGGCGACTTGAAGTTGCTGTCGTCGACGCGATCCTTCTTCTTGACCACGGTCCAGCTCAGCAGGCCGCCATAGTTGTCCTGGTCGTAACCGAGGCCGAATACGCCGGTCAGCGGGTTGACGCTGTTGAGCGGTTCGCCGGTGTCGTTGTTGCGACCGTAGGCATAGGCAATCGAGCCCTGGGTGTACAGGCCTTGTGGCGCGCCGAACGCGTCGAGATTCAGACGCCCTTTGACTTCGGCGCCCTTGATGGTGGCGTGCTTGATGTTGCTGGACTGGAACGTCAGCTCGCTGTAGCCCGGGGTGACGGCGTCTTCGTTGATGAAGTCGCGGTACTTGTTATAGAACACCGCCACGTCGAACGAGCCTTGCTCGAAGTTGCCGCGCAGGCCGGTTTCATAGCTTTTGCTTTTTTCCGGTTCCAGGTCCGGGTTCGGCGCCACGTTGTAGCCGGTGGTGCTGTTCTCGAAGCGGCCGTACAACGCTTTCGCGGTCGGGGTGCGGAAGCCTTCGGCGTACTGACCGTACCAGGTGTAGTTGTCGGTCAGGGCGTAGGTCAGGCCGAATTTGGGCGAGACTTTATGCCAGGTCTTGTTCTCGTCGCTGACCGTGCCGTTGCCGTCGGCGGCCACGGTGTTGAGGAACTCCTGGGTGATGTGCGGCTTAAGCCGGGTGTAGTCGTAGCGCAGGCCCGGCAGGAAGGTCCAGTTGTTCCAGCTGATCTGATCCTGGGCGAACAGGCTGTAGGTGTTGATGGTCGGGTCCGGGAAGTCGCTGGACTTCTTCAGTACGTCAGCCGCGCTGGTAGCGCCGATGGCGGTGCAGCCGCGACCGACCGCCAGGCACTTGCCGTCGCCGCTGCGCGAGCCGGTGACTTTCTGCTGCTTGATGGTGGTGCCGTAAGTCAGCACATGATCGGTGTCACCGATGGCGAATGCCTTGTCCAGTTGCGCGTCGAAGACCCACTGTTTCTCTTCGTAAATCGTGTCGCGGGTGCGCAGCACTTTGCGGGTGATCGGGTAGTAGAACTCTTCGGTGCTCTGATCGGTCTTGGCGGTCTGGTGGTTGAGGCTCCACTTCACGTTGTCCGCCAGCAGGCTGTCGAGCTCGAAGCTGTGCTCCAGGCCGAAACGCTCGCGGGTGATGGTGTCGTTGCCGGTACGCCACTGGTACATGCCGCCGGGCAGCACGCTGTTCGGGATCGTCGGAGCACCGTTGAAGTACGGGCCGCCGTAGGCGCTTTTCTGATCGGTGTCGCGATCATCCTTGTACTTTTCGTAGGTCAGGCCCAGGCGCGAACCCTCGTTGTAGTTCCAGCCGATCTTGGCCAGCACGTTGGTGGCTTTCACGTCTTCCGGGTTGGCGGCGGTGCGCTCCAGGCCGATGCCGTTGTTGCTGCCGTAGGAATCGGTTTCGTGGCCGTCGCGCTGGCTGTAGTGCAGCAAACCGTCGAACTGGTCGGCGCGACCGGCGACGGTGGCGGATTTCAGCCAGCTCTCATCGGCGGAGCTGTAGCCGGTTTTCAGGCGGGCACCGACGTCTTTGCCGGGCTTGATGATGTCGTCCGGGTCGAGGGTGTAGTAGCTGACGGCGCCGCCGATGGCGTTGCTGCCGTACAGCACCGAGGCCGGGCCACGGAGGATTTCGACACGTTTGATGATTTCCGGGTCGACGTAGTTGCGTTGGGTCTTGGCGTAGGGGCCGTTGAAGAAACCGTCCGGCACTTCGACACCGTCGACCTGAGTCAGGATGCGGTCGCCGTCGATGCCGCGGATGTTGTAGCCGCTGATCCCTCCACGCTGGCCGGCGCCGCCGACGGATACGCCCGGCTCGTAGCGCACCAGATCCTTGATGGTGTTGACGTTGTTGCGGTCGAGTTCTTCGCGGGTGTGCACGGTGACGGTGCTGGGCACGCTGTTCACCGACTGTGCCTGACGGGTGGCGCTGATGGTCACCTGATCGAGGTTGAGTGCGCCGCTGCTGACGCGTTTCTCCAGCACGACGTTGTTGTTGCTCAGTTTGCGGAAGCTCAGGTTGGTCCCCACCAACAGACGCTCCAGGGCTTTTTCCGGTGGCAGCGAACCGCGCACGCCCGGCGACGATACGTCCTGACCCAGTTGCGCCGGCAAACCGACCTGCCAGCCCGTGACGGCGGTGAACGCGTTGAGCGCTGACACCAGCGGTTGCTGAGCGATGGCGAACGAGTAGTCGCCCATGTTGCGCGTCGGCTGTTCAGTGGCGGCCATCAGCGGCGCGGTGCCGGCCATCAGGATGGCGGCGGTCAGCAGCGACAGCACGCGGGAAGGGGAAGAAGTCTGGCGGGTAAGGCGTGAGGACATCGATAGCGCTCCGTGTCGCACGAATCTTTATAGGTGCTGATTGATCTCGCGAGATGCGAATCAATTGCATTGGCTATAACGAGACGAACGAGCTTTGGCTATCGAGTAAAAATAATTCTCATTTAGTTCAAAATCACCAGCGCCGGGAATTCCTGAAGCTTGGCCGAGGTGATGTGAGCGAGCGAACGCACTGCGTCCAGCGGCTGGTCGAGGCGGTAATTGCCGGTGACGGCGACGTCGGCCAACCGTTCGCTGGTGTTGATGATGAATCCCGGATAGTAGCGGCGCAGTTCCGCCAGCACTTGGCTCAGCGGGCAGTTCTCGAAGATCAGCCGACCCTGTACCCAGGCCAGATCGGTGGCGGCGTCGACCTTGGCCGAGCGGTCGAAACCGTTCGGGCCGATGCGGATGCTTTCCCCGGCGGACAGCCGCACACGGGCATCGTCACGGGTAGCCCGCAAATCGACATCGCCGCGCTGCACGCGCACCTGCGCCACGCCATCCAGATAACGCACGGCGAATGCGGTGTCGCGCACGCTGGCTTTCACCGGGCCGGCATCGATTTCCAGCGGCTGGCTGCGGCTGGCCGGGATCTCGAAAAACGCTTCGCCCTGATACAGCCGCGCGACTCGCTGCTGATCGTTGATCGTGCTGGAGAACGCGGAATTGGTGTTGAGCAGGACTTTCGAGCCGTCCTCAAGCTGCAGGCGCTGACGCTCGCCGACCACGGTCAGGTGATCGGCCTGCAGACGCATCGGCAGGTTGCTGAAACTGAACAGCCCGAGCAGCAGAACGGCAGCAGTGGCCAGCGGTTTCCAGTGCGGGCGCAGGCGTGTGAGGACGGTGACTTTCTTCGGCTTGGCCGCGAGGTTCTGCGCGCACCGGGCGATCTGCGGGCCGTCCCAGATTGCTTGGGCCTTGGCGAACGCCTCGCCATTCAACGGATCGGCCGCCAGCCAGGCATGGAATTGCCGGGTTTGCTCCTCGTCCGGACTGCCGAGCACGATGAGCCAGTCCAGCGCCTGGTCCATTGCACTTGCGGCGTCCTGCGCCGATGAAGGCGAAGGGGAGCGGTGGATGTCCGTCACGGTGTTTCCTCGGCAGTGTCTGTGCACGGCTGTTTTTTTGGTGAAGCGTAAAAGTCGGGCAAGGGTAACAAAGCCCGATGATCAGTGCAGTCGATCCTGTCCAATACCGACAAGGCTGCCGATCAGTCGCCGTTCAAGCGTTCGGCGACACCGATGCAGATGGTCATGATCAGTTTGAGTTCTTTCTGCACCGTGCTGAGGGAAACGCTCAGTTCTTCAGCGATTTCCTGATAGCTGCGCCCATGCAGGCGGCTGAGGATGAAGATTTGCTGCTGGCGGGGGCTGAGTTCACCGAGGCTCACGTTCAGGCGCTCCAGCAATTGTTCGGCGTGGGCGGCGTCTTCGGCGCTGCTGGCGGGGGCGGCGACGCTGTGCACCACGTCCTGCGGCACGTCGTCGACCATGGTTCGCGATTGAATCTTGCGCGCACGCAAATGGTCCAGCGCCAGATTGCGCGCGGTCTGGAAAACAAAGGGTTCAAGGTGATCGATGTCCCGCTCGCTCAGCGCCCGGGTGACGCGCAGGTAGGTTTCCTGCAGCAGGTCTTCGGCGGTGCTGTGGTTGTTGACCATGCGTTCCAGCGTTCGCAGCAGTGAAGTGCGCTGGGCGAGGAAAACGTGATTGAACTGCGAATGACTCACGGGAGGACCTGATCCGTTTCGAGCGAATGATAATGCTTATCATCCGCCGGAGTGGTCAAGTGTTGATTTCAGATTGAGATCAAAAAACTGTGGGAGGGGATTTGCTCGCGAAGGCGTCGTGTCAGGCAATTAAATGTCGACTGACCTGCCGCTTTCGCGAACAAGCTCGATCCCACTGGTGGATAGCTGTTTATTCCGCGTTGCACAGCGCCAGGCAGTTATCGAGCATGCGGTTGGAGAAGCCCCACTCGTTGTCGTACCAGGCCAGCACTTTCAGCAGCTTGCCGCTGGATTTGGTGTGGTTGGCATCGAAGATCGACGACAGCGGGTTGTGGTTGAAGTCGCTCGATACCAGCGGCAGGGTGTTGTAGCCGAGGATCTTCGAATGCTGGCTCGCTGCTTTCATCAGTGCATTGACTTCATCGGCCGAGGCTTCGCGCTTCAACTGCACGGTCAGGTCAACCAGCGACACATTGATCACCGGTACGCGCACGGCCATGCCGGTCAGTTTGCCCGCCAGTTCCGGCAGCACCAGGCCCACAGCTTCGGCAGCGCCGGTCTTGCTCGGGATCATGTTCTGGGTGGCGGAGCGCGCGCGGTACGGGTCGGTGTGATAGACGTCGGTCAGGTTCTGGTCGTTGGTGTAGGCGTGAATCGTGGTCATCAGACCGCTTTCGATGCCCAGTTCGCGGTGCAGCACCTGGGCCACCGGCGCCAGGCAGTTGGTGGTGCACGACGCGTTGGAAATGATCTGGTGCGACTGGCGCAGAATGTCGTGGTTCACACCATAAACGACGGTGGCATCGGCGCCCTTGGCCGGGGCCGAGATAATCACTTTGCGTGCGCCGGCGGTAATATGCGCGGCGGCTTTGGCCCGGTCGGTGAACAGACCGGTGCATTCGAACACCACATCAATCTTTTCCGCGGCCCATGGCAGGTCGGCCGGGTTGCGGATGGCGCTGACCGAAATGCGGTCGCCGTTGACGGTCAGGCTCTCGTTGTCATGAGCAACTTCGGCGTCGAATGTGCCATGAACGGTGTCGTACTTGAGCAGATGCGCATTGATCGCGCTGTCGCCCAGATCGTTGATGGCGACGATCTGCAAATCCTGACGATAGCCCTGGGTATACAGTGCACGCAGGACATTACGGCCGATGCGGCCAAAACCATTGATTGCGATTCGAAGAGTCATTGAGCAGCGCCGCCGTCGTTTTGTTGTTGGAATTACAAGATTATTCGCATAAAAATAGAAAACAAGCCTTTTTAGTGGCAATATTTTGTTTTATCTACAACGAGTGACCTGAATCAACTGGTCCGAATGATCAAGAAAACCGCCCGTCATCCCATGCGTGCGGGCTCCTTGATCAGCATAGACAATCAGGTCGCCACATCCGTTAGCCTGGAGTTCTAAACATGCATCCCCGCGTTCTTGAGGTCACCGAACGGCTTATCGCCCGCAGCCGCGCCACGCGTCAGGCTTACCTTGCGCTGATTCGCGGCGCTGCAACTGACGGGCCGATGCGCGGCAAGCTGCAATGCGCCAACTTCGCCCACGGCGTGGCCGGATGTGGCAGCGAAGACAAGCACAGCCTGCGGATGATGAACTCGGCAAACATCGCAATTGTTTCGTCATATAACGACATGCTCTCGGCGCACCAGCCGTATGAAGTCTTCCCGGAACAGATCAAGAACGCCCTGCGCGAAATCGGCTCGGTCGGCCAGTTCGCCGGCGGCACGCCTGCGATGTGCGACGGCGTGACCCAGGGCGAGCCCGGCATGGAACTGAGCCTGCCGAGCCGCGAAGTGATCGCCATGTCGACGGCGGTGGCGCTGTCCCACAACATGTTCGACGGCGCGCTGATGCTCGGCATCTGCGACAAGATCGTGCCGGGCCTGATGATGGGCTCGCTGCGTTTCGGTCACCTGCCGACGATTTTCGTTCCGGGCGGGCCGATGGTCTCGGGGATTTCCAACAAGGAAAAAGCCGACGTGCGGCAGAAGTACGCCGAAGGCAAGGCGACCCGCGAAGAGCTGCTGGAATCGGAAATGAAGTCCTACCACAGCCCGGGCACCTGCACGTTCTACGGCACCGCCAACACCAACCAGTTGCTGATGGAAGTCATGGGCCTGCACTTGCCGGGCGCCTCCTTCGTCAACCCGAACACGCCGCTGCGTGAAGCCCTGACCCGCGAAGCCGCGCATCAGGTCACCCGTCTGACCAAGCAGAACGGCAACTTCCTGCCGATCGGCGAAATCGTCGACGAGAAGGCGCTGGTCAACTCGATCGTCGCGCTGCACGCCACCGGCGGTTCGACCAACCACACCCTGCACATGCCGGCCATCGCCATGGCGGCGGGCATTCAACTGACCTGGCAGGACATGGCCGACCTCTCCGAAGTCGTGCCGACCCTGAGCCACGTCTATCCGAACGGCAAGGCTGACATCAACCACTTCCAGGCCGCCGGCGGCATGTCGTTCCTGATTCGCGAACTGCTCGAAGCCGGCCTGTTGCACGAAGACGTCAACACCGTGCTCGGCCACGGCCTGAGCCAGTACACCAAGGAACCGTTCCTCGATAACGGCAAGCTGGTGTGGCGCGAAGGCCCGACCGACAGCCTCGACGAAAACATCCTGCGCCCGGTGGCCCGTGCGTTCTCGGCAGAGGGCGGCTTGCGTGTGATGGAAGGCAACCTCGGTCGCGGGGTGATGAAGGTGTCCGCCGTCGCGCTCGAAAACCAGATCGTCGAAGCGCCGGCCATGGTGTTCCAGGATCAACAGGATCTGGCCGACGCCTTCAAGGCCGGTCTTCTGGAGAAGGATTTCGTCGCGGTGATGCGCTTCCAGGGCCCGCGCTCCAACGGCATGCCGGAACTGCACAAGATGACGCCGTTTCTCGGCGTGCTGCAGGATCGCGGCTTCAAGGTTGCGCTGGTGACCGATGGACGCATGTCCGGCGCCTCGGGGAAAATCCCGGCGGCGATTCACGTCAGTCCGGAAGCTTATGTGGGTGGCGCTTTGGCGCGCGTGCAAGAGGGCGATATCATCCGCGTCGATGGCGTCAAAGGCACTTTGGAACTCAAGGTGGACGCCGCCGAATTCGCAGCGCGCGAACCCGCCAAAGGCCTGTTGGGCAACAACATCGGCAGCGGTCGCGAACTGTTTGGCTTCATGCGTTTGGCCTTCAGCTCGGCGGAGCAGGGCGCCAGCGCCTTCACTTCTGCCCTGGAGACGCTTAATTGAAACTGGCTTTGGTCGGTGACATCGGAGGCACCAACGCGCGGTTTGCGTTGTGGAAAGATCAGCAGCTCGAATCGGTTCAGGTGCTGGCCACCGCCGACCATGCCAGCCCGGAAGAGGCGATCAGCCTCTACCTGAGCGGGCTGGGTCTGGCGCCGGGTGCCATCGGTTCGGTGTGCCTGTCGGTGGCGGGGCCGGTGAGCGGTGATGAATTCAAGTTCACCAACAACCACTGGCGCCTGAGTCGCAAGGCGTTCTGCCAGACCTTGCAGGTTGAGCAGTTGTTGCTGGTCAACGACTTCTCGGCGATGGCGCTGGGCATGACCCGTTTGCAGCCCGGCGAATTCCGCGTGGTCTGCGAAGGCGAGCCGGAGCCATTGCGCCCGGCAGTGGTCATCGGCCCGGGCACCGGCCTGGGCGTCGGCACGTTGCTTGATCTCGGTGAAGGGCGGTTCGCCGCGTTGCCGGGAGAGGGCGGTCACGTCGATCTGCCGCTGAGCAGCCCGCGCGAAACCCAGCTCTGGCAGCACATCTACAACGAAATCGGCCACGTCAGCGCGGAAACCGCGTTGAGCGGCGGCGGCTTGCCGCGGGTGTACCGTGCGATCTGCGCGGTGGACGGGCATGAACCGAAACTCGACACGCCGGAAGCCATCACTGCGGCAGGCCTTGCGGGCGACCCGATTGCCCTGGAAGTGCTGGAGCAATTCTGCTGCTGGCTTGGTCGCGTGGCCGGCAACAACGTGCTGACCGTTGGCGGCCGTGGCGGGGTGTACATCGTGGGTGGCGTGATTCCGCGTTTCGCCGATTTCTTCCTCGAAAGCGGTTTCGCCCGCAGCTTCGCCGACAAGGGCTGCATGAGCGATTACTTCAAGGGCATTCCGGTGTGGCTGGTGACGGCGCCGTACTCGGGGCTTGTCGGTGCAGGAGTGGCGCTCGAGCAGGAAGGCTGAAGATCGTTCCCACGTCGGGGCGTCGAACCGTCCGCGTGGGAATGCAGCCCGTGACGCTCTGCGTCACTGGACGCGGAGCGTCCCTTGATACATTCCCACGCAGAGCGTGGGAACGATCGGTCTACACATCAGGCATAATCCGCCCAATTCCAACAACAAGGATGCCTTCGAAGTGAGCTCAGTCAACAAGTCGATTTTGTTGGTCGATGACGACCAGGAGATACGCGAGTTGCTGGAAACCTACCTGACCCGCGCGGGTTTTCAGGTACGGGCCACGGCGGATGGCGCCGGTTTTCGTCAGGCGCTGAACGAAGCGCCGAGCGATCTGGTGATCCTCGATGTGATGCTGCCCGATGAAGACGGCTTCAGCCTGTGCCGCTGGGTGCGCCAGCATCCGCGTCAGGCTCAGGTGCCGATCATCATGCTCACCGCCAGTTCCGACGAAGCCGACCGGGTCATTGGCCTGGAACTCGGCGCCGACGATTACCTCGGCAAACCTTTCAGCCCCCGCGAACTGCAAGCCCGGATCAAGGCCCTGCTGCGGCGCGCTCAGTTCGGTCAGGAGCGCGGCGGCAGTGAAGTGCTGGCGTTCGATGAGTGGCGGCTGGATATGGTCAGCCATCGACTGTTTCACACCGACGGCGAGGAAGTGATTCTGTCCGGCGCCGACTTCGCTCTGCTGAAACTGTTCCTCGACCACCCTCAGGAAATCCTCGACCGCGACACCATCGGCAACGCCACCCGTGGCCGCGACCTGATGCCCCTCGACCGCATCGTCGACATGGCCGTCAGCCGTTTGCGCCAGCGTCTGCGCGACACCGAAAAGCCGCCACGGCTGATCCGCACCGTGCGTGGCAGCGGCTACCAGCTGGCAGCCAATGTGGTTGCCGGCAA
The DNA here is from genome assembly GCF_002113045.1 of Pseudomonas sp. B26(2017). NCBI lineage: Bacteria > Pseudomonadati > Pseudomonadota > Gammaproteobacteria > Pseudomonadales > Pseudomonadaceae > Pseudomonas > Pseudomonas sp. B26(2017). The sequence goes on along the minus strand of NZ_NEJJ01000003.1, from coordinate 275,972 downwards.
TGGTCACTGAGTTCCTGCGCACCACCGCGCGCAAAGTGCCGATGCCGCGTTCGCTGCTTGGGCGGATGTTGCTGCTGACGTTGCTCGCGGTGTTGTTCGCCCAGACCCTGTCCAGCGTGATCTGGGTGTCCCAGTTGCGCGCGACCCAGCTCGAAGGCCTGGTCACCAGCGCCCGCAGCCTCGCCCATTCGATGACCGCCAGCGTCAGTTATTTCCGTTCCTTGCCGGTGGCCTATCGGCCGCTGGTTCTCGATCAGTTGCGCAGCATGGGCGGCACGCGTTTTGTCGTGACGCTGAATGACAAACCGCTGGGCATGGAAGTGCTGCCGGTGACGCCGCGCAAGGCGGCGGTGCTCAAAGCGGTGGATGAGGTGCTGCGTCAGTCGCTGGGCCAGGACACCGACATTCTGGTGACCTTCGTCAGCCCCGATGATCTGCGGATTTTCAACGCCGGATTGAAGCTCGATGAGTTGCCACGTTCGTGGGCGCATTACGCCTTGACGCTGGAACCGGTGAATCCGCCGGTGCTGGTCACCCAGATTCAGTTGGCGCCCGGTGAATGGCTGTACATCGCCTCGCTGCTGCCCGAGCCCTACACCAGTCTTGAAGAGCAAGGCCTGCCGACCCAGCAGGTGTGGTTCATCGTCTTCACCAGCGGTTTCCTGTTGTTGTTTATCGGCCTGCTGGTGCACTGGCAGAGTCGGCCGCTCAAGCGTCTGGCGCGGGCGGCGCGGGACTTGTCGCTGGGCGCCGACGTCGAGCCGGTGGCCGAGGGCGGTGGCAGTGAAGTGGTGGAAGTGGGCCGCGCGTTCAACACCATGCGCGAGCGGATCAGCCGTTACCTGACCGAGCGCAGTCAGTTGTTCAGCGCGATTTCCCATGACCTTCGTACCCCGATCACCCGCCTGCGTCTGCGGGTCGAACTGCTCGAAGACGAACAACTGCAAACCAAGTTTGGCCGTGACCTGGACGAGCTGGAGCTGCTGGTCAAAGGCGCGCTGCAATGCGTCAAAGACACCGACATTCACGAAAACATCGAACCGGTGGATCTGAACCATGTACTCGACTGTCTGGTGGAGCCGTATCTGGCGCCCAACGGCAACGGTCGTGTGACCCAGCAGGGACGGGCGCTGGCGGCTTATCCGGGCAAGCCGTTGGCGCTCAAGCGCTGCATCGGCAACCTGATCGACAATGCGTTGAAGTACGGACAGAACGCGCATTTGCATATCGATGACGACGAAAGCGCCTTCGTGCTGCACGTCGATGACGAAGGGCCTGGCGTGCCGGAGCAGCGGCTGGAGCAGGTGTTCGAGCCGCACTTCCGGTTGGCGGGGCAGCAGCAGGGGTATGGGCTCGGGTTGGGGATCGCCCGCAACATTGCTCATAGCCATGGCGGTGAAGTGACGTTGCAGAATCTGCGTGAGGGCGGATTGCGGGTGACCCTGCAATTGCCGCGTTCGGCGGATTGACCTGAATGTCACCGAACGGTGACAAAACCTGCCCCCTTCGTTACAAGCCAACCCAGGCCCGTTGTTTAGACTCCCCGCAGTCATAACAACAAAAAAGGCCACCCATGGATCACTTCAATCCGGACTTCAGCAGTTGGCTGAACGCCCCTGCCCACCAGCAATGGCTTGCCGACGAAGGCCTGCGTCTGCTGGCATTTGCCAAGGCTTCACGGCTGCCCGAAGGGTTTGGCAATCTTGATGAGCGCGGCCAGCTCCAGGCCGGCGCGCAAGCCGAAACCATGAACACCGCGCGCATGACCCATAGCTTCGCCATGGCCCATATTCAGGGCCTGCCGGGCTTTGCCGAGCTGGTCGATCACGGCATTGCGGCCCTGCGCGGTCCGTTGCGCGATGCGCTGCACGGCGGCTGGTTCGCCGTCGCTGAACATCGTGACGGCAACACCGGCAAGAACGCTTATCTGCATGCTTTCGTCGCCTTGGCGGCCAGCTCCGCCGTGGTCGCGCAACGCCCCGGCGCCCAAGCGTTGCTGGATGACGCCATCGACATCATCGACACCTATTTCTGGAGCGAAGAAGAGGGCGCCATGCGCGAGTTCTTCAATCGCGACTGGCGCGAAGAGGAAGCCTATCGCGGCGCCAACAGCAACATGCACGCCACTGAAGCCTTCCTGGCGCTGGCCGATGCAACAGAAGATCCGCGCTGGCTGGTGCGTGCGCAGCGCATCGTCGAACGGGTGATTCACGGTCACGCCGCTGCCAACGATTACCTGGTGATCGAGCATTTCGACCGCGACTGGCAGCCACTGCGCGAATACAACCAGGACAATCCCGCCGACGGTTTCCGTCCCTACGGCACCACGCCGGGCCACGGTTTCGAGTGGGCGCGGCTGTTGCTGCACCTTGAAGCGGCGCGGGTCCAGGCTGGCATGCTGACCCCCGGCTGGCTGGCCACCGACGCGCAAAAACTGTTCGAGCAAAACTGCCGCCATGGCTGGGACGTCGACGGTGCGCCGGGCATCGTTTACACCCTCGACTGGAACAACAAAGCGGTGGTGCGCCATCGCCTGCACTGGACTCACGCCGAGGCCAGCGCTGCCGCCAGTGCCTTGCTCAAACGCACCGGCGATGCGCAGTACGAAACCTGGTACCGCCTGTTCTGGGAATTCTGCGAAGCGAATTTCATCGACCGCTGCGACGGCAGCTGGCATCACGAACTCGATCCGCAAAACCGTCCAAGTGCCGATATCTGGGCGGGCAAGCCGGACCTGTACCACGCCTGGCAGGCCGTGCTGATCCCGCGTCTGCCGCTGGCGCCAAGCATGGCCAGTGCTCTGGCACAGCTTTCACGAAACGTTCCTGTGTAACCATGTGGTGACATTCGCGCGTCCCTTCGTTACCTGCGAGGGGAAACGCTCTGTTTAAACTCGTGTGCAGCGCAAGCACCAGACTTGCATGCATAACAACAAGAAAGGTACATCTCAGATGAATGCGATTTCTCGCCTCGCTACTGTCATTTCTGTCGCCTCCCTGTTCCCGCTCGCTGTGCTGCCCCTGAGTGTTTCCGCTGCCGAATCCAAAGGTTCGGTGGAAGTCGTGCATTGGTGGACGTCCGGTGGCGAAAAAGCCGCCGTCGATGTGCTCAAGGCTCAAGTCGAGAAAGACGGCTTCACCTGGAAAGACGGCGCTGTCGCCGGCGGTGGCGGTGCGACTGCCATGACCGTGCTGAAAAGCCGCGCGGTAGCCGGCAACCCGCCGGGCGTTGCCCAGATCAAAGGCCCGGACATCCAGGAATGGGCGTCGACCGGTCTGCTCGACACTGACGTGCTGAAGGACGTTTCCAAGTCCGAGAAGTGGGACAGCCTGCTCGACAAGAAAGTCTCCGACACCGTGAAGTACGAAGGTGATTACGTGGCCGTGCCGGTGAACATTCACCGGGTGAACTGGCTGTGGATCAACCCGGAAGTCTTCAAGAAAGCCGGTATCGAAAAAGCCCCGACCACCCTCGAAGAGTTCTACGCCGCCGGCGACAAGCTGAAAGCGGCGGGCTTCATCCCGCTGGCTCACGGTGGTCAGCCATGGCAGGACAGCACCGTGTTCGAAGCGGTCGTGCTGTCGGTGATGGGCGTTGATGGTTACAAGAAAGCCCTGGTCGACCTGGACAACGCTGCCCTGACCGGCCCGGAAATGGTCAAGGCTCTGACCGAGCTGAAGAAAGTCGCGACCTACATGGACGTCGACGGCAAAGGTCAGGACTGGAACCTGGAAGCGGCCAAGGTCATCAACGGCAAGGCCGGCATGCAGATCATGGGTGACTGGGCCAAGTCCGAATGGACCGCCGCCAAGAAAGTCGCCGGCAAGGACTACGAGTGCGTAGCTTTCCCGGGCACCGACAAGGCGTTCACCTACAACATCGACTCGCTGGCCGTGTTCAAGCAGAAGGACGCGGGCACCGCGGCCGGTCAGCAGGACATCGCCAAAGTCGTGCTGGGTGAAAACTTCCAGAAAGTCTTCAGCATCAACAAGGGCTCGATCCCGGTGCGTAACGACATGCTCGCCGACATGGGCAAGTACGGGTTTGACTCGTGCGCCCAGACCGCTGCCAAGGACTTCCTGGCAGATTCCAAGAATGGCGGCCTGCAGCCGAGCATGGCGCACAACATGGCGACCACGCTGGCGGTGCAGGGTGCGTTCTTTGATGTCGTGACCAACTACATCAACGACCCGAAAGCCGACCCGGCCGACGCTGCCAAAAAACTCGGCACCGCCATCAAGGCTGCCAAGTAACGTCAGCGTAGAGCAGCTGCAAGCTTGAGGTCGCGCATCGGCCTCAAGCCTGCAGCTTGCAGCGGTCCTTCATTTTCTTTACTGGATCTTCCCATGAGTTCTGTTGCTGTGTTCAGCAAGGCCTCGCCGTTCGACGCATTGCAGCGCTGGCTACCGAAACTGGTGCTGGCGCCGAGCATGTTCATCGTTCTGGTGGGCTTCTATGGCTATATCCTCTGGACGTTTGTCCTGTCGTTCACCACGTCGACCTTCCTGCCGAACTACAAGTGGGCAGGCCTGGCGCAATACGCGCGGCTGTTCGACAACGACCGCTGGTGGGTGGCGAGCAAGAACCTGGCCGTGTTCGGCGGCATGTTCATCGGCATCACCCTGGTGATCGGCGTGACACTGGCGATTTTTCTCGACCAGAAAATCCGCCGCGAAGGCTTTATCCGCACCATTTACCTATACCCGATGGCGCTCTCGATGATCGTCACCGGTACTGCGTGGAAATGGCTGCTCAACCCGGGCATGGGCCTGGACAAATTGCTGCGGGACTGGGGCTGGGAAGGCTTCCGTCTCGACTGGCTGATCGACCCGGATCGCGTGGTGTATTGCCTGGTGATTGCGGCGGTCTGGCAAGCTTCGGGCTTCATCATGGCGATGTTCCTCGCCGGTCTGCGTGGCGTTGATCAGTCGATCATTCGTGCCGCCCAGATCGACGGCGCGAGCATGCCGCGCATCTACTGGAAAGTGGTGCTGCCAAGCCTGCGTCCGGTGTTCTTCAGTGCAGTGATGATCCTGGCGCACATCGCGATCAAGAGCTTCGACCTGGTGGCGGCCATGACGGCCGGCGGCCCGGGTTATTCCTCCGATCTGCCGGCGATGTTCATGTACTCGTTCACCTTCAGCCGTGGACAGATGGGCATGGGCTCGGCCAGTGCAATCCTGATGCTCGGCGCGATCCTCGCGATCATCGTGCCTTACCTGTACTCCGAGCTGAGGACCAAGCGTCATGACTAGTCTCGCCTCCAAACCGGCCATCAGCCTGAGTCGCATCGCGATCTACGCGGTGCTGATCCTCGCGGTCCTGCTGTATCTGGTACCGCTGGTGGTCATGCTGCTGACCAGCTTCAAGACCCCGGAAGACATCTCCACCGGCAACCTGCTGAGCTGGCCGACCGTGGTCAGCGGCATCGGCTGGGTGAAAGCCTGGGCCACCGTTGACGGCTACTTCTGGAACTCGATCAAGATCACCGTTCCGGCCGTGATCATCTCCACCGCCATCGGTGCATTGAACGGTTATGTACTGTCGTTCTGGCGCTTCCGAGGTTCGCAGCTGTTCTTCGGTCTGCTGTTGTTCGGCTGCTTCCTGCCGTTCCAGACCGTGCTGCTGCCGGCGTCGTTCACCCTCGGCAAGATGGGCCTGGCAAGCACTACCACGGGCCTTGTGTTCATCCATGTGGTCTACGGCCTGGCGTTCACCACGCTGTTTTTCCGTAACTACTACGTGAGCATTCCGGATGCGCTGATCAAGGCGGCGCGTCTCGATGGCGCGGGGTTCTTCACGATCTTCCGCCAGATCATCCTGCCGATGTCCACCCCGATCATCATGGTCTGTCTGATCTGGCAGTTCACCCAGATCTGGAACGACTTCCTGTTCGGCGTGGTGTTCTCCAGCGGTGATTCGCAACCGATCACGGTGGCGCTGAACAACCTGGTCAACACCAGCACCGGGGCCAAGGAATACAACGTGGATATGGCGGCGGCGATGATCGCCGGGCTGCCGACCCTGCTGGTCTATGTGGTCGCAGGCAAGTATTTCGTGCGCGGGCTGACGGCCGGCGCAGTCAAGGGGTAATCATGGCTACGCTTGAACTTCGCAATGTAAACAAGACCTACGGTACCGGCCTGCCGGACACACTGAAGAACATCGAACTGTCGATCAAGGACGGTGAATTCCTGATCCTCGTCGGGCCTTCGGGCTGCGGCAAGTCGACCCTGATGAACTGCATCGCCGGCCTGGAAACCATCACCGGCGGCGCGATCATGATCGGTGACCAGGACGTCAGCGGCATGAGCCCGAAAGATCGCGACATCGCGATGGTGTTCCAGTCCTACGCGCTGTACCCGACCATGAGCGTGCGCGAGAACATCGAATTCGGTCTGAAGATTCGCAAGATGCCTCAATCGGCCATCGACGAAGAAGTCGCCCGCGTGGCCAAGCTGTTGCAGATTGAGCACCTGCTCAATCGCAAGCCGGGCCAGCTCTCGGGCGGTCAGCAACAGCGCGTGGCGATGGGCCGCGCCCTGGCGCGTCGCCCGAAGATTTATCTGTTCGACGAGCCGCTGTCCAACCTCGACGCCAAGCTGCGCGTCGAGATGCGCACCGAAATGAAACTGATGCATCAGCGTCTGAAAACCACCACGGTCTACGTGACCCACGACCAGATCGAAGCAATGACCCTGGGCGACAAAGTGGCGGTGATGAAGGACGGGATCATCCAGCAGTTCGGTACGCCGAAGGAGATCTACAACGACCCGGCCAACCTGTTCGTGGCGAGCTTCATCGGTTCGCCGCCGATGAACTTCATTCCGCTGCGCCTGCAACGCAAGGACGGCCGTCTGGTGGCGCTGCTCGACAGCGGCCAGGCCCGTTGCGAGTTGCCGATGGCGATGCAGGACGCCGGTCTCGAAGATCGCGAAGTGATCCTCGGCCTGCGTCCGGAGCAGATCGCTCTGGCGAACGGCGAGGGCAATGGCCTGCCGAACATCAAGGCTGAAGTGCAGGTTACCGAGCCGACCGGTCCGGACACCCTGGTGTTCGTCAACCTCAACGACACCAAGGTCTGCTGCCGTCTGGCGCCGGACGTGGCGCCGCAGGTGGGCGAAACCCTGACGTTGCAATTCGATCCGTCGAAAGTGCTGCTGTTCGACGCCAAGTCCGGTGAGCGCCTTGGGGTTGCGGGCCTGCCGAAAACCGAGTCGCACAGCGCAAACGTGGCCCAGTTCAAGGGGCGCTGATCAACAAATGCGGGAGCGGGCTCGCCCGTTTCCGCAGGGAGCACGCGGTGCGTGGCCTGTCGCGCGCCGCATCAGATGTAAACCGCGTTAGATAAGAAGAACAGTTAATAACAATAAAACGAGGATGTAGGGATGAAGAAGAACAACAACGCTCAGCGTATCGGCCAGTTGTCGGCGATTGCGGCAATGATGCTGGCCGGTAGCGTCCACGCGGCTGACGCGTTCAGCTCCGATTCGGAGTGGATGACCGGGGACTGGGGTGGCGAACGTACCAAGCTGATCGAGCAGGGTATCGACATCAAGATGGACTACGTCGGTGAGGTGGGCGGCAACCTGCACGGCGGCTACAACAACGACAAGACGGCGCGTTACTCCGACCAGTTCGGTCTGGGCGTGGCGTTGGACCTGCAAAAACTGTGGGGCTGGGACAACACCCAGGCCAAGATCCAGCTGACCAACCGTAATGGCGAAAACATTTCCAACGACCGTGTTGGCGATCCGCGTGCCGGCACACTCAGCTCCTCGCAGGAAGTCTACGGTCGTGGCCACATGGTGCGTCTGACCCAGTTGTGGATCAAACACCAATTCTTCGACAACAAACTCGACGTCAAGGCCGGTTACTTCGGCGAAGGCGAAGACTTCAACACCTTCCCGTGCGACTTCCAGAACCTGGCGTTCTGCGGTTCGCAAGTGGGCAACTGGGCGACCAACATCTGGTACAACTGGCCGGTCAGCCAGGCGGCCATTCGCGTCAAGTACAACATCAACGACGAGCTGTATGCGCAGATCGGTGCGTACAACCAGAACCCGTCGCAACTGGAACACGGCAACGGCTTCAAGCTGAGCGGCAGCGGCACCAAAGGCACCGTGTTGCCAGTGGAACTGGTCTGGTCGCCTAACCCGAGCGGCCTGCCGGGCGAATACCGTGTCGGTTACTACAAGAGCACGGCCGATGCCGACGACGTTCGCGAAGACGTCAACGGTTTCGACGCGGCGACCACCGGTGATGCCTATCGCACCCACAGCAGCAAGCACGGTTACTGGTTCGTTGCGCAACAGCAACTCACCAGCCACAACGGTGACAAGAGCCGTGGCCTGAGCATCGCTGCCAACGCCACGTTCCACGACAAGGACACCAACTTCATCGACAACTACCAGTCCGTGATGTTTGTGTACAAAGGTCCGTTCGACGCGCGTCCGAAGGATGACTTCGGTATTGGTGCGGCACGTATTCATGTCAACGATGACGTGAAGAAGAACGCTGAACTGCTGAACGTCTCCAACGGTGTTTCGGACTACGACAATCCGGTGTTCTCGCCGATTCGTGAAACCGAATACAACTACGAGATCAACTACGGCTTCCACGTGACCAACTGGCTGACCGTACGCCCGAACCTGCAATACATCACTCATCCGGGCGGTGTGGATGAAGTGGATAACGCTTTGGTCGCTGGCCTGAAAATTCAGTCTACGTTCTGACGCGTCTGCGATAAGCTCCTCTCTATGTGCGCATATTTGCGGACGGCCAAGGCTGTCCGCTTTTTTTTGGAAAGGGGTGTCGCAGCCCATGAAAGTTGAATCTGGAACCGTGGCCCATGCATGAGCATCCGCTGCAACGCTTCTTCAAATCCCTGCGCGAACGACCGGTGTTCGCCTGGGAGCGCTATCAGATGCGCGATGTGCTGGTGATCGATCATCCACTGTGTCAGGCGGTGTTCAGTCGTCAGGGCGCGCAACTGCTGCATTTTCAGCCGCGAGGTCAGAAACCGTGGTTGTGGTGCGCGGCGAAGTGGCCGCATGTCGGCGCGATTCGCGGCGGCGTGCCGGTGTGCTGGCCGTGGTATGGCCGTCACCCGAGCGAAAACGCGTGGCCGTCCCATGGCTGGGCGCGACTGCTGGACTGGAAACTGCTCGACAGCAGCAGCGCCGATGACGGCGTGCGCCTGCACTGGCAATTGCAACTGTGCGACTGGCAGGTGGACCTGCACGCGCACCTGGGCGAACGCATGGAATTGCGCCTGAGCACCGAGCATCAGGACGACATGCCGTGCCAGTTGAGCCAGGCTTTGCACGCTTACTGGCGTATTGGCGATGTGAGTGAGATAGCGCTGTCTGGGCTCGAAGGCGCGCAGGGTTATGATCAGTTGAACCGTGAGGTCTGCCAGCAGGAGGGCGAGTTACGGGTCGATGGTGGCTGTCAGCGAGTGTTCCAGCACGACGGCGAATTGCAGCTCAAGGATCACGCCTGGCAACGCGAATTGTGCATCGATACCGGTGACAGCGCGGACACCGTGGTGTGGCATCCGGGAGCACGGCCGTTGCTGGGCGTGAGCTGGGACGAGATCTCGGAATTTGTCTGTGTTGAAGCGGCGGCGGGGGGCACCGACAGCCTGCATCTGGCGCCGGGGGAGAAGGCGCATTTGAGTTTGCAGGCTTGGGCTGGCGCCTAGCGATGATCGTTCCGACGCAGAGCGCTGATCGTTCCCACGCTCCGCGTGGGAATGCAGCCCGTGACGCTCCGCGTTACTGGACGCAGAGCGTCCCTTGAGGCATTCCCACGCAGAGCGTGGGGGCGATCAGCGCGAACTAGTTGAACTCATCGCCAACCGGATACCGGCTCGCGTTCAGGCTCTCTTTGATCTTGCGCAGATGCGGCTGGAAATCCACCCCGCGACGCAACGTCATTCCCGTCGCCAGCACATCCAGCACCGTCAACTGAATGATCCGCGAAGTCATCGGCATATAGATGTCGGTGTCTTCCGGCAACGGAATGTTCAGGCTCAGCGTACTGGCCTTGGCCAGCGGCGAGTTTTCTGCCGTCAGGCCCAGCACCGACGCGCCGTTCTCCCGGGCGATGCGCGCCACTTCCACCAGCTCGCGGGTGCGCCCGGTGTAGGAGATGATCACGAACAGCTCGCCGGTGTGCGCCACCGAAGCAATCATGCGTTGCATCAGCACATCGGCGTGGGCGGTCACCGCCAGGTTGAAGCGGAAGAACTTGTGCTGCGCATCCAAAGCCACCGGAGCCGAAGCTCCGAGGCCGAAGAAGTGGATCTGCCGGGCCTGGATCAACAGGTCGACGGCGCGGCTGATCAGGTTCGGGTCCAATGCCTGACAGGCGCTGTCCAGCGAGGCGATGGCGCTGCCGAAAATCTTCTGCGTGTAGGCCTCGGGATTGTCGTCGGCTTCTACTGCGCGGCTGACATAGGCCGCGCCGCTGGCCAGGCTCTGGGCCAGTTGCAACTTGAGTTCGGGGTAGCCGCTGACGCCGAACGAACGGCAGAAACGGTTGACCGTCGGTTCACTGACCGACGCTGCCTGGGCGAGGGCGGCGATGCTGAAGCGGGTGGCCTGCTGTGGGTTGAGCAGGATCACTTCGGCGACTTTGCGTTCGGCCTTGTTCAGCTCTTCAAGGCGACTCTGGATCTGTTCCAGTAAATTTCGCACGCGGTCCATAAGAATTCCTAGATTCACCGGCGCCGATAAGCGCGCGGCTATGCAAATTGGGCCTTTGATGTGGCCCGTGACGGTGGCCTATCCTACTGATGGCTCCGACCGACCACCACTCGGAATCTGTATTTTGCGAAAATGTTGTGGTTATTACTACATTTTCCCTTGAGTGATGCCTTGAAAAAAGGTATTTGTAGCTTAACTTGATAAAAGAACAAACATCATGCCTTCGATTACGGTTGAACCGTGCACCTTCGCCTTGTTCGGCGCCTTGGGCGATCTGGCCCTGCGCAAGCTGTTTCCTGCCCTTTATCACCTTGACGGCGCCGGCCTGCTGCACGAGGACACGCGCATTATCGCACTGGCCCGTGAGGCGGGTACCGAGCAGCAGCACCTGGCGTTCATCGCCGCCGAGCTGCGCCGTTATGTGGGCAAAGAGCTGGACGAGGCCGTGGCCGAGCGCTTTCTGGCGCGCCTGACCTACCTGCACGTCGACTTCCTCAAGGCTGAAGATTACGTGGCGCTGGCAGAATTGGCCGGCAACACACAACGCATGATTGCCTACTTCGCCACTCCGGCGGCGGTGTATGGCGCGATCTGCGAGAACCTCGCGAATGTCGGTCTGGCAGAAAACACCCGCGTGGTACTGGAAAAACCGATCGGTTCGGACCTGGAATCCTCGCGCAAGGTCAACGACGCCGTGGCGCAATTCTTCCCGGAGAACCGCACCTACCGCATCGACCATTACCTGGGCAAAGAGACCGTCCAGAACCTGATCGCCCTGCGTTTCGCCAACAGCCTGTTCGAAACTCAGTGGAACCAGAACTACATCTCCCACGTGGAAATCACCGTGGCCGAGAAGGTCGGTATCGAAGGCCGCTGGGGCTACTTCGACAAGGCCGGTCAGCTGCGGGACATGATTCAGAACCACCTGCTGCAACTGCTCTGCCTGATCGCCATGGATCCGCCGGCCGACCTGTCCGCCGACAGCATCCGCGACGAAAAGGTCAAGGTGCTCAAGGCCCTGGCGCCGATCAGTCCGGAAGGCCTGACCACCCAAGTGGTGCGCGGCCAGTACATCGCCGGGCACAGCGAGGGCAAGTCCGTGCCGGGCTACCTCGAAGAACCGAATTCCAACGCCCAGAGCGACACTGAAACCTTCGTTGCCCTGCGTGCCGACATCCGCAACTGGCGCTGGGCCGGCGTGCCGTTCTACCTGCGTACCGGCAAGCGCATGCCGCAGAAACTGTCGCAGATCGTCATCCACTTCAAGGAACCGTCGCACTATATCTTTGCCCCCGAGCAGCGCCTGCAGATCAGCAACAAACTGATCATCCGCCTGCAACCGGACGAAGGCATTTCCTTGCGCGTGATGACCAAGGAGCAAGGCCTGGACAAGGGCATGCAACTGCGCAGCGGCCCGCTGCAACTGAATTTTTCCGACACCTGGCGCAGCGCTCGGATCCCCGATGCCTACGAGCGGTTGTTGCTGGAAGTGATGAACGGCAATCAGAACCTGTTTGTCCGTAAAGATGAAATTGAAGCCGCGTGGAAATGGTGTGACCAGCTGATCGCCGGGTGGAAAAAATCCGGTGACGCGCCCAAGCCGTATGCGGCCGGGTCATGGGGGCCGATGAGCTCCATTGCATTGATCACGCGGGACGGGAGGTCGTGGTATGGCGATATCTGATGTGAAACTGCCCGAGGGCGTGAATGCCCGTGAATTCAAGAGCCCGGTGTTGCTCGCCGAAGGTTTGGCGCTGAACGTCGCCAAACAGTTGAGCGAAGCACTGGCAGCGCGCGGCAACGCTGTGCTGGTGGTGTCCGGCGGTCGTAGCCCGATGGCGTTTTTCCAGCACCTGGCCAAGCAGGAACTGGACTGGTCGAAGGTCGTCGTGACCCTCGCCGACGAACGCTGGGTACCGGTCGAACATGCCGACAGCAACGCCGGTCTGCTCAAGCAGTATCTGCTCAAGGGCCCGGCGGCAAAGGCGCAGTTCCTCAGCCTTTACAGCGCGGCGGCCAACGTCGAGCAGGCTGCGGAGCAGGCCGATCGTTTGCTCGCCGAGTTGCCGCCCATCGACGTGCTGGTGCTGGGCATGGGCGATGACGGTCACACCGCGTCGCTGTTCCCGGACAGCCCGAACCTGGCTGAAGCCCTGCAAGCTGACGGCACTCGCCGCTGCTGGCCGATGCTCGCGCCAAGCGTGCCGCGTCAGCGCCTGACCATGAGCCGCGCACTGCTGGCCTCCGCGAAGCACAAGATTCTGTCGATTTCCGGTCAGTCGAAACTGACCACCCTGAATGCCGCAGTGGCATCCAACGACGTCGCCGCCATGCCGGTTCGCGCGTTTCTGCAACCTACGTTAGAGATTTACTGGTGCCCATGAGCCAAGGAACAGCCGCTATGACAACCCCATCCCCGACCGTTTCCATGGCGGACAAAGTTGCCCTGATCGACAGCCTCTGCGCCAAGGCGCGGATTCTGCCGGTGATCACCATCGCCCGTGAACAGGACGTGCTGCCGCTGGCCGACGCCCTGGCTGCCGGTGGTCTGACCGCGCTGGAAGTGACCCTGCGTTCGCAGTTCGGCCTCAAGGCGATCCAGATCCTGCGCGAGCAGCGCCCGGAACTGGTGACCGGTGCCGGCACCGTGCTCGACCGTAACATGCTGGCTGCGGCCGAAGCCGCCGGTTCGCAATTCATCGTCACCCCGGGGATCACTCGTGATCTGCTGGAAGCCAGCGTCGAAAGCCCGATCCCGCTGCTGCCGGGCATCAGCAATGCCTCCGGCATCATGGAAGGCTATGGCCTGGGTTATCGCCGCTTCAAGCTGTTCCCGGCTGAAGTCAGCGGCGGCGTGGCGGCAATCAAGGCCCTTGGCGGCCCGTTCGGCGAAGTGAAATTCTGCCCGACCGGCGGCGTCGGCCCTGCCAACATCAAGAGCTACATGGCGCTGAAAAACGTCATGTGCGTGGGCGGTAGCTGGATGCTTGATCCTGAGTGGATCAAGAACGGCGACTGGGCCCGCATTCAGGAATGCACTGCCGAGGCGTTGGCGCTGCTGGACTGATTGGTTCAACCCTACACTTCGTTGTGTGTTCTACGGCTTTACGGTGCGCTTGGTCGGTGCACCGTTTTTTTTTGCCCGCGAAAAACTTCGTTATCTGGAGATACGTTATCTGGGGATACGTTATCTGGAGATACATAGTTACCGCACCTGGCTTCGCGTGTGGCGTTAACCTGCGTTCATCTTATGGAAGAGAGAGCGCGTCATGGATAACCAGCTTTCAGCACCCCCGGTATATCAACTGGCCCCCGAGCAAGTCGCCGGGCCGTATTTTCGCAATCCCAAACTGTTGCGCCGCAACATCAGCGAAGGTGCCGAAGGCCTGCCGCTGCTGCTGCGCCTGACCATCGTCGACGCCATGACTGCCGAGCCGGTCAGTGGTGCGCTGGTGGATATCTGGCATTGCAACGCACGCGGCGCCTATTCCGGCTGGAGTCGGGTGAACCCGGATCTGGAAGTCGACGTCGAGGACATCGGCTCGATTCCGCGAACCGACGACGACACCTATCTGCGCGGCGGCCAGTTCAGCGACCACAAGGGCAGGGTGCGCTTCACCACGATCTATCCGGGGTTCTACGCCGGCCGTGCCCTGCATATTCATGTGGCGGTGCGCATCGTCGCCGGCACCGAATACCTGGAGGAGCGCAATGTGGCCTGGGTCGGGCAGTTGTATTTTCCGGAGGTGGTTTCCCGTGGCGTGCTCAATGCCAAGGCCTATCGCGGGCGCAGCTCGCTGCCGGTGTGCAACGCAGACGATCCCTACTTCGCCAACATGGGCGGTGAAGAGTCGACCCTGACGGTGTGGCCGATCGGTCGCGAGTCACACGAGGACGGTTACTTCGGCCACCTCACGATCGGCATCGACACCTTTGCGGTGTCGTCGCAGATCAAGCCCGAGGATTTCGACAAGTACACGGTTTAACGCAGCTCATTCAGCGCCAGAATCAGCGACTGAATCTCCGCCGCCGTCGTGGTCAGCGACGGCGTGATACGGATGCACGGTCCGCAGGCTGCGCCGTTGCGCACGACAGTGAACAGGTTGTAGTCGTTGAGCAGGCGTTCGACCATCGCCTGCTGGTCGGTATGGCGAGTAAAACGCATCGAGGTGATGCCGCAATACAGGCGCGGATCGTCCGGGGTCGTGACTTCGATGCCTGGCAGGTTGCGCACGGCGCTGACCCACAGGTTGCGCAGGTAATTCATCCGTGCACCTTTGGCCGCCGCGCCACCCAGTGAGCGGTGCTCCTCGAACACCAGAGGCAGGGTCATCAGTGCCGGAATGTTCGGCGTGCTGTGGGGCGTGCGTGAGCGGATATCGCCAGCCGGAAAATGCATCTCGCCCATGTCCGGGTCGATGTCGGCCAGGCGCTGCGGTGCGATGTAGATAAAACCGAGGGTCAGCGGCGAGCCGATCCACTTGTGCAGGTTGTACCCGGCAAAGGCGATGCCCAGCGCTTCAAGATTGAACTCGATCTGGCCAAGGGCATGGGCGCCATCGAGGATGATATCGACGCCGTACTCTTTGGCCAGCGAGGCAATGGCCTGCACCGGCATCACCAGCCCGGTACGGTGGGTGACGTGGGTCAGGGCCATCAGCTTGAGCTTTGGATGGCGGATAAAGGCTTCGCGGTACGTGGCCAGCAGGCTGTCGAAGGTGGCGGGGTGGGCGTGCTCGATTTCGATCACCTCGACTCCGCGATACTGCGCCAGCCAGCGCATGGCGCCCTTGACCGTGTCGTACTCCAGATCGCAGATCAACACCTGGTCGCCTGGCTGCAGGCGATTGTAGTTGCGGATCAGCGATTGCAGGCCGGCAGTGGCGTTGTGGGTGAACGCCACGCTTTGCGCGCGCACGCCGATCAACTCGGCCAGTTGCGCGCGGATCTCGAAACTGTCGTGCTGTTCGAAACGCTGGCGCACGTAGATCGAGTTGCTGTTGTTGATCAGCTCGATGTTGCGCTGGTACTCCTCGACCACGGTGCGCGACATGCGCCCGAAATAGCCGTTCTCCAGATTCACGGGGCCAGGGTGGCGGTCGTAACGGTCGGCGAAGGTTTGCCAGAAAGCTTCGTCTCGGGCGCGGCGGGTGTTATCGGGCATGGTCGACTCGACTCGGATCAGGGTGACGCCTCAGTGGCGCGGGGCGGGTTTGCCGTGTTTGGCGCGCAGCGGTTCGAGCAGTTCCGACAGGCCGTTGTGGTCGATTTCCTGCATCAACGCCAACAGCCCGCCCAGTTCGCCATGGGGAAATCCTTCCCGGGCAAACCAGTTCAGGTAGGGGCCCGGCAGGTCGGCAATGATCCGGCCCTTGTACTTGCCGAAGGGCATTTCGCGGGTGATCAGCAGTTCGAGCTTTTCAGGGTTCATCGTTGGAGTCGTCTGGCTTTGAAAACACTTTGGAAAATACAGGCATTCTGCATGCAGGCCAAATGACAGATCATGCAAATAACAGGCATACAGATTTTTGCTGTATCTATAACTTATTGAAAAATAACGATTAAATTCTTTAATAGAATCTGGCACGGCTGCTGCAACACTCCTTGCATCTTTAACCCACGCAAGGAATTGAAAAATGACTGACATGAATAAAGAAGCCATCTCCGTCCTCAACGACCTGATCGAAACCAGCAAGGACGGTCAGGAAGGGTTCAAGACCTGCGCTGAAGACATCAAGAATCCAGAGCTGAAAACGCTGTTCGTGAAACGCTCCGCCGATTGCGCAACGGCTGCGGCCGAGCTGCAAGCTGCGGTGCGTTCGATGGGTGGCGATCCGGAAACCTCGACCAGCGTGAGCGGTGACTTGCACCGTCGTTGGGTCGACGTCAAAGCGATGTTCACCGGCAAGGATGAAGAAGCGGTGCTCAACGAAGCCGAGCGCGGTGAAGACCACGCCCTGAAGGCTTATCGTGAAGCGATCGATAAGCTTACCAAGATTAAAGATCACGGCCTGACAAAAATTTTTGACCTGGTCGAAAAGCAGTACCACGGTGTGCAACGCAATCACGATCAGGTGAAAGTGTTGCGTGACCAGGCCCGCGCACGCTCGTAAGCGTTCGAGGCCAACAAAAAACGCCAGCGGGTCTGGCGTTTTTTTTGTGTCCGGATCAAACCGAGGATGATCAGCCGATGCTGATAGCCGGCAACGTCGGCAGGGTAACGGTCTGTTGTTTGCGCGGCGCCAGAATTTCGGCCTCGCCGTCCACCACCAGCTCATCGCGCTGGTTGAACACGCGAGTGGCAATGCGCACGCGGAATTTCGGCAGTTTCTCGAGGATTTCCAGACGCACGGTCAGGGTGTCGCCGATCTTCACCGGCTTCTGGAAGCTCATCTGCTGGCCGATATAAATGGTCCCCGGCCCAGGCAGCTCGCAAGCGACTGCGGCACTGATCAGCGCGCCGCTGAACATGCCATGGGCGATGCGCTCCTTGAACATGCTGGCGGCGGCGAACTCGGCGTCCAGGTGCACCGGGTTGTGGTCACCGGACATCGCGGCGAACAGCTGAATGTCGCGTTCCTCGACGGTCTTGCTGTAGGTCGCGGTCTGGCCCACTTCGAGGGCTTCGTAAGGGATATTGGTAACCTGGGTCATGGGGCTGAATTCCTGTGACGGATGAAATGAATCCACAAAAAATTATTCGCTGCGGTGCGGCCGGCGATGGCTCAGGGCCTGGTCGATCCAGGTCAGCACATCGGCGGTCACTTCCTCGCGGTTGCTCTCGTTGAACAATTCGTGCCGCGCCTGCGGGTAGATCTTGAGTTGCAGGTTCTGGCTGCCGGCCGCGCGCAAGGCGTTGGCCAGATCAGTCAGACGCTTGCCTTCGCTCACCGGATCACATTCGCCGCCGATTACCAGCAGCGGGAGGCCCGGATCGATCTGGGCGAGATTGGACGCTTTGCTGATTTGCTGCAACCCGCCGAGCAGGTCGATCCACAACTGATTGGTGCAACGAAAGCCGCACAGCGGATCGGTGGCGTACTTGTCGACCTCGGCCGGATCGCGGCTGAGCCAGTCGAAAGGCGTGCGTGCCGGTTTGAATGCCTTGTTGAACGAGCCGAACGAAAGCCATTCGATCAACGCGCTGCGGCCCTTGGGGCCCTGGCGCAGTTTTTCGAACCGGGCGATCTGTCGGGCCGCGCGGTACAGCGCGACCGGCTGGAAATTCGATCCGCTGAGAATCGCGCCGTGCAGGCTGGCGCTGTGATGCAGCAGATACGCTTGGGCAATGTAGCTGCCCATGCTGTGCCCGAGCAGCACGATCGGCACCCCCGGATGACGCTGGCCGAGGAACTGGTTGAGGCTGGCGATATCGCCAACCACTTTGCACCAGCCATCATCATCGGCGAAATGCCCCAGCGTCCCATGATCGGCGGTTTTGCCATGGCCACGCTGATCGGGCGCATACACACCGTAGCCCTCGGCACAGAAGGCCTCTGCCAGGCGTGCGTAGCGGCCACTGTGTTCCGCCATGCCGTGGGCCAGCAGAATCAGCGCCTTCAGCGGCGTGTTCGGCAGCCACAGGTTGACGTAGAGGCGGCTGCGGTCACTCGCGTCCAGCCAGAAGGTGTCGTGGATCATGGCGATTCCTTTTGCGGCCTGATATTGCTGAATGTTGCTGATGCGTCTTGCAGAGGTTGCATTGTATAGCGCGTCCGATCAGCTCTCGCCACGGCAGGAAGATTCACACGATCAATGACGACCTTGCCCATATTTGCCTGATTGACCATAGCTGCTAGTGTCCGTGAAGCTCCGCTTTTTGCTCTCGGCTTTTTCAGGGACAGACAAAAATGACAGCGAAGCGGCCCCGGATCGGCTCAGGTAAAGAGGACAAGAACAATGCAACCTGATTTCTGGAATGACAAACGCCCGGCGGGCGTACCCCTGGACATCGACGCGGGTGAATTCAAGTCGGTGATCGAGGTGTTCGAGCGTTCCTGCAAGAAATTCGCTGATCGCCCGGCGTTCAGCAACATGGGCGTGACCCTGACCTACGCCGAGCTGGAGCGCCAGAGCGCCGCGTTCGCCGGTTATCTGCAAACCCACACCGATCTGGCACCGGGGGATCGCATCGCGGTGCAGATGCCCAACGTCCTGCATTATCCGATTGCCGTGTTCGGCGCGTTGCGCGCCGGGCTGATCGTGGTCAACACCAACCCGCTGTACACCGCGCGCGAGATGCGTCATCAGTTCAAGGACTCCGGCGCCCGGGCGCTGGTGTACCTGAACATGTTCGGCCAGAAAGTCCAGGAAGTGCTGCCGGACACCGACATTCAATATCTGATCGAAGCGAAGATGGGCGACCTGATGCCTACCGCCAAGGGCTGGCTGGTCAACACCGTGGTCAGCAAAGTGAAGAAAATGGTCCCGGCGTATTCGCTGCCCCAGGCGATTTCCTTCAAGAGCGCGTTGCGCATGGGCCGGGGCCTGGGCATCAAGCCGCTGAAGGTCGGTCTGGATGACATCGCCGTGCTGCAATACACCGGCGGCACCACCGGTCTGGCCAAGGGCGCGATGCTGACCCACGGCAATCTGGTGGCGAACATGCAGCAGGTGCGCGCCTGTCTCGGTCAGTTCGGCAGCGACGGCCAGCCGCTGTTGCGCGAAGGGCAGGAGGTGATGATCGCGCCGCTGCCGCTGTACCACATCTATGCGTTCACCGCGAATTGCATGTGCATGATGGTGTCGGGCAACCACAACGTACTGATCACCAACCCGCGTGACATCGGCGGCTTTATCAAGGAGCTGAAGAACTGGAAGTTCTCGGCGCTGCTGGGGCTCAACACACTGTTCGTTGCGTTGATGGATCATCCGGACTTCAAGACCCTGGATTTCTCCACTCTCAAGCTCACTAACTCCGGCGGCACCGCGCTGGTCAAGGCCACCGCCGAACGTTGGGAGAAGATCACCGGTTGCCGCATCACCGAAGGCTACGGCCTGACCGAAACCTCGCCGGTAGCCTGTACCAACCCGTACGGCGAGCTGTCTCGGATCGGCACGGTCGGCCTGCCAGTGCCGGGCACCCGGTTGAAAGTCATCAATGACGACGGCGTCGAACAGCCTTTGGGCGAACGCGGCGAACTCTGCATCAAGGGCCCGCAGATCATGAAGGGCTACTGGCAGAAACCCGAGGCTACCGCCGAGGTGCTGGACGCGGAGGGCTGGTTCAAGTCCGGCGACATCGCGGTGATCGATCCGGACGGGTTCGTGCGCATCGTCGACCGCAAGAAAGACATGATCATCGTCTCCGGTTTCAACGTGTACCCGAACGAGATCGAAGACGTGGTGATGGCTCACCCGAAAGTCGCCAACTGCGCAGTGATCGGCGTACCGGACGAACGCTCCGGGGAGGCGGTGAAGCTGTTCGTGGTGGCGCGGGAAACCGGCGTGAGCCTGGAAGAGCTGAAGGCTTACTGCAAAGAGAATTTCACGGCGTACAAGGTGCCGAAACACATCGTGCTGCGTGAGTCGTTGCCGATGACGCCTGTCGGGAAAATTCTGCGGCGGGAGTTGCGCGATATCGCCTGATCGATGACGCGCACCGTTGAAACTGAAAGATCGCAGCCTCTGGCGGCTTCCTCAAGCTGCTGCAGGCTGCGATCTTTTGCTTTGTATTCCCGACGTTGTCCCCGAAAACAGGGACTTTCAAGGGGTTATAGGATTTTTGCTCTAAAATGACTGCCAGTAGTTCTTGAGTCATGAAAATGACTGTAGGGGCCGCTTTTGGCTCTAGTCGACCCTTGGCAAAGCTGCTACTCTCGGCGCGCTTTGTGACTTCTCGGCCTTGTAAAAAGCCAGACTCACCAATAAACAAACACCAATAATAATCGCATCAAATGCGGTGCTGAATTCGCGTTGCTGAGGAGTGGGCTTCCATGATCGAAGACTTTTGGAAGGATAAGTACCCCGCTGGAATTGCTGCCGACATCAATCCAGACGAGTACCCGAATATTCAGGCAGTGTTGAAGCAATCCTGCCAACGCTTCGCCGACAAACCGGCGTTCAGCAACCTGGGCAAGACCATCACCTACGGTGAACTGTACGAATTGTCCGGTGCGTTTGCCGCTTATCTGCAACAGCATACCGATTTGCAGCCAGGTGATCGAATCGCCGTGCAACTGCCCAACGTGTTGCAGTACCCGGTCGCCGTCTTCGGTGCGATCCGTGCCGGGCTGATCGTGGTCAACACCAACCCGCTGTACACCGCGCGGGAAATGGAACACCAATTCAACGACTCCGGTGCCAAGGCGCTGGTGTGCCTGGCGAACATGGCGCATCTGGCCGAAGCCGTGGTGCCGAAAACCGGCGTCAAGCACGTCATCGTCACTGAAGTCGCGGATCTGCTGCCGCCGATCAAGCGCCTGCTGATCAACAGCGTCATCAAGTACGTGAAGAAAATGGTGCCGGCCTATCACCTGCCCAAAGCCGTCAAGTTCAATGACGTACTGAGCAAGGGCCAGGGCCAGCCGGTCGCCGAAGCCAATCCTGACAGCGGCGACGTCGCGGTGCTGCAATACACCGGCGGCACCACCGGCGTGGCCAAGGGCGCGATGCTCACCCACCGCAACCTCGTCGCCAACATGCTGCAGTGCAAGGCGCTGATGGGCTCCAACCTCAATGAAGGTTGCGAGATCCTGATCACCCCGCTGCCGCTGTACCACATCTATGCGTTCACCTTTCATTGCATGGCGATGATGCTGATCGGCAACCACAACATCCTGATCAGCAACCCGCGCGACCTGCCGGCGATGGTCAAGGAACTGTCGAAGTGGAAGTTCAGCGGCTTCGTCGGCCTCAACACGTTGTTCGTGGCCCTGTGCAACAACGAAGGCTTCCGCAAGCTGGATTTCTCGGCGCTGAAAGTCACCCTGTCCGGCGGCATGGCCCTGCAACTGGCCGCGGCAGAGCGCTGGAAAGCGGTCACCGGTTGCCCGATCTGCGAAGGTTACGGCATGACCGAAACCAGCCCGGTGGCCACGGTCAACCCGATCCAGAACATCCAGATCGGCACCATCGGCATTCCAGTGCCGTCGACCCTGTGCAAAGTCGTCGACGATGCCGGCGTCGAGCAGCCGCTGGGCGAAATCGGCGAGCTGTGCGTCAAGGGCCCGCAAGTGATGAAGGGCTACTGGCAGCGTCAGGAAGCCACCGATGAAATGCTCGACAGCGAAGGCTGGTTGAAGACCGGTGACATCGCGCTGATCCAGCCGGACGGCTACATGCGCATTGTCGATCGCAAGAAAGACATGATCCTGGTCTCGGGTTTCAACGTGTACCCGAACGAGCTGGAAGACGTGCTGGCGGCCCTGCCGGGCGTGTTGCAGTGCGCGGCCATCGGCATTCCGGACGAGAAATCCGGCGAGGCGATCAAGATCTTCATCGTCGCCAAACCGGGCGTCACCCTGACCAAGGAACAGGTGATGGAGCACATGCGCGCCAACGTCACCGGCTACAAGGTGCCGCGTTCGGTGGAATTCCGCGATGCGCTGCCGACCACCAACGTCGGCAAGATCCTGCGTCGCGAACTGCGCGACGAAGAGCTGAAAAAGATCAAGGCGAAGAGCGCCGCATAAAACGAAAAGCCCCTCAGATGCGGGGCTTTTTGTTGTAGATGATCGTTCCCACGTAGAGCAGGGGAACGATCACGTCGGTCAGCATAAAAGGTTTACTGGCGGAACGGCGCGAAGTTCACATTGGTGCCTGCCGGGCGCATGTCCTGCAGGTACGAGTCCTTGTCGGCGCTCAGTTCCAGGCTCAGGGCTGCCTTGCGTTTGCCTTCGTTGCGGATGACCAGGCCTTCGAGCTTTTCACGCAAGAACGCGGTCGGTACTTTCAGGTGCAGCAGTTCGTCAGTGGCCGGGGTGTGCATCAACAGGTGAATCCACTCGTATTGACCGATGGCCAGGCGCGACACCGGCAAGTCGAACCACCAGATGTTGCGGTTGCGGTTCAGTTCGGCGAAGTGGCAGTTGTTGGTGCCGAGCACGGCACCGCCCAGTTCCTGGTTGCGACGGGCGATGGCCTGCTTTTTATCGAGTTTCATAACATTCCTGCGGGATCGGTTCTATGGCGCCTGGCGCCCTTATGCCGGGCATTCTCGGGGCTACGCTCGCAAACATAAAGCCCAACCTGCGCATGGCGACGAAATGAAGCCGTGAAAATAAATGAAACTTGGCGCAAACCGGGCCTGTCAATCATTACGTACTGACTTTCCCCGTTAATGTTCCAAGGAGAATCACCATGGGCAGCACGAGCGATAAAGTGAAAGGCATGGCCAACGAAGCGGTCGGCAACGTCAAGCAAGGTGTCGGCAAAGCCACCGACAACACCAAGCTGCAAGCCGAAGGCAAACTGCAAGAGAAGAAAGGCGAGGCCCAGCAAGCGGTGGGCAAAGCCAAGGACGCGGTCAAGAAAGGCGTCGACAAGGCTTGATCGAGCCTTGAACGAAACAACGAAGCGGCCATCCAAGGATGGCCGTTTTTGTATCCCGTTCACATGCGGTCATGGATCACAGTGTTTCAAAGTCGCCAAGTGAGCTACTTTGATGAGAGAAAAACGGCCCCTGATTCGCCACGACTTCAACCTGTTTTGCGGCGAAAGGAGACGCGAATGATTTTCCCCGACATGAAAGGCCTGCCCCTGCACCGAGTCATCGTGCGCACCGTCACCGAGTTCATGGACGACGAGATGTCGACCTATGCCTCGGCACTGGCCTACCAGATGCTGTTCTCGCTGTTCCCGTTCATTCTGTTCCTGATTGCCCTGATCGGTTTCCTGCACCTGCCGGACTTCTTCTCCTGGCTGCGTCTGCAATCGGAACTGGTCCTGCCGCCTCAGGCGCTGGAGCAGGTCAACCCGGTGATCGATCAACTGCAGCAATCCAAGGGCGGCCTGCTGTCGGTCGGTATCGTCATCGCCCTGTACACTGCGTCCGCCGGCGTGCGCCTGATGATGAGCGCGATGAACGCGGCCTACGACGTGGTCGAGGGTCGGCCGATCTGGAAGCGCTTTCCATTGTCGATTGTCTACACCGTCGGCATCGCCGGCATGCTGCTGGTGGCCGCCGCGCTGATGGTGCTCGGCCCGCAGGTGATGGGCTGGATCGCCGCGCAGGTCGGGCTGGAAGATTTCATCGTCACGGTGTGGACCATCGCCCGCTGGCCGGTGATCGTGATCCTGATGATGGTGGCCGTGGCGCTGATCTATTACGTGATGCCCGACGTCAAACAGGAGTTTCGCTTCATCACGCCGGGCTCGGTTCTGGCGGTGGTGGTGTGGATCATCGCGTCGTTGGGATTCGCGTTCTACGTCAAGACGTTCGCCAACTACAACGCCATGTATGGCAGCATCGGTGCGATCATCGTGCTGTTGCTGTATTTCTACATTTCGTCCGCCGTGTTGCTGCTCGGTGCGGAGATGAATGCGGTGATCGAACACATGTCCAACGAGGGCAAGGATCCGGGCGAGAAAGTCCCCGGCGAACTCGATGAACATCCCAAACAACACGTTTCCGGCCTCGGGCGCGATCACTCGCTCAAGCCGAACACCGACGAAGCCTGATCATGATTCGTGAAATTCTGAAGATGGGCGACGAACGCCTGCTGCGTATCGCCCCGCCAGTGCCCGCCGAGATGCTCGACAGCCCGGAGCTGTGGCAACTGATCGACGACATGTTCCAGACCATGGAAAGCGTCGGCGGTGTCGGCCTGGCTGCGCCGCAGATCGGCGTCGATCTGCAACTGGTGATCTTCGGCTTCGAGCACAGCGAACGGTACCCGGATGCCGAAGCCGTGCCGCAGACGATCCTGATCAATCCGCTGATCACGCCACTCAGTCCGCTCATGGAAGAGGGGTTTGAAGGCTGCCTGTCGGTACCTGGTCTGCGTGGCGCGGTGGATCGTTACCAGCAGATCCGTTACGAAGGCGTCGATCCCAAGGGCGAGCCGATTGTGCGTGTGGCTTCGGGTTTCCACGCGCGGGTGGTGCAGCACGAATGCGATCACCTGATCGGGCGGTTATACCCGTCGCGCATCACCGATTTCAGCAAGTTCGGTTTTACCGAAGTGATGTTCCCGGATCTCGATCCCAACGCTGACGACTGATCATCCGCTGCGCGGGGCCAGCTCCATGGCAATCATCGGCTTGCTCCGCGCATAACGGCTCAGGCGCTCGGCCATGGCCTGGGGCAGGGCGGGGTCGAAGGTGAAGCCGCGCCGCTCATAGAAACCACGCAGGTCCGGGTGGCAGAACAGCCACACCGGGGTCTCCACATCATTCACCGCCGCCGCGATCAACTGCGCAGCTATGCCCTGTTCGCGGCAGGCCGGATCAACGAACAACCCGGTCAGCCAATGCCCGCCGAACACCGACCGCAGGCACAGCGCAGCCACGATTTCCTCACGCCGCGCCACCCACAATTGCGCCTCGCGCACCGCTTTCATCGACGATTGATGCTGGCGGTAGAACTTGTTCATCAAGGGCCAGGACAATTCATCGAGCTGGCTATATCGGGTATCGGTCATCACTCGGACTGCCGGTGCAAAAAGAGACGGGATTATAAGGATCCCGGCTCGCAAAAATAATCTGCAAGATTTCCCGTTGGTGTTGCACAGAACGAACAGACCTTCGTTCCGAGCCACGCCATGCCCCACTATTTCGACGATGCCCATCGCCAACAGATCGAAACCCTGCGTCAACGTTTCACAGCCCGTACCGACTGGCCGACCTGGTTGCTGCTGATTGGCGTGTATGCCGGCTGGTTCGCCCTGATGCTGGGCAGCAATTGGCTTGGCGTCTGGTGGAGCACGCTGCTGCTGATTCCATTGCTGGTGCTGTGGCTGTCCGTGCAGCACGAGTTGCTTCACGGTCATCCGACGCGCTGGACCTTCGTCAACAAAGTCCTCGGCTATGCGCCGTTTGCGGTGTGGTATCCCTATACGCTCTATCGCGACAGCCATTTGCAGCACCATCGCGATGAAGACCTGACGATTCCTGGCCTCGACCCCGAAAGCCGCTACCTGAGCGCCGAGCGCTGGCAGGGCAGTTCGCTGTTCGAACGCAGCCTGCACTGGCTGAACAAAACCGTATTGGGCCGATTCATTCTTGGCGCGCCGCTGGCGTTGCTGGCGCTGGCCGGTGAAGAATTGCAACGACTGAAAAGCCGCGAGCGCCAGGCCTGGCTGATGTGGCTGACCCACGGCGCCCTGGCCGTGCTGATGCTGTTTTTCATCGCCCGCTACAGCGTGTTGCCGGTCTGGCATTACCTGTTTTTGATCAGCGTGCCGGCGCTGTCGATTGCGATGGTTCGCTCTTACTATGAACACCGGCCGCACACACAACCGGAACAGCGCACGGTGCTCAACGAAGCCGGGTGGCCTTGGCGCTGGCTGTTCCTGAACCTGAATTTCCACCTCGTGCACCACGATTTGCCGAAGCTTTCGTGGTACGACTTGCCCAAGGCCTACCGCATGCGTCGGGAGCAATGGGTGGCGCGCAGCGGTGGATTTCTGGTGCAAGGTTACGGGCAACTGTGGCGCCAGCACGGCATCAAGCCGATCGACAGCCCGCAGCATCCGTTTATTTGAGGCCAGCATGACGTCAGGTTACGCAGAACTGTTGATGTACATCGCCCCCGCGCCGATCCGCGCGGCCAATGAACAGTGGCTGGCGCGGATTCTCGAGCACTTGGGCTATTCGCGGATCAGTGCCGAAGGTTTGTCGCTGCCGGAGCTCTGGCTGTCGCCGCAACTGCTGCTGACCCAGACCTGCGGGTACCCGCTGATGACCGCACTGCGCAGGCAGGTGAGGATTGTCGGCCGTCCGCGCTACGAATTGCCGGACGCCACGGCCGGCAATCATTGCAGCCTGATCCTTGCCCGCGCCGATGATCCGCGCCGACATCTGGCGGAGTTCTTCGACAGTCGCGGAGTGATCAACAGCGAAGACTCCAACAGCGGCATGAACCTGTTGCGTCAGCGTCTGGCGCCATTGCAGCGGGACGGGCAGTTTTTTGCTTCGGTGGGCATCAGTGGCGGCCATCGCGAAAGCCTGCGCTGGTTGCGCGAGGACCGTGCCGATCTGGCGGCCATCGACAGCGTGACCTTCGCGTACCTGGCGCAGTACGCCGTTGAAGAGGTCATTGGATTGCGGGTGTTGGCGCGCAGTGCGTTCAGCCCGACCTTGCCCTTTATCACCGCCGCCAGCACGTCGGACCAGCAGATCGAACGCTTGCGCCGAGCCATGAACCGCAGCCTTCAAGACCTGCCCGAGGTGGCCCGCATCCTCGGCTTGTCCGAAGTCCTGCCTGCCAGCGAAAACGATTACCTCATCCTGCTGGATTACCAGCGCGAGGCCGAAGAACTGGGTTATGGCCGCTTGCGTTAGGGCTCTCTATTAATTCACTAATGGAATATAAGAATTCTTTTTAAGTATTTTTAACGCATAAGGCACCTTGCTAGGATCGCGCCACCGGACGACCGGACATTCAGCGACCCTTGACCAAGGAGCCCCCATGTCCGGCGCCGACTCATCCCATCGCAATCATGTGAACACGTTGTTTCGCGACCATTACCCGTGGTTGTGCACGCGTCTGCGTCGGCAATTGAATGATGCGGCCACGGCCGAAGACATCGCCGCCGAAACCTTCGCGCAACTGCTCGAAGCCCCGGACCTGACCGCCATCCGCGAACCCCGCGCCTTGCTCACCACCATCGCCCGACGCCTGCTGTACGAACGCTGGCGGCGCGGCGATCTGGAGCGTCGGCATCTCCAGCAACTGCGACAGAGTGACCTTGATCACGGGCCGTCCCCAGAGGAACTGGCCGACCTGTCACAGAGCCTCAAACATCTGGACCGGACGCTCCAGCGCCTGCCGGGCAAAGTCCGTTCGACCTTTCTGCTGGCGCGCATCGACGGCCTGACCTACCCGCAAATCGCTGCCGAACTGGGCATCTCCCAGCGTTCGGTCAGCCTGTACATGACCCGCTCCCAAGCCCTGTGCAACCGCCACAGCGCCAATCAAACCCTGATTTCCTCCCAGAACAAGAGGTCCGCATGAGATCGATCAAAACCCTGCTCGGCAGTTCGCTGCTGGCCCTGACCCTGACGACCGGGCATGTTGGCGCCGCGGAAACGAGAGCGCCGATCCACTTCGGTGACATCACCTGGGAAAGCGGCAGTTTCATCACCGAAGTGTTGCGCCTGATCGTCGAGAAAGGCTACGGCTACCCGACCGACACACTGCCGGGCAGCACCGTCAGCCTGGAAGCGGCGCTGGCGAAAAACGATATTCAAGTGATCGGTGAAGAGTGGGCAGGGCGCAGTCCGGCGTGGGTCAAGGCCGCTGCCGAAGGTAAGGTGTTCGGTCTTGGCGACACCGTGAAGGGCGCCACCGAAGGCTGGTGGGTGCCGGAATACGTGATCAAGGGCGACCCCGAGCGCGGGATCAAACCGCTGGCGCCGGAGCTGAAATCGGTGGCCGACCTGCCGCGCTACAAGGATGTGTTCAAGGATCCGGAAGACCCGAGCCGCGGGCGTTTCCTCAACAGCCCGACCGGCTGGACTTCGGAGATCGTCAACAGCCAGAAGCTCAAGGCGTATGCGCTGAACGACAGCTTCGTCAACTTCCGCACCGGTTCCGGCGCGGCGCTGGATGCCGAGGTGGCGTCGTCGATCAAGCGCGGCAAGCCGGTGCTGTTCTATTACTGGTCGCCGACGCCGTTGCTCGGCCGTTTCAAACTGGTGAAGCTGGAAGAACCGCCGTTCGACGCCGAAGCCTGGAAAACCCTGGCCGATGCCAGCAACCCAAACCCGAAAGGTACCCGCTCGATGCCGGCGAGTCTGGCGATTGGCGTGTCGGCGCCGTTCAAGACGCAGTACCCGGAACTGGTGACGTTCTTTGAGAAAGTCGATTTGCCGATAGATCTGCTCAACCAGACCCTGGCCGGGATGAGCGAAAAGCGCCAGCAACCACGCCAGGTGGCCGAAGCGTTTCTGCGCGATCAACCGCAAGTGTGGACGCCTTGGGTGCCGGGTGATGTGGCGAGCAAGGTGAGCGGGAGTCTGTAATTCTTTTCTGAAATTTCTGTAGTGCTGCACCGTCGCCATCGCGGGCAAGCCCACACAGGTATTACGCTGACTTGAACAGCGCGTAGAACCTGTGGGAACGGGCCTGCCCGCGAAAGTGGTAGATCAAACAAAACACATTCGCTGAACCGTTTCTTTTCCGCTTCCTGTCCGAATTCACTCAATGCTGGCCGACTAGTGGCCTTGCGCAAAGCATTGCGCTGTCTATGCTCATTCATAACTAACTATGTCGAACGCCTTCAGTGTGGTTCGACCGCTAGCAGTTACCGATCTCAAAGCTGCCAGAGTGCGCAATCCAAGGCACCGACACTTGACCGACAAGGAGCTGTTTTTAAAGGGAAGTTCTTCTGCATGTTAGGAATGGCCCGTCACCGGGCTATCAAGAGAAGGATGTCTTGATTAGAGCGTCGCCGCATGGACCCTCCGATTGATCATCGTTTATCACCTGACAACTTCCTCCTGTGGAGGAATGCGTGTGCCTGTTCCGTGGAACGTAGTGGTGGATTCTGAAAGACCTGAACTTTCATCAAATCAAAAGACTGCGCTCAAGGTGATCGAGACATGTTCAACCTACATCACAAGGCTGACCTGCAGGAAATCGAACGCTTCAGTTGTGCCCTGACCGAAGCCAACGCCAAGTTGGCGGCGATCAGCCGTTCGATGGCAATGATCGAATTCACTCCCGAAGGCATCGTGCTGGATGCCAATGACAACTTCTGCAAGACCATGGGCTACAGTGCCGAAGAAGTGCGTGGCAAACATCACCGGATCTTTTGTGAAGAAGAGTTCTATCGCAGCGAGGAATACGCCAAGTTGTGGCGTGACCTGGCCCGGGGTGAACCCATCAGCGGTACTTTCCTGCGCTTGAACAAGAGTGGCCGGGAGATCTGGCTCGAAGCCAGTTACATGCCGGTGTATGGCCCGGACAAACAAGTCCGCAGTGTGATCAAAGTGGCGTCGGACATTACGGCGCGCGTGAACAAGGAAAAGGAAGAGGAAAGCATGCTGGCCGCGATCGGCCGTTCGATGGCGGTGATCGAGTTCACCCCGGAAGGCAATGTGATCTCGGCCAACGACAACTTCCTCAAGACCATGCAGTACTCGCTCAACGAAATCGTCGGCCACCATCACAGTCTGTTCTGTCACCGGGCCGAAGCCGAATCCGCGCAGTACAAAGCGTTCTGGGCTTCGCTCAATCGCGGCGAATATCACTCGCACCGTTTCGAGCGCAAGAACAAGTCCGGGCAGACCGTCTACCTCGAAGCCTCGTACAACCCGCTGTTCGACGCCAAGGGCCGGTTGTACAAAGTGGTGAAGTTCGCCAGCGACATCACCCACCAGATGACCACCTTGCAGACTGCTGCGGAATCGGCCCACAGCACCTCGGTACAAAACGACGCCTGCGCGCAAAAAGGCTCACAGGTCGTGCAGCAAACGGTGCAGATCATTCAGGACATTTCTCGCGATCTCAATGAAGCGGCGCTGAGCATCGATGCGGTCAGCAAGCAGTCGGACATCATCGGCACCATCGTCCAGACCATTCGCGGGATCGCCGACCAGACCAACCTGCTGGCGCTCAACGCGGCCATCGAAGCGGCGCGGGCGGGTGAGCACGGACGCGGTTTTGCGGTGGTGGCGGACGAAGTGCGCAGCCTCGCGGCGCGGACCAGCCAGGCGACCCTGGAGATCGTCGATGTGGTGCGCAAGAACCATGAGTTGTCACTGAGTGCGGTGTCGAGCATGCAGTCGAGCCTGAGCCGCACCGGGCTCGGGGTGGAACTGGCGAACGAGGCGGGCGACGCGATCCGTGAGATTCAGCAGGGCTCGCGGCATGTGGTGGATGCGATCAGCCAGTTCAACGAGACGTTGCAGCTGAACTGACTGATCGCAACATCCGAAAAACCTGTGGGAGCGGGCAAGCCCGCTCCCACGGGTGTCAGTGCTTAATCCGATTCAACCGGCAGCAGTCAGAGTGCGGCGAGGAACTTGTCAGCCGACTCGTCGCTGATCTTCGCCGAATTGGCGTCTTGCTTGTTCTGCTTCTCGGCTTCGGCCAGCTTCATCTTGTCCTGCAGGCGCTCGGCGATCTCTTTGCCGATGGCCAGTTGTTTCTCCGGCGGCATGGCTTTGATGTCGTCTTCGGTCAGGCCCATTTCCTGGAGGATACTGTCGCGCAAACGCTGTTCCGGCGTCTTGCTCATGTAGTCCTTGAACTCGTCCAGCGCCGATGAACCTGAGGATTTGGTCGGCGAGTTATCGGAGGTTTGCAGGGCGACGCGGGTCTTGGCGAATGCCTCGTCGACGTTGTCGCTGATGCGCGTGGCTTCGCTGACTTGCTGAGTGGCGAGTCGGGTGGCCGACTCTTGCACCTTGGCGGTGGCTTCGGCGGTTTGCGCCTGTGTCTGGGCTTGCAGGGTTTGCAGCATTGCGCCGTGCAACCCGCCTTGCAGGCCGGCAGCGGCGGTGGTGGTTGCATCATCATTCAGGTGCTTGGGCAGATGGATGATTTGCTGTTGTTTTGCACTGACCAACATGATGGATAGACCTGTAGGTAATGGCTGTCAGTCCTACGCCAGCAAATACCGTGCCTTTCGAGAAAGTCCTTTTATTTCAGCGATTTGGGTTCTGGCGTGGCCCGATGAAGCGGTCATCCCTTGCCGGTGGGCGGCAGAGGATGACCGTTGTCCGTCAGCGATGGGCGATGTTTTCCAGCGCCAGGTTGCGGGTGCGGGGGCCGAAATAGCCGATGGTCAGCATCACGATCAGCATGCTGACAACGATGAACGCCAGCACGCCCGGCGTGCCGAAGTGGTCGAGGAACAGACCGATCAACAGGCTGCTGAACACCGTCGACAAACGACTGAATGAATAGCAGAAGCCCACCGCCCGGGCGCGGATGTTGGTGGGGAACAGTTCGCTCTGATAGGAGTGATAACTGAAGCTGAGCCAGGCGTTGCAGAAGGTGATCATCACTCCGCAGAAGATCAGGCCGAAGGCGCTGGTCTGCAGGGCGAACAAGGTACCGAAGGTCATGGCGCCCAGCGCCGAGCCGACGATCTGCCACTTGTTCTCGAAGCGGTTGGCGAATTTCACGAACAGCAACGGCCCGAGCGGGTAGGCGAGGGTGATGATGAACGCGTACATCAGGCTGTGAGTGACGCTGACACCCTGACCGGAAAGCAACGCTGGCAGCCAGTTGCCGAAGCCGAAGAAACCGATGGCCTGGAAGATGTGGAAGGCGATCAGCATCAGCGCGCGGCGCCGGTACGGTGGTTGCCAGATATCAGCGAAGCGGCCCTTGCCTTCGACGTCCACGGGCACGGCTTGCGGTGCGTCCAGTGGTTGACGGTGATCTTTCTCGCAGCGTGCTTCGATGCCATCGAGAATCCGGTTCGCTTCATCGAAGCGGCCATGCTGGGCCAGCCAGCGCGGCGACTCCGGCAGACGCTTGCGCAGCCACCAGATGAACAACGCAAACACCGCACTTGCCAGCACCACCCAACGCCAGCCGGACACCCCGAACGGCGCCTGCGGCACCAGCCACCAGGACATCAGCGCCACCGCCGGCACCGACAGGAACTGCACGAAAAACGCGAAGGCAAACGCCGAACTGCGCATGCGTTTGGGCACCAGTTCCGAGAGGTAGGCGTCAATGGTTACCAGCTCGATGCCGAGGCCGATGCCCACCAGAAAACGCATGCAGATGATCCCCAGCGCCGAACTCTGCACGCCCATCAGCACCGTGGCGACGGTGTACCAGACCAGCGCGAACGTGAAGATCGCCCGCCGCCCGAACCGATCCGCCATGGGGCTGAGCAGACTGGCGCCGAGAAACAGGCCGAGGAACGTCGCCGAGGCGAACGCGGCCTGATCGGAGAAACCGAACACGCCCTGATTGCCGGTGGCGAAGATGCCGTCGCGGATCAGCCCGGGGCTGATGTAGGCGGTCTGGAACAGGTCGTAGAGTTCGAAGAAACCACCGATCGACAGCAGCGCCACCAGCCGCCAGATTGTGGCGACGGCCGGGAGGCGGTCGATGCGGGCGGAAATCTGTGCGGCGCGTATCGGGTCGATGCCGTCGCGTTGTGCGGCGGGGGCATGTGCAGTCATGGGCTGATCCATTTTTTATTGATGGAAAAGCTTAGCCTGCTATCGGAAATCAAGGATTGTTTATATCGGCGGTTGGCGCGGAAAAACCGCCGATTTCTTGCAATATCTGCTTACCAATTAACGATTTATGTCGCGGGCTGCGGATCCGGCAATGCCGAGGCCGGAAGGCCGAACACTTTATCGAACAGCCAGTTGAAGGCGAAGGTGTAGCAAGGGATGAACACGATCAGCGCCAGATCCAGCAAAAAGGCCTGCACAAGGCTGATCTTCATCCACCACGCGATCAGCGGAATCAGGAACACGATCAGCGTCAGCTGGAAGCCGACGGCGTGGGCAATGCGCCGTTTCACCGTGCGGGTGCGTGACACCTGACGGCTTTCCCAACGCTCGAACAGCGAGGTGTAGATGAAGTTCCAGGTCACGGCGATGGTGGTAATGATCACCGCCAGCGGGCCGGTGCTGCCGGGCGAGGTGCCGGACAGCAGCGCCAGACCGAGGGCCGAGAAGGTCATGCCGATCACTTCATAGAGCGACACATAGACCAGTTTGCGTTTGACGCCTTGCATGGGAATTGCCTCTTTCTTGCGACTTGTGGCCAGTGGGACTGGCGAAGGCGACGAAAGATAGCTTCAATTGAGGTGACAGAAAAAGTAAGTAGCTTTCAGTTTTATTGATAGGTGTGTGAAGTGAATTTCAACAGCGAAAGCATCGAACTGTTTCTCGCCGTGATCGAGCGCGGCTCGTTTTCCGCCGCTGCCAGAGCATTGGGTAAAGTCCCGTCGGCGGTGAGCATGGCCATCGGCAATCTGGAGGCCGAACTCGGCTATGCGTTGTTCGACCGCCGTCACCGCGAACCGCAACCCACGGCCATGGCGCTTTCGCTGGTGCCTCACGCGCGATTGATCGCCGATCAGCTCAAGCAATTGCAGGTGCATGCGGTGCAGTTGTCGCTGGGTCTGGAGAGCAAATTGTCGATCGGCGTGGCGGCGGATATTGATCGTCGACGGTTGTTGGCGGCCATCAGGGAGATCAGCGAGCGTCATCCGTTGCTCGATATCGAAGTGCTGACTGCGCCGCAGGACGATGTGCTGGCGATGCTTCACAGTGGCCGGGTCAGCGTGTGCCTGGCGTTCGCCGGGTTGAGTGTGAACGTGCTGGAGCGCTTTCAGTTTGTCGGCAGTGAGCGAATGATTGCGACGCTGGCGGCGGACAGTCCGCTGTTGCAGGGGCAGGATCTGTTTCTCGAGGATCTGGTGCATGTGCGGCAGATCGTGGTCGGCAGTCGTGATTTGCCGATCAGCGAAACACGGCCGCTGGTGGCTGAATCCCACTGGCGCACCGACAGCCTGGAGACGGCGCTGGAGATGGTCGAGGCGGGTTTGGGTTGGGGCAATTTCCCGTTGTCGGTGGTGCAGCCGTGGCTCGATAACGGGCGATTGAAACGGCTGAATTTCCGCAACATCGAAAACGGCCTGGTGCTGCCGGTGCATGCGGTGTGGCTCAAGAGCCAGCCGTTGCAGAAGGGGGCGGCGGCATTGGTTGAAATACTCGGCCGGTGATCGTTCCCACGCTGTGCGTGGGAATGCAGTCCGGGACGCTCCGCGTCCCTTCCAGAGCCGAACGCAGAGGTCAGGTGCTCTCGCGGATTTTCAATTCGAAGCCCATGTCCTCGACCGGCCGCGCCACGCTGTTGCCGGCCATCAGCGTCAGCATCTGTTCCGCCGCACGCCGGCCGATGGCTTCACGCGGGGTGTTGATGCTGCTCAGGCGCGGCACCATGTGCTCCGACATCGGCAAATCGTTGAAGCCGAGGATCGCCACTTGTTCGGGGATCCTGATTCCGTTGCGCAGGGCCTCGAGCAGGGCGCCCTGAGCCAGGTCGTCGTTGCCGAAGAAGATCGCATCGACATCCGGATGCGCCGCCAGCAATTGCAGAAACAACTCGCCGCCCAGGCCCACGGACGATGAACGCGGGGTCAGCACTTCCAGATCCGGGTCGTAACGACCAGCCTTTTGCAGTGCTTTGCGAAAGCCTTCGCCACGCAGCAACGTGCGCTGATCGAGCTGCGCGCCGATGTACGCCAGACGCTTGCGGCCACGGGACAACAAATGTTCGGCAGCCGTTTCGCCGGCGCTGAGCTGTGAGAAACCGACGCAATTCACCCCGGCGGCGCTGTCCAGCTCCATCATGTACACGCAGGGAATGTTGCTGGCCTCGATCATCCGCCGCGAACTTTCGGTGCGGTCGAAACCGGTCAACAGGAGGCCGCGTGGCTGATAGGCCATGTAGTTGCGCAGCAGGTTTTCTTCTTCATCGCGCGAGTAGTGGAAGTTGCCGATCAGCACTTCGAAGCCCTTGGGCGTCAGCACCCGATGAATGGCTTCCAGGGTGTCGATGAACAACAGGTTGGACAGCGAAGGCACCAGCACCACCACCGAATGGCTCTGGGCCGAGGCCAGGGCGCGGGCGGCGGGGTTGACCACGTAGTTGAGTTCCAGCGCGGCTTTCTGGACTTTTTCCACCAGTTCGGTGGCGACCGTGCTGACCCCGCGCAGGGCGCGCGAGGCGGTAATCGGGCTGACGCCGGCCAGACGGGCGACTTCGTTGAGGGTGGGACGGCCGGTGGTGCGGGTGTTTTTATCGTTTTTAGGGGTGGTCATCGGGCGGCTTGCCAAACAAAAATCAAGGCACTAAGGTAGCGCTGTCCTTATGCAGCTGCAAATGCGTAAGCGAGGTCCTGCCTGATCCTCGCTTTTTAGCGTACCGACAAAACCTGCTGCAACCCAAAAAAACGACAAGAAGGCGTCGGCAACTTCTGCCTGTGCACTAGAGTCATAGCTAGCAAAGGTAGCGCTGTCTGCGCGCTGAGGTGTTACATGAATCATCCCATCACCGCCCTGGTCATCATGGGCGTTGCCGGTTGCGGCAAGACGTGCGTCAGCCAGGCCCTGTGCCAATTGAGCGGCGCCACTGCCATTGAAGGCGATACTTTCCATCCGGCCGCGAACATCGAAAAGATGAGCGCGGGGATCCCCCTGAACGACGAAGACCGTGCCGGCTGGCTCGACAGCCTGTGCGACGAACTGCGTCGCGTCGACGCCCTGGGCGAACGCCCGGTGCTGACCTGCTCGGCCCTCAAGCACATTTACCGCGAACGCCTGCGCAGCGCCTTGCCGGGCCTGGGCTTCGTATTCCTTGAATTGACGCCTGAAGTCGCCGCCGACCGCGTTTCCCATCGCCCGGGCCACTTCATGCCGGCCACCTTGATCGAAAGCCAGTTCGCCACCCTCGAATCGCCGGTAGGCGAGCCGTTGACCCTGGCCCTGAATGCTTCGATCCACAGCGTTGAAGAACTGGCGTCGCAAGCCCACGTCTGGTGGCAGGCCCATGGCCTGAAACAGGCGGTATGAGTGTGATTGCGAAGATAGCGCTGTCATTACGGCTTCTGATTAACCCGCTTTAATAACAACAACAAACCAGGAGACACCCCCAATGTTTGGCATGTCCCATGACGCCTACCTGCTGCTTGATGCAGTGGTCACGGTGATCGGGCTTATCGTCCTGATCACCAAGTTCAAGATTCACCCCTTCATTGCCCTGACCATCGCCGCCGCGTTCCTCGGCCTGACGTCCGGCATGCCGATCGGCACCATCATCAAGGCGTTCCAGGACGGCTTCGGTGGCGTGCTCGGTTTCGTCGGCATCATCCTCGCGCTGGGTACCATGCTCGGCAAGATGATGGCCGAATCCGGCGGTGCCGATCAGATCGCCCAGACCCTGATCCGCGCGTTCGGCAAGGACAAGGTTCAGTGGGCGATGATGTTCGCCGCGTTCCTGGTGGGCATTCCGCTGTTCTTCGAAATCGGCTTCGTGCTGCTGATTCCGCTGGTGTTCATCGTGGCTCGCCGCACCGGTGTGTCGATCATCAAGATCGGTATTCCGCTGCTCGCCGGCCTGTCCGCCGTGCATGGTCTGGTACCACCGCACCCGGGTCCGCTGCTGGCCATCGGCGTGTTCGGTGCCGACATCGGCAAGACCATTCTGTACGGTCTGATCGTCGCGCTGCCGACCGCCATCATCGCTGGCCCGATCTTCGGTACGTTCATCGCCAAGCACATTCCCGGTACACCGAATCAGGAACTGGTCGATCAACTGGCCCGTGAGTCGGACTCGCAGGATCTGCCAAGTTTCGGCATCACGCTGGTCACCGTGCTGTTGCCGGTGTTCCTGATGCTGCTGAAAACCTTCGCTGATGTGGTGATGCCGGAGGGTCATTTCTTCCGCACCTGGATGGACATGATCGGTCACCCGATCTCGGCACTGCTGCTGGCGTTGCTGCTGTCGCTGTACACCTTCGGCTACAAGCAGGGCATCGGTTCTCAGCAGATGCTCAAATGGCTCGACGCGAGCCTGGCGCCGACTGCCGCGATCATCCTGATCATCGGTGCCGGCGGCGGTTTCAAGCAGATGCTGGTGACCAGCGGCGTGGGCGACGTGATCGGCCACATGGCGGTCAGCGCGCAAATCTCGCCGATCCTGCTGGCGTGGCTGGTGGCGGCGGTGATCCGCATCGCGACCGGTTCGGCCACCGTGGCGACCATCACTGGCGCGGGCATTGTGGTGCCGGTGGTCGGGATGATTCCGGGCGTGAATCGTGAGTTGCTGGTGCTGGCCACCGGTGCTGGCTCGCTGATTCTGTCCCACGTTAACGACGCCGGTTTCTGGCTGGTGAAGCAGTACTTCAACATGACTGTGGCCGAGACCTTCAAAACCTGGACGGCGATGGAAACCATCCTGTCGGTGGTTGGCCTGGGCTTTATCCTGTTGTTGTCGCTTTTCGTCTAACGGCGAATCGCAGACACAAAAAAACCGCAGCGATGCGGTTTTTTTGTGGGTGCAATTCGCGAGTGATCGTTCCCACGCTCCGCGTGGGAATGCCTCAATGGACGCTCTGCGTCCGCTTTCGGCAGGGACGCGGAGCGTCCCGGGCTGCATTCCCACGCGGAGCGTGGGAACGATCAGGTGGGGAGGAGGCAGTTACTTAGTGCCCAGGCCATCCGCCCGGAACATCCCGCGAATCCCGCGGACCGCCTGACGAATCCGGTCCTGGTTTTCGATCAGCGCGAAGCGCACGTGATCGTCGCCGTACTCACCAAAGCCGACACCGGGCGAGACGCAGACCTTGGCCTCGGCCAGCAGCTTCTTGGCGAACTCCAGCGAACCGAGGTGCGCGTAGGCTTCGGGAATCTTCGCCCAGACGTACATCGAAGCTTTCGGGTTCTCGACCATCCAGCCCAGTTCATGCAGGCCCTTGACCAGTACGTTGCGGCGCTGGCGATACTGCTCGGCGATGTCACGCACGCACTGTTGATCGCCTTCCAGCGCAGCAATCGCGGCCACCTGCAGCGGGGTGAACGTGCCGTAATCGTGGTAGCTCTTGATCCGCGCCAGCGCGCTGACCAGTTCCGGGTTGCCGACCATGAAACCGATGCGCCAGCCCGCCATGTTGTAGCTCTTGGACAGGGTGAAGAACTCCACTGCAATGTCCTTGGCGCCCGGCACCTGCATGATCGACGGGGCTTTCCAGCCGTCGTAGACGATATCGGCGTAGGCCAGGTCATGCACCACCAGCACGTCGTACTGTTTGGCGAGGGCGATCACCCGCTCGAAGAAATCCAGTTCCACACATTGCGCGGTCGGGTTGGACGGGAAGCCGAGGATCATCATCTTCGGTTTCGGGATCGAGCCGCGAATCGCCCGTTCCAGTTCGGCGAAGAAGTCCACGCCCGGCACCAGCGGCACCGACCGCACCTGGGCGCCGGCAATCACGGCACCGTAGATGTGAATCGGGTAGCTCGGGTTCGGCACCAGCACGGTGTCGCCCTGGTCCAGGGTCGCCAGCATCAGATGCGCCAGGCCTTCCTTGGAACCGATAGTGACGATGGCTTCGCTTTCCGGGTCGATCTCGACCTCGTAGCGTTCCTTGTACCAGTTGGAGATCGCCCGACGCAGGCGCGGAATGCCCTTGGACGTGGAATAACCGTGGGTGTCTTCGCGTTGTGCAACCTGCACCAGTTTTTCAACGATGTGCGGCGGCGTGGCGCCGTCGGGGTTGCCCATGCTCAAGTCGATGATGTCTTCGCCACGACGTCGGGCGGCCATCTTCAGCTCGGCAGTGATGTTGAAAACGTAAGGGGGGAGTCGATCAATGCGCGCAAAGCGGCGCGGCGAACCTTGTTCAGCCATTGTTGCCTCGGATAACGTAAGCGCCCGGAACCGTCCGAGCGACGCTGGTCACTGCGGTGACCTGTGGCGGAAGATAAGGGCAGCGATGGCTGACTGTCCAGCGTGCACGACAACAATTTTTTCCCAAGGAAAACGGTTAATGGAATTCACCAGTGGCTTCTTGCTGAGCCTTTCGCTGTGCCTGGATATCGGCGTGGCCAACATCGCCATGATCACTTTGGCCATGCAGCGCGGCTATTTTCAGGGCTTCGCATTGGGCCTCGGCACCTGCGTCGGCGACCTGATCTACGCGGTGCTGGCGCTGGCCGGGATGACCGTTCTGCTGCAATACGAAACCGTGCGCTGGGTGCTGTGGATCGGCGGTTCGGCGTTGTTGATCTACTTCGCGGCGAAGATGATCCATTCGGCGATTCATCACGAAGCGCAATTGGCGGCGACCGCCGAAGTCGGGCAGAACTCCCATCGCAAGGAGTTCTTTCGCGGGATTTTTCTCGCCATGTCGTCGCCGAGCGCCATCCTCTGGTTCGCGGCCGTCGGCGGCACCTTGATCGCCCGCTCCGGTGGCGGCGGTCCTTTGAGCTCGGCGCTGTTCCTCGGCGGTTTCTTGTGCGCCGGGCTGCTGTGGTCGGCGGGGCTGTGTTTCGCCGCGAGCCACGGCGGCAAGTTGCTCGGCGACAAGCTGCTGCGCTATTCCTACCTGGCATCTGCGGCGATCTTCTGCTATTTCGCGGTCTACGTGATCGTATCCGGTTATAACGAATTCGTCGGTTCAGGCGCCGCCGAGGCCCTGCATACGCTGTAAATGTGCGAATCGGGTTTGGCTTCTATACTCCCAGCCGAACCCACTTTTTTCGTTCAAGGAGTCGCGTCATGGATGAGCAAAAACGCGTCGAAGTGGCTGAACCTCGCTTCGAACATGGGCACTTCCTGCTGATTGCAGGTTTTCGCGATC
Organism: Pseudomonas sp. B26(2017); assembly: GCF_002113045.1. Taxonomy (NCBI): domain Bacteria; kingdom Pseudomonadati; phylum Pseudomonadota; class Gammaproteobacteria; order Pseudomonadales; family Pseudomonadaceae; genus Pseudomonas; species Pseudomonas sp. B26(2017). The sequence goes on along the minus strand of NZ_NEJJ01000003.1, from coordinate 235,807 downwards.
GCTTTACCAAAGAGACCGTTCAGGACATCTCCGCGCTGTGGGAAAAACTGATCCCGCACATCGGAAGCATTCCGGGTCAAAAGGGCGAGGTGACCTACGGCGTTTGCAGCAATTTCGACGGTAACGGCGGTTTCGATTACATGGCCGGGGTCGAAATCAGGAAGCTGGATGACTTCCCGCAGGAAAAGTATCCGTGGATCGAAATCCTGCCGCGTCAGTACGCAGTGTTCGAACACAAGGGGACGCTGGATCAGCTGCCGCAGACCATTGACTACATCTACAACACCTGGCTGCCGGCGTCTGATTACAAAGGGCTCAACGCCCCGGAGCTGGAGCGCTACAGCGCCGACTTCAACCCGAAGCTCAATACCGGCAAGCTGGAAATCTGTGTCCCGGTCGAAAAGAAAACCTGATCGACAACCGGCAGCGCGAACCCGCTTCGCGCTGCCGGTCGAGCCTTATTTGCCCTTGATCCGTCGTGCCCGCAACAGGTCGATGCCCAGGGTGATGAAACCGAAGACACTGATGCCCAACACCATCAACAAACCGATTTCCACGCTGCTCATAAACGGTTCCCTCCTCGGGTGATCAGAGACAGGCGTCAGAAATAGACCGTCCCGAATCCGAAGAAAAGCGCTTATACGCAGGCTTTACGCCCCCCGCGCGGATCGATATGAACACCTTATTCCTTTATCCTTGGCCGCCTTGTTTCCACTGATTTCGAGCCGCCATGAACACCGTCATCCGCCACGTCACCGCCGCCGACCTGGACCGCTGCTACGCCATCGAAACCCTCGCCTATGAAGGCGACGAAGCCGCGACCCGCGAGAAGATCGCCACGCGCATCGCCACCTGGCCGGACGGGTTCATCGTCGCCGAGGTGGACGGGCAGGTGGCCGGGTTCATCAACTCCGGCGCGGCGTTCGATGTGCAGATGTCCGACGAGGCGTTCAAGGAACTGATCGGCCACGACCCGGCCGGGCCTAACGTGGTGATCATGTCGGTGGTGGTGCACCCGGACTATCAGGGCCAGGGTCTGGCCAAGCGTCTGCTGGGTGAATTCATCGAACGCATGCGCGAGCAGGGCAAGGCAACGATTCACCTGATGTGCAAGGAGCGGCACATCCCGCTGTACGCCGGATTCGGTTTTGCCTATATCAAACCGTCCGAGTCCGACCACGGCGGGATGGCGTGGCACGAGATGATCCTGACCCTCTGAGGAGAAGCCCCTGACCTGATCGTTCTCACGCAGCGCGGGAACGATCAACGGGTGGGTCGGTAGAGCATGTCGCGCACCCGCGCCTTACTCTCGATCATCGTTGCTCCCCAGACGATTAGAAGAACAACCCCATCCGCCGCTCGTAACCGATACGGCCCTTGTACGCTTCGCCGCTGTCGACGAAGCCGTACTTGGCGTACAGCGCAATCGCGGCGTCGTTGTCGGCGTCCACCGACAGTTCCAGCCCTTTGATTTCCGGCCATGCCTCGCGCGCAACTTCTGGCAGCGCCAGCAGGCAGGCCTTGCCATAGCCCTTGCCCTGGGCGCGGTGATCGACCTGCAACGCATGCAGGGTGGCGCTGTGTTCATCGGCCCATTCCGGCAACGCCGGCGGGCGCTTGAGCAGCAGGAAGGCCACCGGCACGTCTTCGGCCAAAAGCGCGAATCCCTTCACGCCTGGGCCGGGTTTGGACAGCAGCGTGTGCAGGGCGCCGTGGATGTCGCCGGAGAATTTGATCTGCTCGGGGTGGATTTCAATGGCCTCGACCTGTTGGCGTTGGGCGGCGTTCAGGCTTTCGTAAGGTACGAGTCGGGCTGACACGGGAATTTCCTTTTCCTGCAAAGATGAGCCTCGGATTCTAGCGATTTTGGCTTCTTCGGTAATTTTTTGTTTCGGTTGTCGATCCGGCCAATCGCCGAACGACTAAGGGTGTCTTCACAACAAAAACCAGGGAGAAACCCCATGAGTACGCAAGCGCAGATTCAAGCCGTGATCGACACCTACCGTCAGGCCGTCATGACCAAGGACGTGGACAAGGTCATGACCCTTTACGCCGACGACATCCTCTCGTTCGATGCGATCAAGGCCCTGCAATTCAAGGGCAAAGAGGCCTACCGCGCCCACTGGATCGCCTGCATGGAAATGTGCCCCGGCCCGCACATCTTCGAATTCCACGAAATCACCATCGAGACCGGCGACAACCTCGCCTTCGCTCACTGGGTCGCCAACTGCGGCGGGACCAATGAAAAAGGCGAAACCCAGAGTTGCTGGATGCGCGCCACTGCCTGCTATCGGCTGGTCGGCGATGCCTGGAAAATTGCCCACGAACACTGGTCGGCACCGTTCGATCCGATGACTGGTGCGACCCTGTTCGATGCGAAACCCTGATCTTCAGCCATAGTTGATCCGTCCGATTCAGGAGAACGCCATGAAGTATTTATGCCTGGTCTACAGCGACGAGCGCCTGCTGCATTCATCGCCCGACAGCCCGGAAGACGCCGAGTGCTGGGCCTATGCCGAGTCGATCCAGGGCAGCGGGCGGATGGTCGCCGCCGAAGCGCTGGAGTCGGTGCAGACCGCCACCACGGTACGCATGCGCAACGGCAAGCTGTCGATCACTGACGGCCCGTTCGCCGAGACCAAGGAGCAGCTGGCCGGTTTCTACCTGATCGACGCGCGGGATCTCAACGAGGCGATTCAGGTCGCCGGGAACATTCCGGCGGCCCGGGTCGGCAGCGTCGAAGTGCGTCCCGTGCGCCAGTTGAATGTCTGAGGTCAGGGCGCGGGTCGAGCAGGTCTATCGCGAAGACTCGCGGCGGATCCTCGCGACCCTGATCCGCCTGCTCGGCGATTTCGACCTCGCCGAAGAAGCCTTGCACGAGGCGTTCTTCGTCGCGGTCGAGCGCTGGCAGCGTGACGGCGTGCCGGACAATCCGCGGACCTGGCTGGTGTCCACCGGGCGTTTCAAGGCCATCGACGTGTTGCGCCGTCGCGCCCGGTTCAAGGCCTCGCAACCATTGTTGCTGGCGCAACTGGAAGAACTGGAACAGTCCGAATGGGACGCTGAAGACGTGGAAGACGATCGCCTGCGCCTGATCTTCACCTGCTGTCACCCGGCGCTGGCGCCGGACGCGCAAGTGCCGCTGACCCTGCGTGAAGTCTGCGACCTCACCACCGAAGAAATCGCCCGCGCATTCCTCTCGGCCCCGGCGGCGATTGCCCAGCGCATCGTGCGGGCCAAGGCGAAGATTCGCGACGCGAAAATCCCTTATCAAGTACCGAGTCTGAGTGAGTTGCCCGAACGCCTCGACAGCGTGTTGCGGGTGATTTATCTGGTGTTCAACGAAGGCTACTCGGCGTCCGGCGGCGCCCAGGTGACCCGCGAGGATTTGACCCGCGAGGCGATTCGCCTCGGGCGGTTGTTGCTGGAGTTGTTGCCGGACCCGGAAGTCATGGGGTTGCTGGCGTTGATGCTGCTGCATGAGTCGCGGCGGTCGGCGCGCTCTTCTCCGGATGGTGAGTTGATTTTGCTGGATGACCAGGATCGTAGTTCGTGGAATGCCGAGCTGATTGCCGAAGGCTGCAATTTGGTGGAGAGGGCGCTGACCACCGGACGCTTCGGCCCTTATTGCCTGCAAGCGGCAATCGCGGCGGTGCACGCCGAGGCGCCGACAGCAGAGGCGACGGACTGGGCACAGATCGTCGGGCTGTACAACGTTTTGCTGCGGGCGGTGCCGTCGCCGGTGATCGAGTTGAACCGGGCGGTGGCGGTGGCCAAGCGCGACGGGGCGCTGGCCGGGTTGACCTTGATCGAGGGGATTCTGCAGCGCGGGGAGCTGCAGGATTACCACCTGGCGCATTCGGCACGGGCGGAGTTTTGTCGACAGTTGGGGCGGGTCGAGGAGGCTCGGGCGGCTTATACGCGGGCGCTGGAGTTGACGCGGCAGGAGCCGGAGCGGCGGTTTATCGAGGGGCGGCTTAAAGCACTGGACTGATCCGAAAGGATCGTTGGCAATATTGGCCTCTTCGCGGGCAAGCCCGCTCCCACAATTGGAATGCGATCAAATGTGGGAGCGGGCTTGCCCGCGAAGGGGCCATTTAGGTCTGTAACAATGGATCAGGCCTGCTGACGCGTAGCAGCCATCACAATCTCGCGAATACAAACCCCCTGCGGCTGCCCATACGCATAGGCAATCGCCGTCGCCACATCTTCGGCGCTCAGCACCGTGCCGCCCATGTCCTGCTTCCACGCCTGATACCCGGTCTTGATCGCCTCATCCGTGGTATGGCTCAGCAATTCGGTCTCCACCGCACCCGGCGCAATCGTGATCACGCGCACGTTATGCGGCGACAACTCTTCACGCAGGTTCTCCGACAACCCGTGCACCGCAAACTTGGTGCCGACGTACGCCACATGGTTGGGGAAGGTCTTGCGCCCGGCCACCGAGCTGACGTTGATGATGGTGCCGTGCTTGCGCTCGATCATCCCGGCCACCACCGCGTGTACGCCGTTGAGCAAACCTTTCACGTTGACGTCGAGCATCTGGTCCCACTGCGCCGGGTCCTGTTTGCTCATCTCGCCCAGCAGCATCACGCCGGCGTTGTTGATCAGTGCATCGGCCGGGCCGAACTGCGCTTGCGCCTCGGCAACAGCGGCCAGCAACGCGGCGCGGTCGGTGATGTCGACGCGGCGGTTGAGGGTGTTCGGCAGTGCCAGTGCTTCAAGGCGTTCGATGCGCCGGGCCAGCAACAGCAGAGGATGGCCGGCAGCGCTCAAGCGGCGAGCGGTGGCTTCGCCGATGCCCGAGCTGGCACCGGTGATGATGATCAATGGCTTGCCCATGGTTGAACTCCTGAAATAAGAAAAACAAATAACCAGATTCGTGGCGCAGTATATTTAGCCAGTTGGAGGCTGAAAAATGCCTTATTCCTCTGTCTGCTATCGGAATCTCCTATGGATATCCGCCATCTCAAAGCCTTCCTCGCCGTATTCGAGGAACGCAATATCACCGCTGCCGCGCAACGGCTGTTCATCAGCCAGCCCACGTTGTCGGTGACCATCAAACAACTGGAAGAAGAACTCGGCGCGCCGCTGTTCGTGCGTCAGCCCCGTGGTGTGGAGGTCAGCGACGAAGCGCGATTGTTGTACCCGCAGGCGCGGCGGATGGTGGCCGAAGCCGAGGCGCTGAGCCGGATGTTTCGCGGTCGCGAAAACCGCGCGCCGCTGACCCTCGGCATCGAGGGCGACATCGCCGGCAGCCACATCGAAGCCTTCGTGCGCATGGCCCATCAGGCGTTGCCCAATCTGCTGCTGACCCTGGAGGAGGGTTGTCACGGCGATGGTCGATTGGCGGTCGAGGAAATGTGCTGCGAGGACGAACTGTTCCTGCCGCTGTGGGAAGAATCCTATGTGATGGCGCTGCCCCTTGATCATCCGATGGCCAACGCGCAGGCCGGCTGGGCGCCGATCGAGGACTGGATCACCTGTCCGCAACATCCGTCCCATCAGCGCTTGATGGCGCTTTATGGGCGGTCGCCGGAAGCCGTGGCGGGGCATGCCGGTTCACTGCAACAGGCGTTGCACATGGTGGCGGCGGGCGTTGGCGTGGCGATGTTGCCGCAGTCGCTGGTCAGCGGGCACGAGTGCATCGTCGTGCGTGCGCTGCACCTGCCGGCGCCGACCCGGCGGGTGGGATTGTGTTACGCGGCGCAGGCGCTGGAGTTGCCGACGATGCGCCGGTTGCACGAGTATTTTCAGGTCAATCGCCCGGCCGCCATCGAGGCGGCCTGAGCTATTCCAGCATCTTGCTGAGCAACCAGCTGCCCGCCGGCCCCGGCGGGTACAGCCGCGACCACAGTGCATCGACGAACACCGGTTTCGGCCAGCCGCGCACCTTCAGTTCAACCAGCAAGTCATTGCCGAAGCGCTCCACCAGCCAGCGCGGCAGTGGCGCCCAGCCGAAACCTTTTTCCGCCATTTCCAGCAGCATCAGATAACTCGGCGCCGACCACACCCGGCCTTTGCCGCGACTGTCATAGGGATTGACGATGGTGGCCAGGCGCAGCTCGCGATGTTGTTCAAGGACTGTTTGATCGATGGATTCCTGCGTTGCCAACGGATGGTTGCGACCTGCGAACAAGGCGATTTCAGTGCGTTCGGCGACGGTCGCAGTCGCCAGATCCGGCGGGTAGTTGTCCTGCATTTCGGCGAACGCCAGGTGCGCCCGACCGCGCTGCACCAGTTCAACCAGGTCATCGCATTCGGCGATCAGGCATTCCAGTTCCAGATCCGGATACCGCTGCTCGAACCCCACCAGTGCGGCTTCGAATCGGTCGGACTGATACGTGTCGGAAATCGCCACCGTGAGTTTCGGTTCGACGCCTTGAGCCAATTGCCGGGCGGTCATTTCCATTCGGCTGGTGGCCGCCAGAATCGCCTCGGCCCGTTGCAGCATCACGTGGCCGGCCGGGGTCAGCGTCGGTTTGCGGCTGCTGCGGTCGAACAGGATCAAGTCCAGATCAATCTCAAGGCTGGCCACCGCCGCACTCACCGTCGATTGACTGCGCCCAAGTTTGCGCGCCGCCGCCGAAAAAGAACCTTGAGTCGCCGCCTGGACAAACGCCAGCAACACTTCCTGAGAGGCCATGAACTATCGCCTTGATCGATGGTTATTGGTTTTGAAGTATCGGTTTGGTGCTGGATCATGGCAACCATCTTCACAGAGGAGTTCGGCCATGACTGCCAACAAATCCATCACTGAACGTATTTTCCAGGCCATCGGTTTCGAACTTTTGGCGATCCTGATCTGTACTCCGTTGCTGGCCTGGATCATGGGCAAGCCGCTGGTCGAAATGGGTGCGGTCACCATTGCCATCGCGCTCTTGGCCTTGGGTTGGAACGTGGTGTTCAACGGCTTCTTCGATCGCATGCTCAAACGCTGGAACATCCCGCACAACGCCTGGGTGCGGGTGGCGCACGCGCTGCTGTTCGAGGGCGGGTTGATCGTGATGGGCGTGCCGCTGATTGCCTGGTGGCTGTCGGTCAGTCTGTGGCAGGCGTTCCTGCTCGACATCGGCGTGCTGCTGTTTTTCCTGCCGTACACCTACATCTACCACTGGGGTTATGACGTGGTGCGCGAGCGGCTGGTGATGCGCAACGCTTGCCAGAGCTGAAACAAAAAATCGCAGCCTGAGAGGGCTGCGATTTTTTTGTCCGGTTTTTGTTGAGGGTTTAGAGAAACATCCCGCCCGACGCTTCAATCCGCTGACCATTGATCCACTGCGCCCCCGGCGACAGCAGCAGCGCCAACGCGCCGCCAATGTCATCCGGCTGACCGGCACGGCCCAGCGCGGTGTTGCTGGCGACCATCGCGTTCAGCGCCGAATTGTCGCGCACCGCGCCGCCGCCAAAGTCGGTTTCGATGGCGCCCGGGGCCAGGATATTCACGGCGATCTGCCGCGCGCCCAGTTCCTTGGCCTGATAGCGGGTCAGCACTTCCATCGCGCCTTTCATCGCCGCGTAAGCGGCATAACCCGGCAGGGTGAAACGGGCCAGACCGCTGGAGATGTTGATGATCCGCCCGCCATCGTTGATCAGCGGCAGCAGTTGCTGAGTCAGGAAGAACGGCCCTTTCAACTGCACGTTCATCAGCAGGTCGAACTGCTCCGGCGTGGTGTCGGCGAAGGACGCATGCACGCCAATCCCGGCGTTGTTGATCAGGAAATCGAAGCGCGAACGATCGAGCTGTTGCAGCGCCTGTTCGACTTGCACGGCGAAATCGGCAAAGCCTTCGCTGCGGCTGACATCCAGTTGCAGCATCACGGCGTTGGCGCCGCGATTTTTCAGTTCCGCGACCAACGACTGCGCTTCATCGGCGCGGCTGTTGTAGGTGCCGATGATGTCCACGCCTTGGGCGGCGAGGTGCAGGGCGGCGTTCATGCCGAGGCCACGGCTGGCACCGGTGATCAATGCGATTTTGCGGTTCATGGGTCTTCCTCGTTGGCGGTGACGGTTGATGGGGCAAAGTTTATTTATCCGCCGTGAGGTGATAAACAGACTGAAACCGGAATCACTGGTCGGATTGTCCGAACAATCAATGGGTGGCTCATGAACAAACTGGAACTGCTGCGCACCTTCGTCCGGGTCAGCGAATTGTCGAGTTTCACGATGGCGGGGGAGAGTCTGGGGTTGCCGCGTTCGACGGTGTCCGAACAGGTGCAGGCGCTGGAGACCCTGCTCGGCACGCGCCTGCTGCAACGCACCACGCGCCGGGTACAGGCGACTCAGGACGGGCTGGCGCTGTACGAGCGCAGCAAGGATCTGCTGTCGCACATGGACGAAATCGAGAACCTGTTCCGTCAGGACGAAGCGTCGCTGACCGGGCGGATTCGGGTCGATATGCCGAACATTCTGGCGCGGCGGCTGATCATGCCGAAGCTGCCGGAGTTCATGGCCCGTCATCCGAATCTGGAACTGGAGATCAGCAGCACCGATCGCCGGGTCGACCTGCTCGCCGAAGGTTTCGATTGCGTGCTGCGCGTCGGCGCGCAGCCGGATCAATCCGTGGTGGCGCGGCATCTGGGGGATTTCAGCATGATCAACTGCGCCAGCCCTGCATATCTGGAGCGTTACGGCGTGCCGCAAACGCTTGAGGATCTGGCGCAGCATCGGCTGGTGCACTACGTCGGTGTGCTCGGTTCGCGTTCGGAAGGGTTTGTCTACGAGCAGGACGGGCAGGTCCATCGCGTGCCGATGGCCGGCAGCGTGACGGTCAACAGCACCGATGCCTACGAGTCGGCGTGCCTGGGAGGATTCGGTCTGATTCAGGTGCCGCGCACCGGCATGAACACCTATCTGGACAGCGGCGAGATCGTCACCGTGCTGCCGCAATACGCCGCGCCGGCGATGGGCATTTCACTGCTGTACGCGAGGCAGCGGCATCTGCCGTTGCGGGTTCGGGTGTTCATGGATTGGTTGGGGGATTTGATTCGCTCAACGCTTTAACAGCTCCCACAAAAGCCCGAAGTGTTCAGAAGATCCGGGTAAACAGCCAATACAGACTGCCCGACAACACAATCGCCGCCGGCAAGGTCAGCACCCACGCCATCAGCAGATTGCGGATGGTCTTCATCTGCAGGCCGCCACCGTTGGCGACCATGGTCCCGGCCACGCCCGAGGACAACACATGAGTGGTCGACACCGGCAGACCGAACATGTCGGCGGCGCCAATGGTCAGCATCGCAACCGTTTCTGCCGAAGCGCCCTGGGCGTAGGTCAGGTGGGTCTTGCCGATCTTCTCGCCGACCGTGACCACAATCCGCTTCCAGCCGACCATGGTGCCCAGCCCCAACGCAATCGCCACGGCAATCTTCACCCACAACGGAATAAACCGCGTGGCGTTGTCGATCTGCTGTTTGAACAACTGCAGCTTGCCGGTGGTATCGGCGTCGAAGTTACCGACCTTGCTCTTGTCCATCAGGCGAATGGTTTCGCTGGCCAGGTACATGTCGTTACGCACGTTGCCCATGGCCTCGGCCGGCACTTTCGCCAGCGAGCCGTAGCCTTTGACTTCTTCACCGATGTGTCCGGTCAGGGAAGCAAGGGCCGGGATCAGTTGCGGCGTGGCTTGCTTGCTGCGTACGTAATCCGAGAGCACCGGACGCGGATCGGCCGGGGCCGGCAGCGGGGCGCTTTTCACCAGCGCCTGCTGGGTGACCTCGGCCACCGCCGCGAACTGCAACGTCTGATCGGCAGGCATGGTGCGGTTCAGCGCATAAGCCATCGGCAGCGTACCGACCAGAATCAGCATGATCAGGCCCATGCCTTTCTGTCCGTCGTTGGAGCCGTGGGCGAACGAGACGCCGGTGCAGGTCGCAATCAGCAGACCGCGAATCCACCACGGCGGCGGGGTGTTGCCTTTTGGTGCCTTGTACAGCGAACGGTGCTTCACGAACGCGCGCAACGCCAGCAGCAACAGCGCCGCACAACCGAAACCCACCAGCGGCGACAGCAGCAGGGCGTAACCGATCTTGGTCGCCTGGGCCCAGTCCACACCGCTGGTGCCGTCGCGGCCATGCATCAACGCGTTGGCCACGCCGACGCCGATGATCGAACCGATCTGGACAGCGGCGAGATCGTCACCGTGCTGCCGCAATACGCCGCGCCGGCGATGGGCATTTCACTGCTGTACGCGAGGCAGCGGCATCTGCCGTTGCGGGTTCGGGTGTTCATGGATTGGTTGGGGGATTTGATTCGCTCAACGCTTTAACAGCTCCCACAAAAGCCCGAAGTGTTCAGAAGATCCGGGTAAACAGCCAATACAGACTGCCCGACAACACAATCGCCGCCGGCAAGGTCAGCACCCACGCCATCAGCAGATTGCGGATGGTCTTCATCTGCAGGCCGCCACCGTTGGCGACCATGGTCCCGGCCACGCCCGAGGACAACACATGAGTGGTCGACACCGGCAGACCGAACATGTCGGCGGCGCCAATGGTCAGCATCGCAACCGTTTCTGCCGAAGCGCCCTGGGCGTAGGTCAGGTGGGTCTTGCCGATCTTCTCGCCGACCGTGACCACAATCCGCTTCCAGCCGACCATGGTGCCCAGCCCCAACGCAATCGCCACGGCAATCTTCACCCACAACGGAATAAACCGCGTGGCGTTGTCGATCTGCTGTTTGAACAACTGCAGCTTGCCGGTGGTATCGGCGTCGAAGTTACCGACCTTGCTCTTGTCCATCAGGCGAATGGTTTCGCTGGCCAGGTACATGTCGTTACGCACGTTGCCCATGGCCTCGGCCGGCACTTTCGCCAGCGAGCCGTAGCCTTTGACTTCTTCACCGATGTGTCCGGTCAGGGAAGCAAGGGCCGGGATCAGTTGCGGCGTGGCTTGCTTGCTGCGTACGTAATCCGAGAGCACCGGACGCGGATCGGCCGGGGCCGGCAGCGGGGCGCTTTTCACCAGCGCCTGCTGGGTGACCTCGGCCACCGCCGCGAACTGCAACGTCTGATCGGCAGGCATGGTGCGGTTCAGCGCATAAGCCATCGGCAGCGTACCGACCAGAATCAGCATGATCAGGCCCATGCCTTTCTGTCCGTCGTTGGAGCCGTGGGCGAACGAGACGCCGGTGCAGGTCGCAATCAGCAGACCGCGAATCCACCACGGCGGCGGGGTGTTGCCTTTTGGTGCCTTGTACAGCGAACGGTGCTTCACGAACGCGCGCAACGCCAGCAGCAACAGCGCCGCACAACCGAAACCCACCAGCGGCGACAGCAGCAGGGCGTAACCGATCTTGGTCGCCTGGGCCCAGTCCACACCGCTGGTGCCGTCGCGGCCATGCATCAACGCGTTGGCCACGCCGACGCCGATGATCGAACCGATCAGCGTGTGCGACGACGAAGCCGGCAGGCCCAGCCACCAGGTGCCGAGGTTCCACAGGATCGCCGCGATCAGCAGGGCGAAGATCATCGCGAAACCGGCGGACGAACCGACCTGCAGAATCAGCTCCACCGGCAGCAGCGCGATGATGCCGAACGCCACCGCGCCGCTCGACAGCAACACGCCGAGGAAGTTGAAGAACCCCGACCAGACCACCGCGAAATACGGCGGCATCGAATGGGTGTAAATCACCGTGGCCACGGCGTTGGCGGTGTCGTGGAAACCGTTGACGAACTCGAAGCCCAGCGCAATCAACAGCGCCACGCCGAGCAGCAGAAAAGGGGTCCAGGTGGTGACCACCGTGCCGAGTTGGTGCATGTCGTGCATCAGGCTGTAGGCGGTGAACAGCAGCCCCATCGCCAGCACCGCAAAAAACACCACGTAGGTGAACGGGCCGGTTTTCTTGTCGAGGACCGGTCTGCCACTGGCAGCGGAGGCCGGGCTGGCGGTCAGGGAGGGAGTAGCCATGGGCGGACAATCCTGAGCGGGGGAAGGAGTGTCGCTCATGATCGTTGCTAAATATTACAGAGAATCTGCGATAGATCAGTATTTGGGTTTTTAGCTTCACCGCTGATCTGAAGGCGGTGATCGTTGATGATCGTTCCCACGCTCCGCGTGGGAATGCATAAGGTGACGCTCTGCGTCACAGGGACGCGGAGCGTCCCGGGCGGCATTCCCACGCGGAGCGTGGGAACGAGCGGCACAAGGAGATCGGCTCTTAATAATCCCGTCGCTTGCGAAACGCCCAGCGCCCGGCGATCACGGTGAACGTTGCCACCAGCGCCACCAGAATCCAGAACCCTTCGGGATCGGTGGCCAGCGGCACCCCGCCGACGTTCATGCCGAAAAAGCCGGCAATGATGTTGATCGGCAGCGCCAGTACCGTGACCACGGTCAGGGTAAACAGGGTGCGGTTGCTCTGTTCGTTGAGGTTGGCGGCAATCTCTTCCTGCAACAGCTTGATCCGCTCGCCGAGGGCGGTGAGGTCGTTGATGATCAGCGCGAACTCCTCGGTGGATTTGCGCAGCTCCTTCACGTCTTCCTTCTGCAACCACGGCGGCGGCCGGTTGAGCAGGCGCAGCAGCGAACCCGGCTCCAGCGCCAGCAATCGTTGCAGGCGCACCAGCACCCGGCGGTTGGCGCCGAGTTCGGCGCGGTTGGTCGAGAGTCGCGAGGAGAGTAATTCGTCTTCGACCTGATCGACGCTCATGCTGGTCTTGCGCACGATCTGGGTCAGCACTTCACCCTGATCACGCAGCAGATGCACCAGCAGTTCCAGCGGCGAACGAAAGCACTCGCCGGACTTCACCGAAGAACGCAGCTTGTCCACCGAGTGCAGCGGTTGCAGGCGCGCACTGACGATCAGTTTGCTGCGCACGCAGACCCACAGCGTCGACACGTCCGACGACACCATGCTGCTGAGGTTGAACACCACGTCGTTGACCACTGCCAGCAATGCCGAATCGACATGCTCGATGCGCGTCGAGCGCGAGCCTTCGTGCAGCGCTTCGAAAAACTCTTCGGGCAATTGCAGATGGCTTTTCATCCAGCGCTCGCACGCGGCGTGGGCCAGGTTCAGGTGCAGCCAGAGAAATTCATCGCCCTCGCTGTCGTCTTGCAGGCAGCGCAGGGCGGTCGCCGAATCCACCTCGCGCCCGCGTTCACCGGGGCGAAACCGAAAACCGTAAAGCAGGCCGAACAGGTCAGGATCACGATGACTGATATCGAGGCTGTGGTTCATGAAGGCTCGCTGCGAGGAGGCGTCTGTCGCGGGATTTGCAGATTCACCTGAGCCGCATCATCGCAATGTCACATGACACTTGTGTGACAGCAAAATGATGTCAAATCAATGCGTTACCGGCGGTCGGATATTTCTAAAGAAGGGCTCTGGCACGCCGATCACGCATGGGTTAGGTTGCGCGCCTTCGGCCAAGAGCCAAGGTTCGCCGACAGGGATGTCCGGTTAAAAAATCACGTCTTGCCGGACGTGCCTCATCCCTGTCCCGAGTACCTGCGATGCTGCAAAAATCCCTGAGAGCGCAAATTCTTGCCCTGCTGAGCGGCAGCCTGCTGGCGATGCTGTTGATCGCGCTGGCTTGTTTTCACTTCCTGTCCAACGGCGTGCAGAGTTACAGCCAGTTGATCGCCGGCCCCTTGCACGCCTCGCAACTGATCGACGAAGCCAACCTGCAATTCAAGGTGCAGGTCCAGGAGTGGAAAAACGTTCTGCTGCGCGGCAAGCAACCGGCGGATCTGGCCAAATACTGGAGCCAGTTCGAAGACCGTCAGCGCGATGTGCAGGGCATCCTCGGTGAGCTTGCGAATCAGAAAAGCCTTGAGCCTGCACTGAAAACCCGCATCGAACGTCTGCGCGAAGAACATCGTCAGCTCGGTGCTGCGTATCAGAAGGGTCGCGATGCCTACGTCGCCGCCGGTGCCGATCCGACCGCTGGCGACGCTGCCGTCAAAGGCGTCGACCGAGCCGCCAGCGACCAGATGAGTGAACTGGTGGCCGAGCTGCGCAAGCAGGGCACCGAACAATCGGCGCAGATCAGCGCCAGTGCCGATCGCACCGTTTGGCTGGGGCTGCTGGTGATGCTTGCGTCGGGCCTGCTGATCGGTTTGCTGAGCCTGTGGCTGGTCAACCGCAATCTGGTCGAACCGATCCGCAAACTCATCGACTACGTCACCCAGTTGAGCAAGGGCCGTCTGGTCGAGCGCGTGGCCAGCGACCGTCAGGACGAGCTGGGTAACCTGGCGGCTGCCGCCAACACCCTGCGCGATTTCCTCGCCGAAACCTTCAATCACCTGCAACACAGCGCCAAGGATCTGGACAGCGCCAGCGGCGAGTTGAACGCCATCGCCACCGTCATGGCCGGCGGCACCAACGAGCAGTTCAACCGCACCGATCAGGTGGCCACGGCGATGAACGAAATGTCCGCCACCGCCCAGGAAGTCGCCCGTCATGCGGCTGACGCTGCGCGTGCTGCCGACGATGCCGACCAGTCCGCGCAACAGGGCGAGAAGGTCATGCAGAGCACCATCCACAGCATCACCCAGATGCGCGGTGAAATCGCCAACACCGCCACGGTCATCCGGCGTCTGGAAGCCGACAGCGGCCGCATCGGCAAGGTGCTGGAAGTGATTCGCGGGATCGCCGAGCAGACCAACCTGCTGGCGCTCAACGCCGCCATCGAAGCGGCCCGGGCCGGGGAAGCCGGGCGTGGTTTTGCGGTGGTCGCCGATGAAGTGCGCAACCTCGCGCAGCGCACGGCGGAGTCGATCATCGAGATCAACCAGATCATCCACAGCGTGCAGACCGGTGCGGTGGACGCTGCCCAGGCCATCGACAGCGGCCAGACCCGCAGCGATGAAAGCGTCGAGCAAGTGACCCAGGCCGGTGCCATGCTCGAGCGCATCACCCACGCGGTGGAAGCGATCCGCGACATGAACCGCCAGATCGCCACGGCGGCCGAAGAACAGACCTCGGTGGCCGAAGACATCTCGCGCAACCTGACCGAGATCACCTCGATCGCCAGCACCAACCTCGACAACGTGCAGCGCACCGAAAGCGCCAGCCGGAACCTGCACGGCCTGTCGGGCCAACTGAACGACGTCACCGCGCGCCTGAGCGTCTGACCGGCCAGTGACTGTGTACCGGTTCGGTTACCGAGTCGGTACACAGTCGATCTCAATTCGTGCAGACCGCCGCCGATGCCCGGTCATCTATAACCGGCATTGGAGATTTCCCATGGTCAGCATCACGTCTGTTTCGACCTCCGCATAATTTGCGGACACAAAAAAGCCGCACGATTTATTAATCGTGCGGCTTTGTCTTATCAGCCAATCAAGTGTCTTGCTTGTTGGTCAGCACCTTGCCGGTCGTTGCGTCGAAGTCCACATCGAACTCTTTGCCATCAGCCGTACGCAATTCAACTTCGTACTCATAACCATTGAAGTGGTTATCCAGATCCGTGTCGGTAATGGTCGCACCCGGATGCAGTTTCAGCGCTTGTTCGTTCATCGACTCCAGCGACTTGATCTTGCCTTCCTTGACCAGTTGCGGGATCTGGTCGACGCGAACGTCAGCCTGGGCCAGGCCAGCGGTGAGTGTCAGGGCGGCAGCGGTAAACAGGGCAGTCAGGGTTTTCATGGGTTATTCCTTTGGGTGATTCGTTTAAGTGAGTTCAGGTTAATCGCCGCAACTTAATTCACCCTTAAAACGCAGCGAGCAGGCCGGACTCCCCAAGGGAGCGAGCCTGCTCGCGGTACTGACACTCTGATTTGCAGATCAGAAGCCGTTGTTCTTCAACACCTGATCCACACTGGCGGCGGCCGGGCGTTTATAGAACTTCAACAGTTCGCTGGCGCGGTTGGTGAAGATGCCGTCGACGCCGGAGTCCATGACCTTCTCGAAGTCCACCGGCTCATCCACGGTGTAGACGTGCACCAGCATTCCCTTGTCGTGGGTGTACTGGTTCATCCATGGCTGCACCAGGTCCGAATAGCTCTGATCGCCGCCGTGGGTCAGCTTCGCCGAAGGGCCGGTGCCGATGGCGCCCTGGGCCTTGGCGTAGTCGATCCACTGCTTGAATTCGGCCTCGGTTTTCGGCTCTTGCTTGCCGTAGAACGCGTTCTTGTCCTTCTCGCCGGATTCGGCAAAGGTCACTTTGGATTTCGGCTCGATGCTGCCTTCGCCCACCCACAGCAGCAGGATTTTTGGCACCTGCGGCATTTCCTTCTGCAGCATTTCAAGGCTGCTCTTTTCGAAGGTTTGCAGGATCACCTTGCCTTTACCCTGGCCGACACCGAGAGCGCTTTTCGCCAGTTTCGAACCGGCCGGGCTGAGCCAGCCGCGATCCTGGAGTTTTTCCTTCAGGTCATGCTCGATCCCCGGGAACAGTTTCGGCTCCTTGGTTTCGATGTACAGACCCGGCTTGTGCTTCGGATTGGCCTGGGCGATGTCGATGATTTCGTCCAGGGTCAGAATCTTCAGACCAACGTAGGACGGACGCGCGCGATCCGGGTACTTGGTGTTGTACCAGCTGCCGGCGTCGAGGGTTTTCAGTTCGGCCATGGTGAAGGCATTGGCCGGGCTGTCCTTGCGCTCCGGAAACTTGGTGGCGACGTCGGTGGTGCGCTGCAGATTGTCATCGTGCAGGGCGAACAGCACGCCGTCCTTGCTGCGCTGCAAGTCCATTTCCAGGTAATCGGCGCCCAGGTCGCGGGCCAGTTTGTAGGAGGCGGCGGTGGATTCCGGGGCATCGAAGGACGCGCCACGGTGGGCGATCACCGCCGGACGCGGAATGCCCTCGGAGGCAGCGAGCGCAGCAGGGCTTGGCTGGGCGGCGGCATGAGCCTGGCCGAGGCCGAGCATCAGGCTCAGCAGCAGTGCGCTTTTGGTGAACGTGGCGGGCATGTCGAGGTCCTTTCGCAGGTATTTTCGAAGATGTACCTTTTAGCAACTCAAACGAAAACGTGCTATCGCGAGACCGACATAAACGTACTGAAAACGAATATTTCCGCACTTTTGTGCGTTCGTTTGCAGTACGCTTGGGCACGGCAACCGCCCCGGCAGAGGGCGCGCCTCTCATTGCCCTGCGTGTAGACCATCGATCCTTTTCGTGAGGTTTACCATGCGCATCACATCGCAACTCATCTGCCAGGCGGCCGACGACCTCAAGGGCTTCGTCGGCCTCAACCGCAAGACCGGCCAGTACATCGTGCGCTTCAGTGAGGACTCGTTCGGCATGGACGTGGCCGATGACGGCATTATTCCCGCCAGCGAATTCGTCTGGGCACCGGCCACCGAACAGACCATGACGTTGAAGCGCGAGTTGATCCAATTGCTGCTCGATCAGCACATCGACGACCGGATCAATATCACCGAGCCGTTGCGCGTTTACATGAATAAACGCGAAGTGCCGGAAATTGAGGCGGTGCGCAGTCTGGTGAAGGGCTGAGGTTCTGCTGTGACTTTTCTGGCTTCATCGCGGGCTTGCCCGCGAAGAGGCCAGTGAGTACACCTTTTTACTCACCTCGCAAACCGATACTCCCGCTCCACCCGACACACCCGCGTATGAAACGCCGAATACCATTCCGCCCGCCCGCGCGCCTGAATCACCCGGTGCTCTGGATGCTCGCGCCAGGCCAGAATCGCCGCCTCACTCTCCCAGTACGAAACCGTAATCCCCACGCCGTCCGCGCCCCGGATCGAATCGATACCGAGAAAACCCGGTTGCTCGGCCACCAATTGCATCATGCGCTCGGAGGCCTCGGTGTAGCCGTTGTCACCCTCGGTGCGGGTCGAGGTGAAGATCACGGCGAAGCATTCAGTGTTCGGTTTCATCGAGGTTGCTCCGCGCAGGCTTCGACAAACGCCCGCACCAGCGGTGGCAATTGCCCCTTGAGTGCTGCGCGTTCCGGCTGGAACAGCGTCGCGACAAAGAACACATGGTTTTTCAGTTCGATGGCGCGCAGATCACCTGCCGAATCGTGACCCACGGCGTGCAGATCATGGATCAGCAACTCCCGTTCGAACTGCGGATTCACACCATAGCGGCAGCGATAGCCTTCGCGAATCTCCGACGTTTCGTACGCCTTGGCGATCAACGAACCGGGCACCAGATGGATGCTGTCCACCGCTTCCACCAGTGAACACGTCAGGGGCGAGAGCACCGCACGGCTCGAGTCAGGTGAAGTTTCGCCATGCTCGGCGTCGGCCCAGCCCAGTACGTTGCGGGAAAACTCCAGCACCGCATGCTGAAAACCGCCACAGGTGCCGAGGAAAGGGCGCTGCTGTTCGCGGGCAAAACGAATGGCTCGCAGTGCACCGACTTCGCTTTTGTAGGGGCTGGCCGGCACACACCAGAAACCGTCGAAATATTCCAGCGGCGTCTCGGGCAGGATTCGGTCGGTGGCCAACCATTCGAAATCGACCGGATGGCGAAGGTGCTCCGTCGCCAGACCAAGGGCGACCGGGATGGCCTGGTGGGCGGTGACTTGCGGATCGTAATCACCGATCAGGGCGATGCGCAGGGCTCTGGGTTCCATGAGTACTCGCTGTGCTTGTTGAGTGATGGCGCTCACTATAGATTGGCGTTCACGCACTCAAAATTGGCGTTTGCCCAAGTGATCAATGCAGCCACGCAATACCGACTGGATTTCCCGGATCTGGCCCTGATCCTCGCTTTGGTGCGCGGCGGCTCTCTGGCCCGGGCCGCGCAGCTGCTGAAGGTCGATGTGTCGACGGTGTTTCGCGCCGTGCGCCGACTGGAAGCTGCACTGGGTCAGCAACTGTTCGAAAAAAGCCGCGCCGGTTACCTGCCCACCAGCCTCGCGCAAACCCTGGCCGAGCAGGCCGAACGTGCTGAACAAGCACTGGAAGCGGCGCGTATTGGTGTGGAGCAGGGCGGTGAAGTGGTCAGCGGCACGGTGCGCCTGACCTGCACCGACTCGGTGTTGCAAAGTCTGTTGCTGCCGGCGCTGGCGCAGTTCATGCCGAACTACCCGGCGCTGACCATCGAGCTGAGCACGTCCAACGATTTCGCCAACCTCAGCCGTCGTGATGCCGACATCGCCGTGCGCCTGACGCGTACACCGCCGGAGCATCTGGTCGGACGGGAGCTGGCGAAGATTTCCTACCGGGTCTGCGCCAGTCCGCGTTATCTACAAAAGGTTGAAGCGGCCGATCTGGCAGCGCTGACCTGGATCGCCACGGACGACTTTCTGCCCGATCACCCGACCGTTGCCTGGCGCCGTCAGCAGTTGCCGGGTGTGACGCCAAGTTATCGCTGCAACAGCATGCTGTCTGTGACCGAACTGGTCCGCGCCGGACTGGGCGTGGCGGCGTTGCCGGACTTTCTCATCAACGAAGGGCTGCAAGCTCTGAGCGAACCCTTGCACGGTTATGACACCGCGCTGTGGTTGCTGACCCGCCCGGACTGCCGCGCATTGCGCTCGGTGGTCACGTTGTTTGATGAATTGGGGCGGGCGTTGCGTCTGGCCTGAAGAGGAATCATGACGAAGGGCGTTGTTCCTGTTGCAGGATGTGCTGATGAACTTCGCGTGTGAGGATTTCGATGCGCTCGGTCAGGTCCTTGGTCATCTCGGTCAGGTGTGTGTTCTGCTGCAGTAATTCGAGCAGTTGCGCAGTGTTCTTCGCCGCCTCCGCCTGGCGTTCGCTGTTGGCCACCGCCAGCGCCTCACGATGCTGTGCGTCGGCCTCTGATTGCGCTTTGTCCCGTGCGGCCTGACGGGTCTGGGCCAGCAGAATCAGCGGGGCGGCATAGGCGGCCTGCAGACTGAACGCAAGATTCAACAGGATGAACGGGTAAGCGTCGAACCCGGTTACGCCGCTGACGTTGAGCCCCATCCAGAGCACCACAATCAGAGTCTGTGCGCCGAGAAAGGTCGGTGTGCCGAAGAATCGTGCAAACGCCTCGGCGCGCAAGGCGAACTTGTCGTTGCCGAACGTCGTGTTGAGATGGGCGTGGGGGCGGTGGAAGCGCAGGTGATCGGCGGCGGCAGGGGAAGGCGATTCGGGATGTTTGATAGTCATGATGGGCTCGGTGACGCTTGGGACTGAAGACACTATAGTCCCGCGCCGTGGAGCTTGTGCCCAGCGCTGGCAGCTGGCTCCCGAAAGAGATGCCAGCGCCGGGGGGCTAGCCGATGGTGGCGGATTTCATCCTCGCGCCCGCTCATTGGCGAACATGCTTACGGCTTCCACCGCCTCGCTGGCGCCGTCACGAATCTGCAGGATTACCGTGCCGGCCTGATCCGCCAGTTCAACACCCTGTGCTGCGCGACCCCGGGTGCCGTCCATGCTCTTGATCGCCTGACGGGTTTCACTCTGGATCAGGCCGATCATATTGGAAATCTCTGCCGTCGAGCCGCTGGTGCGCGCCGCCAACTGCCGCACTTCATCGGCCACCACCGCAAAGCCGCGACCCTGCTCGCCCGCACGGGCGGCTTCGATGGCGGCGTTCAGGGCCAAAAGGTTGGTCTGGTCGGCAATCGCGCGGATGGTGTTGACGATGGCGGTGATCTGTTCGGAGCGCTCGCCCAGTTGCGCAATCAGTGTGGATGACTCGGCAATGTCGTCGGCGATTTCGCGCATTTCACTGGCCGCTTGCTGGATCACTTGCGTGCCTTGCTCGGCGACTTTTCGGGTGGCGACGGAGATGTGATAAGCGGCACTGGCGCTGCGTGCATCCTGCTCATGCTGCTCGACCCGGGCGGTTACGTCGGAGGCGAATTTTACGACTTTGCACAAGCGGCCGGCGGCGTCGTAGACCGGGTTGTAGTTGGCTTCCAGCCACACGGTCTGGCCGCGTTTGTCGATGCGTTCGAACTGCCCCTGAAACAACTCGCCCTGGTTCAACCGGCGCCAGAAGTCCTGATAGTCGCTGCTGTTGACCAGATCCGCCGGGCAGAACAGCCGATGATGCTTGCCCTTCAGCTCGGCGAGTGTGTAACCCATGCGCGTCAGAAAATTCTGATTGGCAGTGAGGATATTACCGTCGAGATCGAATTCGATCACCGCCATGGCGCGATCAATGGCCTGCAACTTGGCGTTGGCTTCACTTTCCTGCTGGACTTTGGTGGTGACGTCCATGGCGTATTTGACCACTTTCACTACCCGGCCCGAGGCATCCTTGATCGGGTTGTAGCTGGCCTCGAGCCAGATCGGTCGGCCTTGGCTGTCGATTCGTTCAAAGGTGCCGGACTGAAACTGGCCGCTTTTCAATCGCGACCACAACTCTGTGTATTGATGGCCATTGGCAAACGCTGGCGGGCAGAAGCGGCGATGGGGCTGGCCGATCGCCTGTTCAGCCGTGTAGCCCATGGTTTTCAGGAAATTGTCGTTGGCACTGAGCACGACGCCGTCGAGATCGAATTCGATCACCGCCATGGAGCGGTTGATCGCTTCCAGCAGACTGGACTGTTCGGTAATGGTGTTTTGGAGATCGGCGAGGACGGTCTTGTGGCGATTGAAAAACATGCTGGAGGCACTCTGGAAATAGGGCTGATAGTGGGTTCCCTGTTTCCGCGTCAGTCAGCCAGACATGTCGATGGCTGGCAGCAGTGTGCCAGCATCCAGGCTGGCGGGTTCACTTATACAAAACTTTATAAACTTGTACAAGAAATCGATTTTTTTCAATTTTGTACAAGTTTTTTCAGGCGCCGGATCGGCTCAACGCTACGCTGATCGTGTTACGTCCCGCGTGCTTGGCGGTGTATAGCGCCTTGTCGGCATCGTCGAACCACTCAAGGGCGTCGGCGTATAAGGTCTGATAGCGGGCGAGGCCGATGCTCAGGCTGACGCGCAGTTCGGCGACGTCGGGGTGGCGATAACGATCCATTCCCTGACGCAATTGCTCCATGAGTGCTTCGGCCTTGTTCAGTGGCAGGTTGGGCAATATCACGCAGAATTCATCGCCGCCGTAACGCCCGGCCAGTTCGCTTTCGTCGAGCACGAATTTCAGCTCGCGACTCAATTGCCGCAGCACCGCATCGCCGACGATGTGCCCGTAACTGTCGTTGATCGACTTGAAATGATCGATGTCGATCAGCGCCAGAATGGCTTGGGAATTGTGTTGTCGGCACTGCTGGAACTTGAGATGCAGCAGGTCTTTCCAGGCGCCGTGGTTGAGCAGGCCGGTCAGGCTGTCGGTGCGGCTTCGGGCGCTCAGGGTGCGTTTGTGTTCGGCGAGTTTGATCGCCAACCGGTAACAGACCATGCCCAGCGCCAACGGATAAAGGGTCAGCATTGGCAGGCAGGCCCAAACCTGAATCGGCGTGGCCGTCAGGGTGAAATGGACGCCGAACACCGACCAGCCCAGCAGCACGCCGATCACCTGAGCGAGGGCGCCGAGCAGGAACAGGCGCTGGCCGCCGGCGGCCACGTTGTTCATGGTCATCATCGACAGAATGGTTACTGTGGTCAGCGGATTGAACTGGAAGCACGCGGTCCAGAAGCCGCCGCAAACCGAGTCATAAAGCAGGTTGCGGCGTTCGGCGCGATAGGGGAAAGCCGAGCGGGTCGACCATTGATAGGCCACGTGAGGCCAGAGAAAACCGTTGAACAGCAACAGCGCCCAGAGCCAGCCCGGTATGTTCAACGGATACAGCGCGGCACCGACACTGAAAAAACCGATGCCCAACCCGATGGCCCGTGGCAAGTAAATGCGCTTGGCGAATGACAAGCCTTTGCCGCGTTGGTTTTCCATGATGTTCTGCGCCAGATTCATTCTGAAACACTTTGCAGTGTCATTCTTCAGACAGACCGTTCATCGGCCAAAGGCAGACATTGTCATTTATTCCAGCGGGAAAATTCAGTGTCCTTATGAGCCATTTACCGTGGCGCAGGTCCTTGTCTAGAGCTGATAACAGGCCAGAAACATATCGAGTGCAGAGTCGACCACGGCATTTTGCGTGGTGCTGTCGAGTGAGGGCTGGCCCATGGAGATCTGCGGCCAGAATGCAAACGCCTTCAACAACCCCTGCACCTGATGCGCGGCGAACTCCGGATCAACCGGTTTCAACCGACCGTCGGCCTGGGCGGCACGAATCCACACGGTCACGCTTTCCTCACGTTCGCCCATGCGCGCCACCATGTTTTGCGCGCGCTCGGGGGAGTGGATCGCGGCGGCGATGGCGACCCGGGCCAGGTTCATGAAGTTGTCGTCTGCCATCGTCTGCAGTTTGGCCAGCAGCATCGTTCGCAATTGATCGCGCAATGGCTGGTCGGGCTGGTACGACACGGCTTGCTCGGTGCTGATCCGTGCCCACAACTGGTTGAGAATTTCGGCGAACAGCTCTTCCTTGCTGGGGAAATGGTTGTACACCGTGCGCTTCGACA
This sequence comes from Pseudomonas sp. B26(2017), assembly GCF_002113045.1. NCBI lineage: Bacteria > Pseudomonadati > Pseudomonadota > Gammaproteobacteria > Pseudomonadales > Pseudomonadaceae > Pseudomonas > Pseudomonas sp. B26(2017). The sequence goes on along the minus strand of NZ_NEJJ01000003.1, from coordinate 212,503 downwards.
CCCCGGCAGTGGCCGCAATCTTGTCCATGCTAGTGACCTCGAAACCGTTGGTACGGAATTCGGTGATCGCGGCCTGGATGATGGCTTCGCGTTTACGGTCGGTGAGGCGCTGGGGGGCTGTCATAAATTCGATTCGGCAGGAAAAGGGTGAAATTACACTCGGCAGTTTACTTGTCACCAGGATTGATGCAACCTAGAAAGTACACCGGTCAGTGTAATGCTGCGTTAATCGGTGCAACCTAAAACCAGATGTCCGGCTGATGCGTGCGTGCCTTGGCCATTATCGTCCCACCGTGGGAATCCGTGAATTGCGCGGTGTTTCCGGAGTCATTCAGTCATGGCCAAATCCATTGCTTCTGCGGGCAGTCAAACTCCTGAACCTTCGCGTCAAGCCGAAGGCGTATTCCGCAACCATGCGCCGGTGCAGCGTGAAGGTGTGCGTAAGATGCTACGAATCATGTGGAACATGATCTTCCACAAACCGCGCAACAGCCGGCCGGCCGCGGCCATTCCGGTGCAGCCACTGACCCGCGCGGACCTGATCGCGGCGCCCAACCACAGCGTTTATCGCCTCGGTCACTCGACCCTGCTGCTCAAACTGCAAGACAAATTCTGGATCACCGACCCGGTGTTCGCCGAGCGTGCCTCGCCGGTGCAATGGGCCGGGCCGAAACGCTTTCACCAACCACCGATCAGCATCGACGAATTGCCGCCGATCGAAGCGGTGATCCTGTCGCACAACCACTACGACCACCTCGACTACGAAGCGGTGTTGAAACTGGCCGACAAGGTCAACGTCTTTCTGACCCCGCTGGGCGTCGGCGACACCCTGATCAAATGGGGCATCGATGCCGACAAGATCCACCAGTTCGACTGGTGGCAGGGCACCGAAGTCGCCGGCATCCGCTTCATCGCCACCCCGTCGCAGCATTTTTCCGGTCGCGGTCTGTTCGATGGCAACCAGACCCTGTGGGCTTCCTGGGTGATCATCCACGGCGACACACGGATTTTCTTCAGCGGTGACAGCGGCTACTTCGACGGCTTCAAACGCATCGGCGAACAGTACGGCCCGTTTGACCTGACCCTGATGGAAACCGGCGCCTACAACGTCGAATGGCCCCACGTGCACATGCAACCGGAAGAAACCCTGCAAGCCCACATCGACCTCAAGGGCCGCTGGTTATTCCCGATCCACAACGGCACGTTCGATCTGGCGATGCATGCCTGGCATGAACCGTTTGATCGCATTCTGGCGCTGGCCTGGGAGCGCAGTGTTTCCATTACCACCCCTCAAATGGGCGAGGCGTTCAACCTGGCACAACCGCAACGCGGGAATGCGTGGTGGTTGGAGGTTGAAGGGGAGAGTGAGGCGGTGGTTCAAGGGGCCTGACGAGTTTCTCGGGCTCGCTCCCCATCGGAGCGAACCGCTCTTTCAGGCTTCTTTTACCGAAATCTGATTCAGGTACTTTGAAATTGTGGCGGATGGTATATCGCGGAATCGTCCTCGGAGCATGCCCTCTAGTTTCTCCAGCGATATCTCAAGTTTCTCCGCCGCTTCAATTCCGCTCATCTGCGCAGTTTCCATCAGTGCAGACAACTTCATCACCGCTTCTGCCTTGGCCTGCATCTCGTATGCATCACCAACGCTTAGGTCTTGATAAACGTTACCTGTGCTTTCTTCCATTTCGATCAAGTCCTGAGTCCTCAGTCTGCCATCGCAAAATTCCCACGTTCCACCGACTCGGCCGTGGTCCCTTTGATGCTTGTCGAACGCCCCGGCGCAAACCCCGGAAAAAACACCAACCCCTGCGCCTCAAACCGATAGGTCAACGCCAGCCGCGCCGAATCCACCACGTCCTGCTGTGCTTCAAACCGCTGGATGTCGTCTATCGAAACCCCTGCCTCCCGTGACAGTTGTTCCACGCTCCAGCCCAGCATTCCTCGGGCCTGGACGCAGTGGGTCGGGGTGAACTGGAAAAGGGCGATACGTTCGAGGATGAGGTTCATCGCTGAAGAGGCCATGGTGTGCTCCGGGCTCGAGAGTGCTGATAGAAAATGTACTGTGTTTTTGTACAGTTGTTTTCGGCCGGGATCAAACGCATTTTTTGATTTGCCCTAGTTCGCCGGCTCCAACCAGACGGACGGTGCCTGACCGAGGATTCGGCGGAACATCGTCGAGAACGCCGCCGGACTGTCATAACCGAAATCCAGGGCAATCCGTGTCACCGCTTCACCCGCCGCCAGTCGTGCCAGCCCCAGTACCACACAGGCGCGCTGGCGCCATTGACTGAAACTCAGGCCGGTTTGCTGACGAAACAGTCTGTTGAAGGTGCGCAAGCTTACGTGCAGTTGATCGGCCCACTGCTGGGGTGATTGGTGGGCATTCGGCTGATGCAGAAAGGTCTGACACAGTTCGAGCAGTCTTCCGTCAGACGGCAGCGGAATGTGCAGCGGCAACGGTGCACTGCGCAGCAATTCATGCAGCAACAAATCGATCAGCGCACCGTCGCGACCGGTCAGGTCATACGCCAGTGGCAGCTCGACGGCCTCCATCAACAAGTGCCGCATCAACGGCGACACACTGATCACCTGACAACGCTCACCCAGATCCACTGCCCCCGGCTCGATATACAAACTGCGAGTGCTGACCCCCAGCATCAACACCTCATGCGCCACCCCCGGCGGAATCCACACCGCACGCTGCGGCGGCACTACCCAGTTGCCGTCATGCGTGCTGACCTGCATCACGCCGGTCGCGCCGTACAACAATTGCGCCCGCCGATGCGTATGACGTGGCAACAGATAGCCGTGGGAATAATCCGTACCGATCGCCACCACCGGGCGCGGCGTGTCATCCAGCAGATTGATCGAAACATTGCGCATCGAGCGGCACCCGGCAATTGGCGTAAACGCAAACATTATTGGCTGACTTGCTGAAGCAGGCCAAGCGCCGCGGCTCTACAGTCGACAGCTCCCAAGCAATGGACGACGCGCCATGTTCTACCTCTTGCTGACACTCTTCGGCTGCCTGGCCGGCGTCACCGCCGTGCTCTTCGGCTTCGGCGGCGGCTTCGTCGTCGTGCCGCTGCTGTACCGCATGCTCACCGCCAGCCACGGCGCCGACGACCCGATTGGCCAATCCGCCATGCATATTGCCGTCGCCACCTCGACCTGCGTGATGATCGTCAACGCCCTGATAGCGACCGACAAACACCGCCGCGCCGGCAACCTGATCCGGGATTACCTGTGGCCCTTAGGCGGGTTCATAGGATTGGGCTCTATTGTCGGTGCCGTCGCGGCGGTGTGGGTGAGCGGTGAGGTCATTCGCTATGCCTTCATCGCCTACCTCGGCGTGACGATTGTCGATTGCCTGCTGCGACGCGGCTTTCTCACACGGTCCGAAGGCGTCATCCCACGGCGATTGGGAACGGTGGAAACGTCCGGCGGTGGGGTAGGCATTGGCGCCATCGCGACCTTTCTCGGCGTAGGAGGAAGCGTCATGACTGTGCCGTTGTTGCGGCGTTGCGGGTTGACCATGTCGCAGGCGACTTCGATGGCCAATCCGCTGAGCGTACCGGTGGCATTGGCGGGGACGCTGACGTACATGCTGATGGCGGGGTTCAGCGAGACAGACCTCGGGCCATGGTTTATCGGCTATGTGGATCTGCTGGCGTTTGGGGTGCTGACGTTGGGTTCGATGCTGGGGATTCGATTGGCCACGCGGTGGATCGGGCGGATACCGGATCGGGTGCATGCGTGGGTGTATATCGGGTTGCTGGTGATTGTGATGATCAGTATGTGCGTGAGCTGATCCGGACGAAGCTCGATTCCCCGCTACAACATCGACATAATCCACGGTCACTTTTTGCGGCATTTGCCCGCTGGCTCAAGGAAGAATTGATGTTCCACGGATTGTTGCGCTTTTCCGGCATTTTAGTACTCGCCGTTTTTTTCCATCCTCTGGCATGGGCTGAAAACGCTACGCAGGTTTACACGGGAACGCTGGGTAAGACGGCGATCGTTCTGGAGATGAATACCCGAACGGGAGAGGGGCGTTACTTCTACCAGAAGTACCGCAAGGATCTGGAACTCGAAGGTTCCAGGGATGGGGACACGCTCGAACTTAGCGAAGGTTCGATGATGGACGGGGACTCCCGTCCAACGCTTCGTTTACACGCGATCGGGAGCAATTGGTCCGGTGAGTGGAGTAATCCAGCCGGGAAAACCCTCAAGGTTGAATTGCAGCCCGCAATGATTCCGCAAGCCCCCGTCGACGCATTGCCCTATATCGTCAGCCTGCGTGAGAAGGCTCCATACGAGTATCTGCGGCTGCAAGGAATGAAACTGCAAAAGGGCAAAACCGAAACTTTCATGGGCTACACACTGCAATGGTGGAGCGAGCCCAAATCACAAGCTTCGCTTTTTGAAGTGGTGTCCGGTTATTCCCCGCAAGTGCGCCAACGCATCAACCAACAATTGATGGGCCGATTGTGGGGAGAGGTGATCGCGTATTTCAGTTGTTCGGGTGACTACTCTCAATCCAGCCAACCTCTGTGGATGACGCCTTCGGTTATGAGTGTGCGGATTTCAACGGATTATTACTGTGGCGGCGCCTACCCGGACCAAAGCAACGACGCGCTCAACTTCGATGCCACAACCGGTCAGACACTGACGCTCGAGGACGTTTTGTGGGTAGGGCAAGGTCAGCCGCTGCACTATGAACAACACGATGATTTCAATGCAGGCTCACCCGGTTCTTCTGATGCCTGGTCGAAATACCGGACTACAGAGTTGGCGCCCTGGCTGGTCGCACAGTTGCTGAAACTGTATCCCCGGCAAATGACCGTCACTGCAGAGGGCGATAACGACTGTCACTACGACGAGAGCGATCCCTGGCAATTCATGGGGTGGTACTTCACGGAGCAGGGCATCAAGTTTGATCCGTCGTATCCCCACGTCGCGGCAGTGTGCGGATTCGTAGACTGGAGCATCCTGCCGTACTCAGTCGTCAAGCAACACCCCGGCGCCGTCAAACTGCAACTGCCCCAGGGCTAACCATCACGCCAAACCCGGCGCTTCACGAATGATGAAGTGATCCAGGTTCTCGATATTGGCATTGAAGACCTCGAAAGGCTTTTCGGGGTTCTTCTTGCCCGGCACCTGTTTCAACTCCGGCGTCACGCCATAGAAGAAGCAGAACAACTCCTTATCACTGTCGATCGCGTGCTTGATCTCTTCCAGAAACGCCTTGCGCTTGCGGTAGTTGTCGATCAGCTTTTTGTTCAGATAGACACTGACCGGATAAGGTTTCTTCTTGCTGTCATCCGGCTTCTTGAACCAGACTTTGTCCTCGAAATCGATCCGGAAACTGGCGCTGTGAAAGTCCTCGATCTTCTTGATCCGGCCCCAGTAAATCAGCCCCTTGTTGTCCGTCAGGTATTCGATCTTCTTGAAGAACGAACTGTACGGCGCCGTATGCTCGCCAATCTTCAACGGCATGCGCTTGAGCAAATCCTTGTCCGCGAAGTTCGACACAAAACACTCCACGGGGTGAGCGAAGACACTGGTCTTGTCCGGCGCCGTCTCACGACTCGGCGACTCTTTTGAGGGAGTAGCCGCCACCCGCACCGGATCATCCCGCAACACATCCGCCACCCCCGCTGGCGCGGCAGGCTTGCGCACATACTCACGACGCGTCAGCAACAACTCCGACGGGAAATGCTCCTCCCGCCCGTCATCCGATTCCCCATCCGCCGCCTCAACCCCAGACGCCGACGTCTTCACACTCACATACGGACAACCCGCCACATGCTGCGTACCGGGCAGATTCTTGAAGTGCGGCGTGCGCACGTAATTCACGTTCTTGGCGTTGAACGTGCCCAACTCGTTGGAGGCATCGAACGCCGCACGACAAGCGTCGTTGGGGCACTGGAAGTGCTCCTTGGCGGAATCGAACGCCACCGTCTCATCGAAATTGAGATCGCGAACGTCATAGATCGACAACTTGTCGTCGAGGCTGAGGCAGTAGGCGAGGTCGAATTTCATGGTGGGGCTCGGGTCCTTGAGTGGGGGAGGGGTATTAATAGCGGGTGGTGGGGTGGGTTGCACTGATTGTTTTCGGGATGATGCAAAGTCTGTGTGAGTGAGCCAGCTCCCGCTGGGCCGCAAAGCAGCCCGAAAGTCAGCAAGCGCGATTAGTCAGATAAACCGCGATTATTCCCTTTCGAGTCTTCCAACGTTGTCATACAGCCAAGCAGTGAAAGCCTCTCTGTCATCCGAATGGTGGCAACGTTGGTGACAGTTGGGACACAGCGCCACGACATTCGAAGGCTGGTCCGATCCTTCTTGCGACATATGCTTTACGTGATGAGCTTCAAGAAACGGTTTTCCATTTTTCTTAAATGGCGCTTCTTCGCCACAACCTTCGCACTTCCCATTGGCTTCCTGACGAACCCAGCCCCTCAATTCGGGATCACGAAAGTAAACCTTTCTGGTGGCCGTCGTTTGGAGAGGTGTCTTTATCCCTTGGGGGACGTAATCAAATTGCGTTCGCTCAAATTTGTCTGCGCGTTGTTCCAGTAACGCTTCGTCCGCAGTTGGATCAGAATCTTCAAGCGTCAGAACGGTGGAATCATCAAGTGCTTTACGGATGCTACGCGCTACATTCGCACCAACATTCTTGGCAGGTTTATAGCCTTCAATACGCTTTCGACCCATTTCTACCAACACGGTAGAAATGTTCTGCATCCGAAATTCGACAGAACCCTTCGTCCGGCTGGCGAGTGGGCCTTCTCGCAGAATGCGATTTTCCTCAGTCTTGACGAATTTCTGGCCGCTCTGCTCACGCGCCAGCATCTTGAGGTAGGCATCGACCGCAGCCTGAATCTCTACGTCACTCCAGTCGCTATTAGTTTTTTCCGTATCCATACAATCGCCGAGGGTTGAAAACCCTCGGACGATACTGAGTGGCCATCACAGCTGTCTACGAAAATTCCTACAGAAAATAACGACGAATCTCGCGAAGTCCTACAACCACCATCACTAGCCCATGGAATGCCTCGAAGACTGAAACACCTGCGCAACCTTTCGCCACCAAGGCTTCCCCGGTCTTTGCCGTTGCGTCTGATCGCTCAGCAGGTAAGGCATATCCCGCAGCCGAATCCAGCCTTCATCCTGCCAATGCAACAGACTCAACGACATCTCCGGCCAATCCAACAAACTCAATATCGGTCGTTCTGAATGTCCTGAGTGCTCTGCATCGCGCAAGGCCGGCACCACCTGCAGAGTTAACCACTCACGTAACAAGCGATTCCCTGGGACGTAGTGATACACCAGCAGCGCATACACACCTGACTCGCTGAGCATTAACTGCTTTTCAGGTTGCCGAAAATACTCAATCCACAAAACGCGACGTTGATCTTTATCTAGCTTGTTGACCATGCGTTCGCACAGATGGAAACCCATCAAGCGGCCGACATCGCGAGCGCAGAACCACGTTTGGTTTTCGAGCAGAAGGGCATGTAGAGCGAGGTTGTGACGTGAGAAGACTGTTACAGAAAAAGGATTAGGCATATCCATTACCTCTACGTTTAGATTTTTGGAGGGCCTGACCCCAACGTAGAGTGGACTGAAGAAATCCCAACGAGCGGGGCAGTTCCACCGACGACATGTGCGTCTGTGTAACTGGCCAAGCTTTCTACGTTGGGTGTTTCTTAGGCACCTGCAATTGAGCTTAGAGGTGCTTGCAGTTGGCTTCAATGCGAAGCGGCTGTAAGTGCTGTAGGAGATTGAGCGCTGCCACGTAGGGATGGAAAAGGATTACCAGTCGCCTATAAAAAAAGCCCCGATAAAATCGGGGCTTTTGCTTTCTGAATTTGACGACTCAAGCAGCAGTCATCAAATCGTGGCGAGCGAGACTATTAGTCCCAGCTCAACGCACCACCAGTTTGGTATTCGATCACACGAGTCTCAAAGAAATTCTTCTCTTTCTTCAAGTCCATAATCTCGCTCATCCAAGGGAACGGGTTAGTGGTCCCTGGATATTCTTCTTTAAGGCCGATCTGCGACAGACGACGGTTAGCGATGAACTTCAGGTAGTCCTCCATCATCGCTGCGTTCATGCCCAGTACGCCGCGAGGCATGGTGTCGCGGGCGTATTCGATTTCCAGTTGGGTGCCCTGCAGGATCATCTGCGAGGCTTCTTCCTTCATTTCGGCGTCCCACAGGTGCGGGTTTTCGATTTTGATCTGGTTGATCACGTCGATGCCGAAGTTCAGGTGCATGGATTCGTCGCGCAGGATGTACTGGAACTGCTCGGCGACGCCGGTCATTTTGTTGCGGCGGCCCATGGAGAGGATCTGGGTGAAGCCGCAGTAGAAGAAGATGCCTTCCAGAACACAGTAGTAGGCGATCAGGTTGCGCAGCAGTTCTTTGTCGGTCTCTACGGTGCCGGTGTTGAATTCCGGGTCGGAGATGGCGCGGGTGTATTTCAGGCCCCAGGCGGCTTTTTTCGCGACCGACGGGATCTCGTGGTACATGTTGAAGATCTCGCCTTCATCCATGCCCAGCGATTCGATGCAGTACTGGTAGGCGTGGGTGTGGATCGCCTCTTCGAAGGCCTGGCGCAGGATGTACTGGCGGCATTCCGGGTTGGTGATCAGGCGGTACACGGCCAGGGCCAGGTTGTTGGCAACCAGGGAGTCGGCGGTGGAGAAGAAGCCGAGGTTGCGCATCACGATGCGGCGCTCGTCGTCGGTCAGGCCTTCCGGGTTTTTCCAGAGGGCGATGTCGGCGGTCATGTTGACTTCTTGCGGCATCCAGTGGTTTGCGCAGCCGTCCAGGTATTTCTGCCAGGCCCAGTCGTACTTGAATGGCACGAGCTGGTTGAGGTCGGCGCGGCAGTTGATCATGCGCTTTTCGTCAACGGCGACACGGGCGGCGGAGCCTTCGAGTTCGGCGAGGCCTTCGGCGACGTCGAGGGAATCCAGTGCAGCCTTGGCGCGGGCCACGGCGGCCGAGTCTTCGGCGGTCACGGCACGGGCTTCGAGGGCGGCGGCACCGCCGGCGCTGTCGAGGCGGTCCATGTTGGCTTCGCTAGCGTGGCCGGCGTTGGCGCCTTTCACTACTGCTTCTTCACTGTCTTCTTTGTCGAATTCGTCCCAGCTCAGCATGACGTGTCGTCTCCTGCGTGAGGGCCTGTGCCCGTGTGAAAACTGATGGGTTGGTTTTTCACACGGCCGTACAGGCCGCGTTGGATGTCGTTTTTTGCAGCGGTGCTACGCAGGCAATAAACAGAAATTTTTTTCGGGTTTCCGAGAGCCTCTGACGGGCGCGAGTCAGCGTTGACGCTGCTGCGGGGCTTCAGAATGGCTTTGATCCCTGTAAGGGAATATTGCTGACCCGATGGGGCGGCATTATAGGGAAAAAAACAACCGCGTGGGGGAGGGCGAAACAGCGCAGGGTGGTCGAGCGCGAAGGTGATTTCGTTCGGAGCGAGGGTTTACAGGGCTTTCGCCGGGATTGGCCCCGGAGAATTTTTTTTCATTAATTTTTTGGCGTGTGATTGATTGCTCAAAAAACGAGCAAAAAACCGGGTTTTTCACTATATCTTGTGTTTTGCAACCCTTTTGCGCCGCTTCAAACACAACTGAGCCCGACCGAAGCCGGGCTGGAATCGACCCTCGATGTTGCGCTGAGCGATCCGATTCGGTGCAGTCTCAAAACATCAATTGGTGCAGCCGTTGCCCATGATGCTGTAGCGCAGGATGTGACGCTGACCCTTGGAGTCGTCGTACTCCATTTTCATCGGTACTACTTCGCAGACATTTGGAACTTCGCTCATGGAAACAACTTTGGCGATGTCCAGGTGAGTGGAGTAAGTGTATTCCTCGATGGCGGGTTGTTGCTGTGCGACATCAGTCGGAACCTCGTCTGCCATGGCGGTTGCGCACAGACTGCTGAGGGCCAGAACCAATAAAGCTTTCATTTGAAATTTACCTTCTTGAGGTCGAGTGGGGTCACGCAACCTTTTTGGGGTTGCGTGTGGAACTTCATCGTTTTGCTTTGTTACTTCAGAACTGGATTAACGGCCTTCGTGGGGGCTGTAACCTTGTTAATCGCTTTGCCTTGTCGGCGAGGTGAATTTTAGGGAGGCGGAGTAGGGGTAAACAGACCCGGTTTTGATAAACACCTTTGGCAGATTTGGTAACAATCGCTGGATATCGTGTGACCACCGCTGCGGCTTTCTCGGGAAACCGGGTCGTCTGAATCGCTCGCAAGCCAGCTCCCACAAGGGTTGCGTCGTTTGCTTCAGGGGTGTTCCGGGCATTTCTGGATGTTTTGTAGGGGCTTGTTACTACCATCGTCGAATGGTTCTATACGGGCGCCCCGGCTACAACAGGGTCATACAAAAACAACTATTACACCGAGGTAGGAAAGATGAGTGCGGCTTCCCTGTATCCCGTTCGTCCCGAGGTTCTGGCCAATACGCTGACCGACGAGGCGACCTACAAAGCCATGTACCAACAGTCGGTCGTCAACCCTGACGGCTTCTGGCGCGAACAAGCCAAGCGCCTCGACTGGATCAAGCCTTTCACCACGGTGAAACAGACTTCGTTCGACGATCACCATGTCGATATCAAATGGTTTGCCGACGGCACCCTGAACGTTTCCTACAACTGCCTCGACCGTCATCTGGCCGAGCGCGGCGATCAGGTCGCCATCATCTGGGAAGGCGACGATCCTTCCGAAAGCCGCAACATCACTTACCGCGAACTGCACGAACAAGTGTGCAAGTTCGCCAACGCCCTGCGTGGTCAGGACGTACACCGCGGCGACGTGGTGACCATTTATATGCCGATGATTCCCGAAGCCGTGGTCGCCATGCTGGCCTGCACCCGGATCGGTGCGATTCACTCGGTGGTGTTCGGCGGTTTCTCGCCGGAAGCCCTGGCCGGTCGCATCATCGACTGCCGCTCGAAAGTGGTGATCACCGCTGACGAAGGCATCCGCGCCGGCAAGAAGATTTCCCTCAAGGCCAACGTCGACGACGCCCTGACCAACCCGGAAACCAGCAGCATCCAGAAAGTCATCGTGTGCAAGCGCACCGGCGGTGACATCAAGTGGAACCAGCACCGCGACATCTGGTACGAAGACCTGATGAAAGTGGCGGGCACCGTCTGCGCGCCGAAAGAGATGGGCGCCGAAGAAGCGCTGTTCATCCTTTATACCTCCGGCTCCACCGGCAAGCCGAAGGGCGTTCAGCACACCACTGGTGGCTATCTGTTGTACGCGGCCATGACCCACGAGCGCGTGTTTGACTACCGTCCGGGCGAAATCTACTGGTGCACCGCCGACGTGGGCTGGGTCACCGGTCACTCCTACATCGTCTACGGCCCGCTGGCCAACGGCGCGACCACGCTGTTGTTCGAAGGTGTGCCGAACTATCCGGACATCACCCGGGTGGCGAAGATCGTCGACAAGCATAAGGTCAACATCCTCTACACCGCGCCGACCGCGATCCGCGCGATGATGGCCTCCGGCACCGCCGCTGTTGAAGGCGCGGACGGCAGCAGCCTGCGTCTGCTGGGTTCGGTGGGCGAGCCGATCAACCCGGAAGCCTGGGACTGGTACTACAAGAACGTCGGCAAGTCCCGTTGCCCGATCGTCGATACCTGGTGGCAGACCGAAACCGGCGGCAACATGATGAGCCCGCTGCCGGGCGCTCATGCAATGAAGCCGGGTTCTGCAGCACGTCCGTTCTTCGGTGTGGTGCCGGCGCTGGTGGACAACCTCGGCAACATCATCGAGGGCGAGGCCGAAGGCAATCTGGTGATTCTCGATTCGTGGCCAGGTCAGGCGCGCACGCTGTATGGCGATCATGACCGTTTCGTCGACACCTACTTCAAGACCTTCCGTGGCATGTACTTCACCGGTGACGGCGCCCGTCGCGATGCCGACGGTTATTACTGGATCACCGGTCGCGTGGACGACGTGCTCAACGTGTCCGGCCACCGCATGGGCACCGCCGAGATCGAAAGCGCGATGGTCGCTCACCCGAAAGTCGCCGAAGCGGCGGTGGTCGGTGTGCCGCACGACATCAAGGGGCAGGGCATTTATGTCTACGTCACCCTGAAAAACGGCGAAGAGCCGAGTGAGCAGCTGCGTCTGGAACTGAAGAACTGGGTGCGCAAGGAGATCGGTCCGATTGCTTCGCCGGACGTGATCCAGTGGGCGCCGGGGCTGCCGAAGACCCGTTCGGGCAAGATCATGCGCCGCATCCTGCGCAAGATCGCCACGGCCGAGTACGAAGGGTTGGGTGATATTTCCACCTTGGCCGATCCGGGTGTGGTGCAACACCTGATCGATACGCACAAGACCATGAACGTCGCGTAAGCGGCGGGTCTCAAGGCTGAAAAGCCCCGCCCGGCATCGCGCCGGGCGGGGCTTTTTCATTTGTGGAGTCGATCGTTCCCACGCTCTGCGTGGGAATGCAGCCCGGGACGCTCTGCGTCCCAAGAGCGGACGCAGAGCGTCGAGGGAGGCGTTACCACGCGGAGCGTGGGAACAATCAGTTAGGGGGGGAATCTTCGGCCAATAATTATCGAATTGCTCCGTCAGCCCATTCCCACTGTTACCCGTCAGCGTTCAAGTAACTGAATGTGTAACCGCCCGCTCCGCAACGGGGCGTCCGGAAACGCATCGCCCCGTTTTAGAGCCTCAAAACCCCCGGTGAAAAATAAGACGCATCCCCGCGCTTGCCGGATTAGAAGGGTTTGCGAATAATAGGCCCGCAATTTGCAGCATAGATCGGTTCACTGTCTTTCGCTCTTGCATGAAATTGCAGGGCTGTCAATGTGCTCAAGCGGGTTTCTCGGTGCATCTGTAATTAGTTGTCGCATTGAAGAAATATCGGCTTCGGGCCTGTCGTTAGAATGCCGATCACTCGCTCGTCGTGGCTTGCGTTGAAGCCTTCGCGGTTTTGACTGGAACTGTCCCACGCACGCAGCAATCGATTTCGTTACACCCATTCGCATATTGGGCTGTCGCTCACTCTGCCGTTTTTGCCCTTTACCGATGGAGTCCCAAGATGAAGAAACTTGTGCTGCTTGGCGCCCTGGCACTGTCCGTGCTGTCCCTGCCGACATTCGCCGATGAAAAGCCTCTGAAAATCGGTATCGAAGCGGCTTACCCTCCATTCGCCTCCAAAGCGCCGGACGGCAGCATCGTCGGTTTCGACTACGACATCGGCAACGCACTGTGCGAAGAAATGAAGGTCAAGTGCCAGTGGGTCGAGCAAGAGTTCGACGGTCTGATCCCGGCACTGAAAGTGCGCAAGATCGACGCGATCCTGTCGTCCATGTCGATCACTGAAGACCGCAAGAAGTCCGTGGACTTCACCAACAAGTACTACAACACCCCGGCTCGCCTTGTGATGAAGGAAGGCACTCAGGTCAGCGAAGGTCTGGCCGAGCTCAAGGGCAAGAACATCGGCGTGCAGCGTGGTTCGATCCACGAGCGTTTCGCCCGCGAAGTCCTGGCCCCGCTGGGTGCCGAGATCAAGCCGTACGGCTCGCAGAACGAAATCTACCTCGACGTGGCCGCCGGCCGCCTCGACGGCACCGTGGCGGACGCTACGCTGTTGAATGACGGCTTCCTGAAAACCGACGCCGGCAAAGGCTTCGCGTTCGTCGGCCCGGCGTTCACCGACGTCAAATACTTCGGCGACGGCGTAGGCATCGCGGTACGCAAGGGCGACGCCCTGAAAGACAAGATCAATACTGCCATCGCGGCCATCCGCGAAAACGGCAAGTACAAGGCAATCCAGGACAAGTACTTCGACTTCGACATTTACGGCAAGTAAAGACGTCGCTCGACCCGTCCGAAATGGCGCAAGCAACAGGATCTCTGCGGTTTGCGCCATTTTTTCATCCCAACTTTCGAGGACCTGAATCATGTTGAAAGGCTACGGGGCTGTCATCCTCGATGGCGCTTGGCTGACGCTTCAGCTCGCCTTGTCGTCCATGGCCCTGGCCATCGTTCTCGGGCTGATCGGCGTCGCGTTGCGCCTGTCGCCGGTGCGCTGGCTGGCGTGGCTGGGCGATCTGTATTCCACGGTGATTCGCGGGATTCCCGACCTGGTGCTGATCCTGCTGATCTTCTACGGCGGTCAGGACCTGCTCAACCGCGTTGCGCCGATGCTCGGCTATGACGACTACATCGACCTGAACCCGCTGGCCGCCGGTATCGGCACCCTCGGTTTCATCTTTGGTGCGTACCTGTCGGAAACCTTCCGCGGCGCGTTCATGGCGATCCCTAAAGGTCAGGCCGAAGCCGGCATGGCGTACGGCATGAGCAGCTTCCAGGTGTTCTTCCGGGTGCTGGTGCCGCAGATGATCCGTCTGGCGATTCCGGGCTTCACCAACAACTGGCTGGTGTTGACCAAGGCCACCGCGCTGATTTCCGTGGTCGGTCTGCAAGACATGATGTTCAAGGCCAAGCAGGCGGCCGACGCCACCCGCGAGCCTTTTACCTTCTTCCTCGCAGTGGCGGCGATGTACCTGGTGATCACCAGTGTCTCGTTGCTGGCGCTGCGTCACCTTGAGAAGCGCTACTCGGTAGGCGTAAGGGCGGCTGATCTATGATCTTCGACTACAACGTCATTTGGGAGGCCCTGCCGCTGTACCTCGGCGGTCTGGTCACCACCCTCAAGTTGCTCGCGCTGTCGCTGTTCTTCGGTCTGCTCGCGGCGCTGCCGCTGGGGCTGATGCGGGTATCCAAGAACGCTGTGGTCAACGGCGCGGCGTGGCTCTACACCTACGTGATTCGCGGCACGCCGATGCTGGTTCAGCTGTTCCTGATCTACTACGGTCTGGCCCAGTTCGAAGCGGTGCGTGAAAGCTTCCTCTGGCCGTGGCTGTCCAGCGCCACGTTCTGTGCGTGCCTGGCGTTCGCGATCAACACCAGCGCCTACACCGCCGAAATCATCGCCGGCAGCCTGAAGGCCACACCGAACGGTGAGATCGAAGCGGCCAAGGCCATGGGCATGTCGCGGGTCAAGATGTACAAGCGCATTCTGTTGCCGTCGGCCCTGCGCCGGGCGCTGCCGCAGTACAGCAACGAAGTGATCATGATGCTGCAGACCACCAGTCTGGCGTCCATCGTGACCCTGATCGACATCACCGGCGCGGCCCGTACTGTCAACGCGCAGTTTTACCTGCCGTTCGAGGCGTACATCACCGCCGGCGTGTTCTACCTGTGCCTGACCTTCATTCTGGTGCGCCTGTTCAAGCTGGCCGAGCGTCGCTGGCTGAGCTACCTGGCCCCGAGGAAGCACTGATATGGAACGCATCGACCACGTTCTGCCGTGGAGCCACCTGGGCAGCGAGCGCCGGATTTCGGTATTTCGATTCGGCAGCGGCGAGCGCAAGGCCTACATCCAGGCCAGCCTCCACGCTGACGAACTGCCCGGCATGCGCACCGCCTGGGAACTGAAAAAACGCCTCGGCGAACTCGAAGCCAAGGGTCTGCTCAACGGCGTCATCGAGCTGGTGCCGGTGGCCAACCCGCTGGGTCTTGGCCAGTTGCTGCAAGGCAACCATCAGGGCCGTTTCGAGGCCGGCAGCGGCAAGAATTTCAACCGTGATTTCGTCGAGCTCAGCGCCCCCGTGGCCGCCAGGCTGGAAGGACAGCTCGGTGATGACCCGCACGCCAACATCCGTCTGATCCGTCAGGCGATGGCCGATCATCTGGCCGCATTGCCCGAGGCCAGCAGCCAGTTGCAAGGCATGCAGCGCATCCTGCTGCAACACGCCGCCACCGCCGATGTGGTGCTGGACCTGCATTGCGACTGTGAAGCCGCGCTGCACATGTATGCCTTGCCGCAGCACTGGCCGCAGTGGCGTTCGCTCGCTGCGCATCTGGATGTGAAAGTCGGCCTGCTGGCGGAAGATTCCGGCGGCAGCTCGTTCGACGAAGCCTGTTCGCTGCCGTGGCTGCGTCTGTCGCGTCTGTTTCCGGATGCACAGATTCCGCTGGCGTGCCTGGCGACGACTGTCGAACTGGGCGGTCAGGCTGACACCACGCCTGCGCAGGCTGAAGCCTGGGCCGAAGGGATTCTGGCGTTCCTTGCCGAGCAAGGCCTGATCCGTGGCGAGTGGCCGGGCGCGGCGCACGAACCGTGCGAAGGCATGCCGTTCGAGGGCACTGAATTGCTTCTGCCGCCGCATCCGGGCGTGGTGAGTTTCCTGCGCAAGCCCGGCGAGTGGGTTGAAGCCGGTGACAAGATTTTCGAAGTGATCGATCCGCTGTCGGATCGGGTCAGCACGGTGTGTGCTGGTACGTCCGGGGTGCTGTTTGCCATTGAGCGGCTGCGTTACGCCCAACCCGGTTTCTGGCTGGCCAAAGTGGCGGGGCGCGATGCGCTGCGCGACGGCCCTTTGCTCAACGACTGACTGTTTTTGTGAGAACCGACCGCATGTACAAACTTGAAGTCCAAGACCTGCATAAACGCTATGGCAGTCACGAAGTGCTCAAGGGCGTTTCCCTGAAAGCGGCCGCCGGCGATGTGATCAGCATCATCGGCTCCAGTGGCTCCGGCAAAAGTACTTTCCTGCGCTGCATCAACCTGCTCGAGCAGCCGCACGCGGGCAAGATCCTGCTCAACAACGAAGAGCTGAAACTGGTCGCCAACAAGGACGGCGCGCTGAAAGCCGCTGACCCGAAACAGCTGCAACGCATGCGTTCGCGCCTGTCGATGGTGTTCCAGCACTTCAACCTGTGGTCGCACATGACCGCGCTGGAAAACATCATGGAAGCGCCGGTTCACGTCCTTGGCGTGTCCAAGGCCGAAGCTCGCGAGAAAGCCGAGCACTACCTGAACAAGGTCGGCGTGGCCCATCGTAAAGACGCGTTCCCGGGGCACATGTCCGGTGGCGAGCAGCAGCGTGTGGCGATCGCCCGTGCGCTGGCGATGGAGCCGGAAGTGATGCTGTTCGACGAACCGACTTCGGCCCTCGACCCGGAACTGGTCGGCGACGTGCTGAAAGTCATGCAGGCCCTCGCTCAGGAAGGCCGGACCATGGTGGTGGTAACCCACGAAATGGGCTTCGCCCGTGAAGTGTCGAACCAGCTGGTGTTCCTGCACAAAGGCGTCGTGGAAGAAAGCGGCAACCCGCGTGAAGTGCTGGTCAATCCGCAGTCGGAACGTTTGCAACAATTCCTCTCGGGCAGCCTCAAGTAATCGCTCCCGTTACGCACCAAATTAGGTCATGCTTCGCGATCTGAAGGCGGACCAGATTCCTCTGTGGGAGCGAGCTTGCTCGCGAATGTGACGGTTCAGAAGCAGTGATGTCAGCTGACACACCGCTTTCGTCGGATCGCCGCCCGGAGCAAGCTCGCTCCCACAAGGGATCCGCGCCAGTTTCAAGATTTGTGTTCATTTTGGGCTAGCATTGGCCCTTGCCTTCATCACCGTTCTTCGCTTCGGATTGCCCGCCCATGACTGCCCATCGAATTGGTTTCCTGATTTGGCCCAGCACTAAAGCTCTGACTTTGGCGCTGGCAGAGGAGGCCTTGCGTGTTGCCCAGCGTGTGCATCCGGACGTGGTTTACGAGTTGTCATTCCTGCAGGCCGAAGCCCCGGCCGAAGGTGAATGGCAACTGCCCGGCGAACCCTGGGCCGGCAAACTCGAGAACTTCCAGAAACTGTTCCTGCTCGCCGATGAGCCTCCGACGACGTTGGCGCCGGCACTCAGCAGCGCGCTCAAGCAACTGGTGCGCGCCGGTTGTGTGATCGGTGGTCTGTCGGCCGGTGTGTACCCGCTGGCGCAACTGGGTCTGCTCGATGGTTACCGCGCGGCGGTGCACTGGCGCTGGCAGGACGATTTCGCCGAACGCTTCCCGAAAGTCATCGCTACCAGCCATCTGTTCGACTGGGATCGCGATCGCCTGACCGCGTGCGGCGGCATGTCGGTGCTCGATTTGCTGCTGGCTGTGCTGGCCCGTGACCACGGTGCGGAGCTGGCCGGTGCGGTCTCCGAAGAACTGGTGGTCGAGCGCATCCGCGAGGGCGGCGAGCGTCAGCGCATTCCATTGCAGAACCGTCTCGGCTCCAGCCATCCGAAGCTCACCCAGGCGGTGCTGCTGATGGAAGCCAACATTGAGGAGCCGCTGACCACCGACGAAATCGCCCAGCATGTGTGCGTGTCCCGCCGTCAGCTGGAGCGGATCTTCAAGCAATACCTAAACCGTGTGCCGAGCCAGTACTACCTGGAACTGCGCCTGAACAAGGCCCGGCAGATGTTGATGCAGACCAGCAAGTCGATCATCCAGATCGGCCTGTCCTGCGGGTTCTCTTCGGGGCCGCATTTCTCCAGCGCCTACCGCAACTTCTTCGGCGCCACGCCACGGGAAGACCGCAACCAGCGGCGCAGCAGCAGTCCTTTCGAACTGTCGTCGGTGCCGCCCGAGCGCGGTTGATCCATAACCGATACAGCCATGGCACGAGCGGCCATGGCTGCAGCTCGATCAGTCTTCTATTTCCATATCCGGCCTCACCTGTGGTGGTGGAGTGCCGTCAATGCCTGCGACGTTCAGGTCGTTACCCGTTTCCTCATAGTAGGCGCGGATGCGCGCCAGGCTTTGTGCCGACAATGGGTTGCCGCCCAGGTCGTAGCGGTCACCGATGGTCGGGGGCACTTCCATCAGGGTTTCCGGCACTTCGGTAATGGCATTGCCGGACAGGTCAATCTCACCCCAGTGCAGGTTTTCCAGCACGCCTTTCGGGATTTCGGAGATGCCGGTATGACTCAGGTCCAGTTCGGTCAGGCTCTGCAGGTTGCTGAGGTCGGGGGTCAGTCCCAGAGGATTGTCGCTCAGGTTGAGCACCTCGAGCTTATCCATACCTGCCAGTGCCGCCACAGATTCGGGTGTCAGGCTGATTCCGCAATCCGAAAGGCTCAGGGCTGTCAGTCGATTCAGGGTGTAAATGTCCTTGGGTATGTCGCCCAGATGGATTGCCCGGATGGCCAGGCTGTCGATATTGGGGAACGCTTCAAGGAAATGCCCGAGTCGCGTCGAGTGGCCGTCGCCCGTCAGATACAGATCATGTACGTGAGGAAATTCGGTGCCCAGTATCGGCAGGTCTCCGGCGAAGTTAATCGCATGGTTGAACGCGTAAGCGTCGAGGGTCGAGTCTTCCAGCGGAACCTTGCGCCAGCAGGTCAGCAGTTCCTCGGCGAACTGTGAGCGCAGTTGCTCCTGGTGCGATCGCGCGGTTTCGGACAGTGGCTCGCCGGTGCGCGGATCGAGCGGAATGTCGCTGATCCAGCGAGCGAGATTGCGGTTGAGATCGCTCAGTACCTTTTCCAGACGTGTCAGTTCGTTGCGACCGTCGGCCAGACTGCCGGGCAAACGATAAAACAGGGTGCTGGCCTGCTCATCATCCAGACTGGGGTAGAGGGTTTGCACCCGAGCGAGATCCCTCTCATCGGCAAGCACGCCGAGATCACTGCCGGTACGCCTGAAGTAGTCCTTGACCCGCTCGCGAGTCGCAGGGCTCAGGGGGTTCTTGCCAAAGTCGTAGCCGTCACCGTTTTCTGCCGGCAAGTTGAAAATCTCATCAGGAATTTCGCTGATGCGATTGTTGTTGAAAATGGCGATGCCCAGCGTCGGATGATTGATTATCCCGGCAGGCAATTCGTCCAACCCGGTGCTGGCCAGATCCAGAAAATCCAGATTCGGCAGGGTATCAATGTGCGGTGCCAGCCCCAGCGGATTGTTGTACAGATCGAGTTTTTTCAGGCCTGTCATCGTGGCGAGAGTGGCGCGACCTTCGACATCCAGTTTCAAGGCGCAGTTGCTCAGCACCAGGCTTTCCATGGCTGACATCTGCCTGAATGAGGCCGGTATCTGCCGCAATCCCAAATCACGCAATTCCAGAGTCTTCAGCCCTGTGAACGTGCTGAAGAAGTTGTCGCCGATGCGCAATCGGCCAGTGCCGGTTATCGACAGCGCCGTGACGTGGCTGAAGTCTGCGCTCGGTGGGGGCAATTCACCGATCAAGGACAGGTTGAGAGTCAGGCTGTCCGAGCGAACTTCGGGGCGGACTGTCGAGCGTTCTCGCCAGAACGCTTGCAGGTCACGGCGATATTGATCACGCCCGGCGCGCTCAGCGGCTTTTTCCTCATCGGTAAGTCGTATGCCGCTGGATGGATGTCGTTCGGGAATTTCTGCGGCCCATTCTCCGAGAGTCGCATTCATCTGCTGCCACTCTGTTTCCCAGTGGCCGATCCGGGCACGTCCCTCATCCATTGTTCCCGGCAACCAATAGAGCAACTGATTCGCTTGCTCGGCGTCCAGTGCTGGAAACAGTGCGCGTACACGGTCGATGTCGGCCTGTGGCATCGATACCCCGAAGTTCTGCCGATCGCGCTGGTAGTGGGTCTTGATCCGGTCGCGAGCGGCCGGGGACAGAGGGTTATCCCTCAAGGTGAATTGCTTGGGCGACAGTGCCGAGCGTTGGTAAAGACTGTCGGGCGGTTCGCTGATCCGGTTTTGATCGAAGTCAGCCATTTTCAGCGTCGGGTGTTCGATCAGGCCGTCCGGCAGCTCAGAGATCCCGGCGTCTACCAGACGCAGGCGGGCCAGTGCCGGCAATGTATTCAACTGTGGTGTGGCACCCAGCGGGTTATGGCTGAGATTGAGGAGCTGCAATCGGCTCATTGAAGAGAGGCGGGCCTGGGTTTGCGGTGTGAGGCTCAGCCCACAGGACTCCAGCACCAGACGCTCCAGTAAAGGCATGCGTTCGCAAGCCTGTGGCAGGTGCTCGAGTCTGAAATCATGCAATTCCAGGTGGCGCAGGCCGGGAAAGCCCGAGAGGAACGCGTCGATATTGCCCAGATTCGGATTGCCATCGAGCGTCAGCTCGAGAATATGACTGAAGTCGGCCGACAGCTCAGGCAAGTCTCCAATGAAGGTCAGACTGGCCATCAGTACATCGCCTCGCTCCGTGGGTTTTTCGGCAGACCGGTGGCGCCACAGTTCTTCAATACGTTGGGTGAAAACCCGCCGGCTGGTACGCATCGCCGACATCTGCCACGGGGTCAGCCTCTGTCCCGTAAGCGGGTGAATGTTCGGCGCAGCCGCCTCCCATCGCAACAGTTCGTCTTTCATTTGACGCAGTTCCGCCTGCCAGTGCCTGACCTGGCTGCGACCATGCTCGATCGACCCCGGCAAGCTGTAGAACACGTCGCTGGCATCTTGATCATCGAGGTCGGAAAACAGTTGCTGGATGGACTCGATATCTGCGCGGTCGGCGAGCACCGCGAAATCCTGGCCGGCTTCACGCTGGTGTTGCTTGATACGTTCGCGGGTGGCCGCATTCAGCGGGTTGTTCGACAGGTCATAGCCGTCGGCGACCTGATTCGGTATTTCGAACAAACCTTCCGGCAACTCGGTGATCTGGTTCTCGCTGAGAATAACGGTCTCGAGTCTCGGGTGGCCGATCAGACCGGACGGTATTTCCCTAAGGCCGGTGCGCGACAGATCGAGATAGCTCAGTGAGTTCAGCATTTGCAGGTCGGGCGCCAGCCCCAGCGTGTTGCCGGGCAGTTCCAGTGACTCGAGCCCAGGCATGCTGGCCAGCGCTGTCAGCGACTCGGCAGTGAACGTCACACCGTAGTTTTCCATGACCAGTATCTCCATCATCGGCAGGCCATTGAGCATCGTGTGCAACTGATCAATCTTGCCGTTGCGCAGCATCAGCTGTCTGAGTCGGGGGAAACTTCTCAGGAATGCCGTGTTGCCGCCAATCCCCTTGTTGCCGTTGAGAGTCAGTTGAGTGATATGGCTGAAATCGGCGTTCAATACCGGCAAATCCCCCCTGAAGTTGGCCTGGATCGAAAGGACGTCGGCTCTGACGTATGGAGGGCTGGTTGAGCGGTGTCGCCACAGGCGCAACAGATTGCCGGCGAAAGTTTCGCGGGCGTCAATTTCGGTAAAGCGCTCATTCGCCTCCAGTGTGGTGCCACTGATTGGATCGCGGTCGGGAATATCTCTTGCCCATGAAGCCAGATCGGCGTTCAGCGTGGCCAGCTCCGTTTCCCACACGGTCAGTTGCAGGCGACCCTGATTCAGCGAGCCGGGCAGGTTGTAGAGCAGGCTGCTGGCCTGGCCGTCATCGATATCCGGAAACAGCGCCCGGGTTCGGGCTATATCAGCCTGCTCGGCACGCACGCCGAAATTGAGTCCGGTCCGGGTGAAATAGTTTTTGATGTGTTCGCGCGTGGCCGCAGAGAGCGGGTTGCCCGAGAGGTCGTACCCGGCGCCGACATCGGGCGTGAGTTCAAACAGGGCATCAGGCACAGAGGTGATCAGGTTTTCGCTCAACCATGCGCTTCTGATTCTCGGGTGGTCGATCACCCCGAAAGGCACCTCGGCGATCGCGGTGCGGGAGAGATTGAGGTAGGTCAGCGATGACATGCGGGTGACATCAAGGCGTGTGCCCAGCGGGTTGTCCTTGAGGTCCAGTTCGATCAATTCATCAAGGGAGGCCAGCAGTGCCTGGTTTTCCGGGGTCAGTACGATCTCGCATGTGCGCAGCCGAAGTTGGCGCAGGGAGGGCTTTGCGATAACTGTTGGCAGATCGTGCAGGTCGAAGTTGCGCAGATCGAGGCGCCTCAGTTCAGGAAAGTGACTGATGAACGCTGCGATGCCTGAGGACGTTCCGCTGCCACTCAGTTCCAGGCTGACGACATGGCTGTAATCGGCTGACAGCTGCGGGAGATCGCCCAACAGCGGTTCGTTGAACTGCAGGCGATAGCCAATTCGGTCCAGGGTTTCCCGGCGCCAGCAACTGAGCAGGGTGCGGGCAAACAAATGGCGATTGCGCTCTGCGGCTTCCCGCTGGGCGAGGGACAGTTCCCGGCCGGTCGCAGGATCGGTCCGCATGGCCCTGAACCGCCATTGATCGAGGTCGCTCTCCAGGCGTGCGTATTCGAGGCGCAGGCGCGAGAGTTCGGCAATCGGATTTCCCGGAAGATTTTGCAGGTGTTGCACCATCGCTTGCAGGCCGTCCCGGGTGATCCCTGGAAACACGTTTCTGGTGCGTGTTTCCAGGGTAGGCGGCGAGCTGTCCGTCGATCGATTGCGTGAATAACCCTCGGTGCCCAGAAGGCGCAAGGTGTCGCGTGTCGGGGTCGGCACCGGTGCGTCGGTCAGCGTGAGACGCAGGTTGGAGCGGGGCAGCGGGTTGTCGCGTATGAGTTGCTGGAGTTTCGCTCCTTCGCCGATCTGCAGGTTCAACGCCTGACGCTGGGCGTCCGGCAAGGCTTGAAGCACGCAGGTGTAAAAGTCCGTCGAACCGTGCAATTGCAATCCGTCCGAATCGAACGGTTGCCACAGGCCATCGGCCCGGCGTACCAGGATTTTCTTGATGGCTGCATCCATGGGGCCGGTACCATCGAGCCTGTTTCCGGCAAATGTCAGGTCACGGACTTCCAGGCTCAGGCCCTCGGGCCAGCCGGGCAACAGCTGCAGGCTGTACAGGGCCAGCATCTCGGAATCCGGATTACGCACCGAATCGATTTCCAGCCCCTCATAGGCGCGGGTAATGCGCAGCTCGTGCATGGCGGTTTGGGAAAGCTCTTGCTGACGCTGCGGAAACTGTCCTTCGCCCAGTTGCAGCAGCTCGGTGCCCGTGGCGGTGTCTATGAGCTCTTCGGCAATTCTGACGGGCAGTTGCGGCACATGCCGGGCCACCGCCTTTATCAGTGGAGCCTCGCGGTGCTGAAGTGACTGATAGCGTTTTTCGAACAGGTTCGGGCGCTGTTGATCGGCGATTGCGGCGAGTCTGGCGCGCAGTCGCCGGGTGCGGGATTCAATGGAAAGCACCTGCCCGAATTCTTCGTCGAGCAGCGTGTTTTTTTCGGACTCGCTGAGCGATTCCAGCACGGTCTTGAGCAGATCGCCGTCGGTCAGCTGGCCTTGATGAATGTCTGTCAGCGCAAGCTGCGCATCGCTGGAGGACTGCCAGATGGTTTCGCCTCGGGCGTTGAGCAAGCGCAGTCGCCGGTTGGCAGGCCACAAGCCCTGCTCGTTGAGCAATTGCAGCTGAATGAACGGATCGGCCATCCGGTACTCGGTCGGGTCGTCGCTGGAGAGCTGTTGTATGAAGGTCTGCAGGTCCTGATCGATCTTGAAGCGCTCGATGGTATCGGCCAGCAAGGGTGGCACTCGCTCCTGGTTGACGTGCATTTTGCGTAACCCGTCTTCGGTGTAACCGCTGACTTGCAGAATTCGCTCGCGCTTTGCCGCAGCAAACGGTTCCATGCGTGGGCCGATACGTCGCAATGCGGTGGCGCGGTCCCATTGCAGCGGGTTTTCCAGCTCGGTATGAAACGCACCTTCGCCGTTGTGCCGCACAATCGGCTGATAGGCATCCGGATCGGTGGGGTGTTCGATGCGCAGCTTGCCGGGATGTTCGTGATCGCTGACGGTGTAGTGCGCCTGGTCGGCAGGCAGCAGTTTTTTTCCGTCGAGCAGGTGCAGGCCCTGTGCGTCGGGACTGGAATCGGCCGCTGGGGTCAATGGGCACTCGTAGGGTTTCAGGTCCGGTTTCCAGTACAGGGTCTTGCCGTTGCGCAGTTTCACCGGCTGGAAGCGATCCATGAATGCCACCACTTCGGGAGGTAACACTTTGGGCAGTTCCGCCATGGCAATGCCGGTTCCGACTCCGAATGAACCGAGCTGGATCATGGATTCCAGTGCGGCAAAAAAGTGTTCGCAAGCTTCGGTGGTGAGTCCTTCGGACAGATCGACAACGAACGTGAAGACTTCGTCAAGCAACTGGTAAGTGATGTACGCCATCATCATTTCACCCAGAAACGGCACGAACGGCAGAACAACGAACGCGGCCGCTTCCAGGATCGACTCGGCGACACTGACCAGTGCATCCCAGCGCTGCCAGCGAGCGTTGCGATCAACCGTCGCAGTGGAAATCGCGATCGCGGCGGCATCGTTGAGTATCTTGTTCAACTTGCGCTGATAGAGGTGTTCCCAGAGTTCGCCGGCGATGGGCGTAGCGGCAATTTGCAGAATCGGCCTTGCGACTGGCGTTTCGCGCCAGGGAGGCGATAAATCGCCGGCCTGCGGCTTGTGATAGGTCACCTGACTCAGGCGTTGCCTGAGCTGGCCGAAGAATTGCCCGCGTTGATCGTGGGCGACAAAACGGCTGAAGAATCGCTGGAAGGCCGCTTCGCGCAATTGCCGGATCAGCGCTTCTGTCAGTTGGGCTGTAGACGCGTATTGCTTGACGGGGTGTTCAGGGTGGCCAGGTATGTAAGCCACCACCTGCGCCGCGGTTCGTGTCTGTTCGAGGTCGGGTGCGAACAGCACAATCCCGGTCAGTTCGACCGACATCATCGTCAGGTCCTGGCACAGCAGCGGCTGGCCATTCATTTGCACGTTGTGGGCACCATCGAGCAGACGTTCAATCGCATGCAGATGCGCGTGGTCGATATCGCCCTTCATCCGCGCCAGTTTCAGGGCGGTGCGCAGTGCGGCTTTTTGCGCCGCATTGATCTTGTGGCGCAAGACTGCGGCAGCCACCGGACTGGACACTGCCAGGTTTTCTTCGAGATAGGTTTTGTAGCGGCTGCCGATGTCCAGTGCCCGGCACAGTCGGGTGAAAGGGGCAATCCCCGGATTCATGTTGAGGGGCGCCAGCGTTTCGTATGCCCCGCTTGCCGAGGGTCGGGTGACGAACGATGAGCCGGCGGCATAGGCGTCGGCGACGGTTTCGTCGGTCTCGAAGTTATGCAAGGCCGCGTCGAGCAGAGACACCGTCCATGTCCGGGTGCCGGTGGTAATGCCGGAGGCGGTCACGGGGATGTACAAGTGCAGGAAGGTTTCTCTGACATTCACGTCAACGCCGAAGCTTGATTTGAGCGCCTCGGTCAGCAGCGGTTCGGCGAAGGTGCTGGCGTCCTGAACGCGATCGAGCACCTGATCGACACCGTTTTGCGCCTTCATGTACTCGACAATGAGCGTTCTGAGGGCATCGTGCTGCTCTCGCGGGGCTGCCTTCACGGCATGGTGGAGGCGGTGGCGGTTGTTCTTCAAGGCGAGGCGCCGGGCTGGTGAGGCCTTGCCCAGCCATTCGGGAAGCGCTTTGACCAGCGGTTCATAGTGAGACGGAGGGTTGAGTGCCGCCGCGCCGGGCGTGAGTGGAAGGGCGGGCAAGTGCCCGGTATTGGATGGCATTGTTGGCGTCCTTGAGCATCGAAATGGAGCCCAAGCAAAACAGCAGCCGGCCATCGGCAGGTGGTAGAGATGTATGACAGGCAGCGCCTTCGCAATTGATATGCTCGCAGGCCTGCTGCAATGGCCGGCGGCAGTTTAAACTGCGCCTTTGCGACGCTATATGTCGCATTGCCGTAAACCCGGGAAAATCCGGGGTTTGCGCTATAAGAAGTTGTCGCTTGGCGACAAGGCCGGGCACAAAACTGTCCTTACAATCCCCCCATCGCTCGCCAGTTTCAGGCGGGTGGCCCTCATCAGGAGACTCCGATGTCCGTTGAGCACGCTGCGGTACAACGCGCCGATTTCGACCAGGTTATGGTTCCCAACTACGCGCCTGCCGCTTTCATTCCGGTGCGTGGCGCCGGTTCCCGCGTCTGGGATCAGGCCGGCCGCGAGCTGATCGACTTCGCCGGCGGTATCGCCGTCAACGTATTGGGCCATGCGCACCCGGCGCTGGTCGGTGCCTTGACCGAGCAAGCGAACAAGCTGTGGCACGTGTCCAACGTGTTCACCAACGAACCAGCCCTGCGCCTGGCGCACAAGCTGATCGACGCCACCTTTGCCGAGCGCGTGTTCTTCTGCAACTCCGGCGCTGAAGCCAACGAGGCCGCCTTCAAGCTGGCCCGTCGCGTCGCGTTCGACCGTTTCGGCACCGAGAAGTACGAAATCATCGCCGCGCTCAACAGCTTCCACGGCCGCACCCTGTTCACCGTGAACGTCGGCGGCCAGTCGAAGTATTCCGACGGTTTCGGCCCGAAAATCACCGGCATCACCCACGTGCCGTACAACGATCTGGCGGCGCTGAAAGCCGCTGTTTCGGACAAGACCTGCGCGGTCGTTCTGGAACCGATCCAGGGCGAGGGCGGCGTACTGCCGGCCGAGCAGGCGTACCTGCAAGGCGCCCGTGAGCTGTGCGACGCGAACAACGCGCTGCTGGTGTTCGACGAAGTGCAGACCGGCATGGGCCGTACCGGCAATCTGTTCGCCTACCAGCATTTCGGCGTGGTTCCGGACATCCTGACCAGCGCCAAGAGCCTGGGCGGCGGTTTCCCGATCGCCGCAATGTTGACCACCGAAGCGCTGGCCAAGCATCTGGTTGTCGGCACTCACGGCACCACTTACGGCGGCAACCCGTTGGCGTGCGCCGTGGCTGAAGCGGTGATCGACGTGATCAACACCCCTGAGGTGCTGAACGGCGTCAACGCCAAGCACGACAAGTTCAAGACCCGCCTGCAACAGATCGGCGAGAAGTACGGCCTGTTCACCCAGGTGCGCGGTCTCGGTCTGCTGATCGGTTGCGTGCTGAGCGATGCCTGGAAAGGCAAGGCCAAGGACATCTTCAACGCCGCTGAACAAGAAGGCCTGATGATTCTGCAGGCCGGCCCGGACGTGATCCGTTTCGCCCCGAGCCTGGTGGTTGAAGACGCGGACATCGACGCCGGTCTGGATCGTTTCGAACGTGCTGCCGCGAAACTGACGCAAGCCTGATAGATCCTTCGGCGCCTGGAGCTTTCAGGCGCCGAACCCAATTTTGATGCCGGGCAAATCAAAGTGGGAGCGAGCTTGCTCGCGAATGCGGTGGGTCAGACAACCTGTTTGTCGACGAGTGAACCGCCTTCGCGAGCAAGCTCGCTCCCACAGTGTCCGGCGTTTTTTTACTGTGAATTTATAAGAGAAAGGAGTGACACCATGCTGGTGATGCGCCCCGCGCAAATGGCTGATCTGGGCGAGGTACAGCGTCTGGCTGCGGACAGCCCGATTGGTGTCACTTCCTTGCCGGATGACGTTGAACGCCTGAGCGACAAGATTGCCGCGAGCGAAGCCTCGTTTGCCGCCGAAGTGAGCTTCAACGGCGAAGAGAGTTATTTCTTTGTCCTCGAAGACACCGCCACCGGCAAGCTGGTGGGCTGCTCGGCGATCGTTGCGTCGGCCGGTTACTCCGAGCCTTTCTACAGTTTTCGCAACGAGACCTTCGTGCACGCCTCCCGCGAGCTGAAGATCCACAACAAGATCCACGTGCTCTCGCAATGCCACGACCTGACCGGCAACAGCTTGCTGACCAGTTTCTATGTGCAGCGCGAGCTGGTGGGTTCGCCGTGGGCCGAACTCAACTCCCGTGGCCGTCTGCTGTTCGTTGCCAGCCATCCGGAGCGTTTCGCCGATTCGGTGGTGACCGAGATCGTCGGTTACAGCGACGAGAACGGCGACTCGCCATTCTGGGACGCCATCGGTCGTAACTTCTTCGACCTGAACTACGCCGAGGCCGAGCGTCTGTGTGGCCTGAAAAGCCGCACGTTCCTCGCCGAACTGATGCCGCATTACCCGATCTACGTGCCGTTGCTGCCGGACTCCGCTCAGGAAGCGATGGGCCAGGTGCACCCGCGTGCGCAGATCACCTTCGACATCCTGATGCGCGAAGGCTTCGAGACCGATCACTACATCGACATCTTCGACGGTGGCCCGACCCTGCATGCGCGGGTTTCGGGGATCCGTTCGATCGCCCAGAGCCGTGTGGTGCCGGTGAAGCTCGGCGAGCCGGTCAAAGGTGCCGGGCGCCAGTATCTGGTAGCCAATGCCCAGTTGCAGGATTACCGCGCGGTACTGCTGGAACTGGATTACGCGCCGGGCAAACCGGTGACCCTGGATCTGGAAGCGGCCGAAGCCCTGGGCGTCGGTGAAGGTGCCAGCGTGCGCCTGGTGGCGGTTTAACGCCTTAGCGAGTTTCACGGGTGGCCACGGCGGCCCGTTTGAGGAGATAGCATGATTGTTCGCCCCGTACGCAGCAGCGATTTGTCCGCTCTGATCGACCTGGCCCGCAGCACCGGCACCGGCCTGACCACCTTGCCGGCCAACGAAGAACGCCTGACTCACCGGGTCGGCTGGGCCGAGAAGACCTTTCGCGGTGAAGCCGGTCGTGGCGACGCGGACTACCTGTTCGTGCTCGAAGACGACAACGGTCGCGTGGTGGGTATTTCCGCCATCGCCGGCGCTGTCGGTCTGCGCGAGCCGTGGTACAACTTTCGCGTCGGCCTGACCGTCAGCGCCTCGCAGGAACTGAACATCTATCGCGAGATCCCGACGCTGTTCCTGGCCAACGATCTGACCGGCAACTCCGAGCTGTGCTCGCTGTTCCTGCACGCCGATTACCGCACCGGCCTCAACGGCCGCATGCTGTCCAAGGCGCGGATGCTGTTCATCGCCGAATTCCCTGAATTGTTCGGCAACAAGATCATCGCCGAGATGCGCGGCGTGTCGGATGACGCCGGCCGTTCGCCGTTCTGGGAAAGCCTGGGCCGTCACTTCTTCAAGATGGAATTCAGCCAGGCCGATTACCTGACCGGCGTCGGCAACAAGGCGTTCATCGCTGAACTGATGCCGAAATTCCCGCTGTACACCTGCTTCCTGTCGCCGGACGCGCGCAATGTCATCGGCCAGGTTCACCCGGACACCGAGCCTGCGCTGGCGATGCTCAAGAGCGAAGGCTTCAGCTATCAGGGTTACGTCGACATCTTCGACGCCGGCCCGGCCATCGAGTGCGAGACCAGCAAGATCCGCGCGGTGCGTGACAGCGAAGCGCTGGTGCTGGCCATCGGCACGCCGGGCGACGATGCCACGCCGTTCATCATCCATAACCGCAAACGCGAAGACTGCCGCATCACGGCTGCGCCGGCCCGTCTGGCTGCCGGTACGCTGGTGGTCGATCCGCTGACCGCCAAACGTCTTCAACTCAACGCTGGCGATCAGGTTCGCGCCGTGGCGTTGTCCGCTGCACGGGAGTCGAAATAATGAATTCGCTATACATCGCAGGTGAGTGGCTGGCCGGTCAGGGCGAGGCCTTTCAATCGCTGAACCCGGTGACCCAGCAAGTGCTGTGGTCGGGGGAGGGCGCCACCGCCGCTCAGGTCGAGTCGGCCGTGCAGGCTGCGCGTCAGGCGTTCCCGGGCTGGGCCCGTCGTACCCTGGAAGATCGCATCAGCGTGCTCGAGGCGTTCGCCGCCGCGCTGAAAAAACACGCCGACGAACTGGCCCGCACCATCGGTGAGGAAACCGGCAAACCGCTGTGGGAAGCCGCGACCGAAGTCACCAGCATGGTCAACAAGATCGCGATCTCGGTGCAGAGCTACCGCGAACGTACCGGCGAGAAGAGCGGCCCGTTGGGCGACGCCACCGCCGTGTTGCGCCACAAGCCGCATGGCGTGGTCGCGGTGTTCGGCCCTTACAACTTCCCTGGCCACTTGCCGAACGGCCATATCGTGCCGGCGCTGCTGGCCGGTAACAGCGTGCTGTTCAAGCCCAGCGAGCTGACCCCGAAAGTCGCCGAACTGACGGTCAAGTGCTGGATCGAGGCCGGTCTGCCGGCCGGCGTGCTGAACCTGCTGCAAGGTGCCCGCGAAACCGGTATCGCACTGGCGGCAAACCCGGGCATCGACGGTCTGTTTTTCACCGGCTCGAGCCGTACCGGCAATCACCTGCACCAGCAGTTCGCCGGTCGTCCGGACAAGATCCTCGCGCTGGAAATGGGCGGCAACAACCCGCTGGTGGTCGATCAGGTCGCCGACCTCGACGCGGCGGTCTACACGATCATTCAGTCGGCATTCATTTCCGCCGGTCAGCGCTGCACCTGCGCCCGTCGTCTGCTGGTGCCGCAAGGCGCGTGGGGCGACAGCCTGCTCAAGCGTCTGGTGGAAGTCAGCTCGACCATCGAGGTCGGTGCTTTCGATCAGCAACCGGCGCCGTTCATGGGCTCGGTGGTTTCCCTCGGCGCGGCTAAATCGTTGATGGATGCCCAGGCGCATCTGCTGGCCAACGGCGCGGTGTCGCTGCTGGCAATGACGCAGCCACAGGCGCAGTCGGCGCTGCTGACCCCCGGCATCGTTGATGTGACGGCGGTTGCCGAGCGCTCCGATGAAGAACTGTTCGGCCCGCTGTTACAGGTGATCCGCTACGCCGACTTCGCGGCGGCGATTGCCGAAGCCAATAACACCGCGTTTGGTCTGGCCGCCGGCCTGCTGTCTGATTCCGAAGAGGGCTACCAGCAGTTCTGGCTGGAAAGCCGTGCCGGGATCGTCAACTGGAACAAGCAATTGACCGGTGCTGCCAGCAGCGCACCGTTCGGCGGTGTCGGCGCTTCGGGCAACCACCGCGCCAGCGCCTACTACGCGGCGGATTACTGCGCGTACCCGGTGGCCTCGCTCGAAACTCCGAGCCTGGTGTTGCCGGCGGCCCTGACGCCTGGCGTGAAGATGGCGTGATGCCCATCGCTGGCCAGCCAGCTCCCACAAGGACGATGAGATCCCTGTGGGAGCGAGCTTGCTCGCGAAGGCCGCGACTCGGTCTTATTGAATTGTTACTCGATGCCTATAACAACAGATTCTCGTGGAGCCTCGCTGATGAAATCCTATGAAGTCAATTTTGACGGTCTAGTGGGGCCGACCCATAACTACGGTGGTCTGTCCTACGGCAACGTTGCGTCCCAGAGCAACAGCCAGCAATCCTCGAACCCGAAGGAAGCGGCGCTGCAAGGTCTGGCAAAAATGAAAGCGCTGATGGAAATGGGCTTTCAGCAGGGCGTCCTCGCACCACAGGAGCGTCCGGACGTGGCTGCCTTGCGCCGTCTGGGTTTCAGCGGCACCGACGCTCAGGTGATCGAGCGCGCTGCAAAAGAAGCGATGCCGCTGCTGGTCGCCAGTTGCTCGGCGTCGAGCATGTGGGTGGCCAACGCCGCTACGGTCAGCCCGAGCGCCGACACCGCTGACGGTCGCGTGCACTTCACCGCCGCCAACCTGAACTGCAAATACCACCGCAGCATCGAGCACCCGACCACCAGCCGTGTGCTGGGCGCGATGTTCGCCAACCAGCAACACTTCGCTCACCACGCCGCGTTGCCGGCGGTGGCGCAGTTCGGCGACGAAGGCGCAGCCAACCACACGCGTTTCTGCCGTGAGTACGGCGAGGCTGGCGTTGAGTTCTTCGTGTTCGGTCGCAGTGCGTTCGACACCCGCTACCCGGCCCCACAGAAATACCCGGCGCGCCAGACTCTCGAGGCGTCGCAAGCGGTCGCCCGTCTGCACGGCCTGCGTGATGACGGCGTGGTCTACGCACAGCAGAATCCGGCGGTGATCGATCAGGGCGTTTTCCACAACGACGTGATCGCGGTGGGCAACGGCGAGGTGCTGTTCTATCACGAGGATGCGTTCCTCGACACCGAGAACATGCTGGCAGAGCTGCAAGCCAAACTGGCCAAGGTCGGCGGCAAGTTCCAGTCGGTCTGCGTGCCGCGTTCGGCGGTCACCGTGGACGATGCGGTGCGTTCCTACCTGTTCAACAGCCAGTTGCTGTCGCGTCCTGACGGTTCGATGCTGTTGATCGTGCCGGAAGAGTGCCGTGGCAACGAGCGCGTGTGGAATTACCTGCAAGGCCTGATCAGCTCCGGCGGCCTGATCCGCGAAGTGAAAGTCTTCGACCTCAAGCAAAGCATGCAGAACGGTGGTGGCCCGGCGTGCCTGCGACTGCGCGTCGCGCTCAACGAAACCGAGCTGGCGGCCGTCAACCCAGGGGTTATCATGACCGCCCCGTTGTACGGTTCGTTGACCGCATGGGTTGAAAAGCACTACCGCGACCGCCTGACCGAAAGTGATCTGGCGGATCCGCAATTGCTGCTTGAATGCCGGACGGCACTGGATGAACTGACGCAAATCCTTAAACTGGGCGCGGTTTATCCATTCCAGATCAATTGATGACCGTTGCGCCGCCTAGTCGCGGCGCACGGTTCCATCTCCCCAAGAGAGCGTAAAACATGAGCGATTCCCTGCAGCTGATCCTTGAAGACACTGACGGCACGCAACTGCAAACTTCCTGCACCCGCGTCGCGGTCATGTGGCAAGGCAAAGAGCTGTGGATCCAGCAGGACGGCCGCGGCCAACTGCTGATCGGCGTGGACGTCGAAGAGGGCGACGAAGAGTACGCCAACCTGCTGTTGCGTCCATTGGCGACTAATCTGGTAAGTCTGCAACTGGAGATGGAACCGGCTGACCTCGGCGACGATGACGGCCACGTGCACGGCCCGGATTGCAATCACGACCACTAAGGAAACCGCTCTATGCTCGCCCTCGGCAAACTGCTTGAACTGACCCTCGCCGGCCGTGAACCGGCGGAGAAGACTCAACTGACAGTCGAAGGCGTGCGCATGCGCTGGTTGAGCGAGGGTGCGCTGGAAGTCCGGCCACCCGAAGCGCGCGACAATGGCCTGGACCTGCTGTTGTCGGCAGGCATCCACGGCAACGAAACGGCACCGATCGAATTGCTCGACCGGCTGCTGCATGACATCGCTCGCGGCGACTTGAAGCCGCGCGCACGCATTCTGTTCCTGTTCGGCAACCCGGAAGCGATTCGCAAGGGCGAGCGTTTCGTAGAGCAGGATGTCAATCGACTGTTCAATGGCCGTCACGAACAAAGCAGCGGCTCCGAAGCCCTGCGCGCCTGCGAGCTGGAACGTCTGGCGGCAAGTTTCTTCAGTCTTCCTGATCGTCAGCGTCTGCACTACGACCTGCACACCGCGATTCGTGGTTCGAAGATCGAGCAGTTCGCTTTGTATCCGTGGAAGGAAGGTCGTCAGCATTCCCGTCTCGAGCTGGCCCGCCTGCGCGCCGCCGGCATGGAAGCGGTGCTGTTGCAGAACAAACCGTCGATCGTGTTCAGCTCCTACACCTACGACAAGCTGGGTGCAGAGTCCTTCACGCTGGAGCTGGGCAAGGCGCGGCCGTTCGGACAGAACGCCGGGGTCAATGTGTCGCTGCTGGAAACCCGTCTGAAGCAGATCATCGAAGGCACTGAGCCTGAGATGGCCGAGCTGGGCCTGGACGGTCTGCAACTGTTCAGCGTGGCGCGGGAAATCATCAAGCACAGCGATGCGTTCCGCCTGAACCTGCCGGCGGACATCGAAAACTTTTCGGAACTGGATGTGGGTTATGTGCTGGCCGAAGACCTGGCCAATACCCGCTGGATCATCGAAGAGCAGGGCGCGCGGATCATTTTCCCTAATCCCAAGGTCAAGAACGGCCTGCGGGCGGGCATCCTGATCGTGCCGACCACTGACGAAAATCTTGCCTGATGATCGTCTTACTAGATGACTGATCGTTCCCACGCTCTGCGTGGGAATGCCTTAATGGACGCTCTGCGTCCGCTTTAGGGACGCGGAGCGTCCCGGGCAGCATTCCCACGCAGAGCGTGGGAACGATCATGGCAGTTTTTTTATGATGCTTAGACCGCAACAGCACGCGGCTCGGTGCGGCGCAACGCACGCACTTTCTGCAGCGTATCGGCGCAGGTCTTCGCCGCTTCCTGACCCTTGTGCACGAAATGCTCGAAGAAGAATTTCTGGTGTTCTTCGCCGGCATGGAAGTGGTGCGGGGTCAGCGACACCGAGAACACCGGCACTTCGGTTTCCAGCTGAACCTGCATCAGGCCGCTGACCACCGACTGGGCAACGAACTCGTGACGGTAAATTCCGCCGTCCACCACCAGGGCGGCGGCAACGATACCGGCATAACGACCGGTCTTGGCCAGCAGCTTGGCGTGCAGAGGCATTTCAAAGGCGCCGCCGACTTCGAAGAAATCGATGTCCGATTCCTGATATCCCTGAGCGATCATTTCGGCGAGGAAGCCCTTGCGGCTCTGGTCGACGATTTCCTTGTGCCAGCAGGCCTGGATGAACGCGACGCGCTCGCCGTGAGGGTGTTTGCTTTTGCTGTCGATAGCGGTGGGTTGCATGTTCTGACTCCTGTTTGTGTGAAAAACAGGGCGTTATGAATCGAAAGGGATTCAAGGGTACGCACGCTCGCGCGAACACGGCGGGCGGCCCTTTGGCGTCAATCCCGTTCTCTCTTCATCCGGACTGTGACCGTCGGCCCCGGAATCACACCGGGTCTGCTGACCTTGCCGCCGCTCACGGCATTTGCCGTGTACGTCACCAAGCGCTCGCGGGCTATGCGCATTGCGCGCAATTACCGCCGGTGGGGAATTGCACCCCGCCCTGAGAACGTTTCGCCGCCCTTTATCGGGCGGCGCAGCGTTTTTAACACAGATTTCCGGGCAGTGCATTGCGCCTTTGTGATGATTGCCATCGAGTTTTTCGAAGCACACAAACGACTTTTCCTTGCTCAAGGGTTGATTAATCCGCGCCATGCCCGCAGTAATTCGTCTTCGTAAAGGGATTTCCCCTGCTGACCAGAGGCCAGGTTCATGAGCGTTATCGATCTTCGCAGCGACACCGTCACCCAACCGACTCCCGCCATGCTCGATGCGATGACTCGCGCCGATACCGGCGACGACGTGTATGGCGAGGATCCGACGGTCAATCGTCTGGAGACCGAACTGGCAAAACGGCTGGGTTTTGCTGCGGCGCTGTTCGTTCCGACCGGCACCATGAGCAACCTGCTGGGGTTGATGGCGCACTGCGAGCGCGGCGACGAATACATCGTCGGTCAACAGGCGCACACCTATAAGTACGAGGGCGGCGGCGCGGCGGTGCTCGGCTCGATCCAGCCGCAGCCGCTGGAAGTGCAGGCCGATGGCTCGCTGGACCTGGATCAGGTGGCAGCGGCGATCAAGCCTGACGACTTCCACTTTGCCCGCACCCGTCTGCTGGCGCTGGAAAACACCATGCAAGGCAAAGTGTTGCCGATGGAGTATCTGGCCCGTGCCCGTCAGTTCACTCAGAGCCATGGCCTTCAGCTGCATCTGGACGGCGCGCGGCTGTACAACGCGGCGGTCAAGCTCGGGGTCGATGCCCGGGAAATCACCCAGTATTTCGATTCGGTCTCGGTGTGCCTGTCCAAAGGCCTCGGCGCGCCGGTCGGTTCGGTGCTGTGCGGTTCGTCGGCGTTGATTGCAAAGGCCCGGCGCCTGCGCAAAATGGTCGGTGGCGGCATGCGTCAGGCCGGATTGCTGGCGGCGGCGGGGCTTTATGCGCTGGATCACAACGTCGAGCGTCTGGCGGATGACCATGCCAACGCGCAGTTGCTGGCCGAAGGCCTGCGCGACGCCGGTTTCAGTGTCGAGCCGGTGCAGACCAACATGGTTTACGTGCAGATGGGTGATCGTGCCCATGCGATCAAGGCATTCGCTGCCGAGCGCGGGATCAAATTGAGCGCTGCCGCGCGGCTGCGAATGGTCACGCACATGGACGTCAACCGCGCGCAAATCGAGCAAGTGGTCGCGACATTCGTCGAGTTTTCGCGCAAGTGACAGCGTTAGCCACCCAATTGACCGTTTCTATCGTATAAACACGCTGTACCCCGCGCGCAGGGCCGATATAATGCGGCCCTTTGCCGTCGTTTCGTCTGTTGACGTTTCGTACAGGCCTTTGGCCGCAGCCTCCGTGGAAGAACCTAATGAAAAGCGCAGAAATCCGTGAAGCCTTCCTTCGCTTCTTCGAAGAGCAAGGCCACACCCGTGTAGCCTCCAGCTCTTTGATTCCGGGCAACGACCCAACCCTGCTGTTCACCAACGCGGGGATGAACCAGTTCAAGGACTGCTTCCTGGGCCAGGAAAAGCGCGCGTACACCCGCGCCGTCTCCAGCCAGAAATGCGTGCGCGCCGGCGGCAAGCACAACGACCTGGAAAACGTCGGTTACACCGCCCGTCACCACACCTTCTTCGAAATGCTGGGTAACTTCAGCTTCGGCGACTACTTCAAGCGTGATGCCATCACCTACGCCTGGAACTTCCTGACCTCCGAGAAGTGGCTGAACCTGCCGAAGGAAAAGCTGTGGGTCACCGTCTACGCCAGCGATGACGAGGCCTACGACATCTGGACCAAGGAAGTCGGTGTGCCGGCCGAGCGCATGGTGCGCATCGGCGACAACAAAGGCGCGCCATACGCCTCCGACAACTTCTGGACCATGGGCGATACCGGCCCGTGCGGTCCTTGCACCGAGATTTTCTACGATCACGGCGCCGACATCTGGGGCGGCCCGCCGGGCTCGCCGGAAGAAGACGGCGACCGCTACATCGAAATCTGGAACAACGTGTTCATGCAGTTCAACCGCACCGCCGATGGCGTGCTGCACCCGCTGCCAGCCCCGTCGGTGGACACCGGCATGGGCCTTGAGCGGATCAGTGCCGTGCTGCAGCACGTTCACTCGAACTATGAAATCGACCTGTTCCAGAGCCTGCTGGCCGCTTCGGCCAAGGCCATCGGTTGCAGCAACGACAATCAGGCGTCGCTGAAAGTCGTGGCTGACCACATCCGTTCCTGCGGCTTCCTGATTGCCGACGGCGTGCTGCCGTCCAACGAAGGTCGCGGCTACGTGCTGCGCCGGATCATTCGTCGCGCTTGCCGTCACGGCAACAAGCTGGGCGCCAAGGGCAGCTTCTTCTACCAGATCGTTGCCGCACTCGTGGCCGAGATGGGCGATGCCTTCCCTGAGCTGAAATCCCAACAGGCGCATATCGAGCGCGTACTGAAAGCCGAAGAAGAGCAATTCGCCAAGACCCTGGAGCAGGGCCTGAAGATCCTTGAGCAGGATCTGGCCGAGCTCAAAGGTGACGTGGTTCCGGGCGACGTGGTGTTCAAACTCTACGACACCTACGGTTTCCCGATGGACCTGACCGCGGACATCGCCCGCGAGCGCAGCCTGACCATCGACGAAGCCGGTTTCGAGCGTGAAATGGAAGCCCAGCGCGTCCGTGCCCGCTCCGCCAGCTCGTTCGGCCTGGATTACAACAGCCTGGTCAAGGTTGCCGTGGACACTGAGTTCACCGGTTATCACGCCACCAGCGGTTCGGCGAAAGTCGTTGCCCTTTATAAAGACGGTCAGTCCGTAGACGTCTTGAGCGAAGGGCAGGAAGGCGTTGTGGTTCTGAACCAGACGCCTTTCTACGCCGAATCCGGCGGCCAGGTTGGCGATTGCGGTTATCTGCAGGCCGGCAACAGCCGTTTCGACGTGCGCGACACCACCAAGACCGGCGGCGCGTTCCTGCACCACGGCGTGCTGGCGTCGGGCAGCCTGATCGTTGGCACACCGGTGGAAGCCCACGTCGAAGCCGACGTGCGTCACGCCACTTCGCTGAACCACTCGGCCACTCACTTGCTGCACGCTGCGTTGCGCAAAGTGCTGGGCGATCACGTTCAACAGAAAGGTTCGTTGGTCGACAGTCAGCGCCTGCGCTTCGACTTCAGCCACTTTGAAGCGATCAAGCCGGAGCAGATCAAGGCGCTGGAAGACATCGTCAACGCCGAGATCCGCAAGAACTCCGCCGTTGAAACCGAAGAAACCGACATCGAAACCGCCAAGCAGAAAGGCGCGATGGCGCTGTTCGGCGAGAAGTACGGCGACAACGTGCGCGTGCTGAGCATGGGCGGTGATTTCTCCGTCGAGCTGTGCGGCGGTATCCACGCCAACCGTACCGGCGACATCGGTCTGCTGAAAATCATCAGCGAAGGCGGTGTGGCATCGGGCGTGCGTCGTATCGAAGCCGTTACCGGCGCTGCGGCGCTGGCTTACTTGAACGCTGCTGAAGAACAACTCAAGGAAGCGGCGAGCCTGGTCAAGGGCAGCCGCGACAACCTGATCGACAAGCTGTCGGCTGTGCTGGAGCGCAACCGCGCGCTTGAAAAGCAGCTCGAGCAGTTGCAGGCCAAGGCCGCCGCCGCCGCAGGCGACGATCTGTCGGCCTCGGCCGTGGACGTCAAGGGCGTGAAAGTGCTGGCCGTGCGCCTGGATGGTCAGGACGGCAAGGCGCTGCTGGCGCTGGTCGATCAGCTGAAAAACAAACTCGGCCGCGCAGTGATCCTGCTCGGCAGTGTCCATGAGGAAAAGGTCGTACTGGTTGCAGGCGTAACCAAGGACCTGACTGGCCAACTCAAAGCCGGTGATTTGATGAAACAGGCTGCTGCGGCAGTGGGCGGTAAGGGCGGTGGTCGTCCGGACATGGCGCAGGGCGGCGGTGTCGACGCCGGCGCACTGGATGGCGCTCTGGCGCTGACCGTTCCATTCGTCGAGCAGGGTTTATAAGACGGCCCGTCGGGCCCGCAGTCTAGTGGCGGGCCGGGCGGCTGTTTGAGTGATTATTGGGCGCCCTTCATGGGCAGAGGCGGCTTTGAAATGGCTTTGATCGTACAGAAATTTGGAGGCACCTCGGTCGGCACTGTCGAGAGAATCGAGCAGGTCGCCGACAAGGTTAAGAAATTCCGCGATGCCGGCGATGACCTGGTGGTTGTGCTGTCTGCAATGAGCGGCGAAACCAACCGTCTGATCGATCTGGCCAAGCAAATCAGTGGCGAAGATCAACCGGTTCCCCGTGAACTGGACGTGATCGTTTCCACCGGTGAGCAGGTGACGATCGCCCTGTTGGCCATGGCGCTGATCAAGCGCGGTGTGCCGGCGGTGTCCTACACCGGCAACCAGGTGCGGATCCTGACGGACAGCGCGCACAATAAAGCGCGTATCTTGCAGATTGATGATCAGAAGATTCGCGGCGACCTGAAGGCCGGTCGCGTGGTTGTGGTCGCCGGTTTCCAGGGCGTCGACGAACACGGCAACATCACGACCCTGGGTCGTGGCGGTTCCGACACCACCGGCGTGGCGCTGGCCGCTGCGCTGAAGGCTGACGAGTGCCAGATTTACACCGACGTCGATGGTGTCTACACCACTGACCCGCGCGTGGTGTCCGTTGCTCAGCGTCTGGACAAGATCACCTTCGAAGAGATGCTGGAAATGGCCAGCCTCGGTTCCAAGGTGTTGCAGATCCGCGCGGTGGAGTTCGCCGGCAAGTACAACGTTCCGCTGCGCGTACTGCACAGCTTCAAGGAGGGTCCGGGCACCCTCATTACTATTGATGAAGAGGAAACCATGGAACAGCCGATCATTTCCGGCATCGCTTTCAACCGCGATGAAGCCAAGCTGACCATCCGTGGCGTGCCAGACACCCCGGGCGTGGCGTTCAAGATTCTCGGCCCGATCAGTGCCGCGAACATCGAAGTCGACATGATCGTGCAGAACGTCGCGCACGATAACACCACCGACTTCACCTTCACCGTACACCGCAACGACTACCAGTCCGCGCAGACCGTGCTGGAAAACACCGCTCGCGAGATCGGTGCCCGTGAAGTGGTTGGCGACACCAAGATTGCCAAGGTCTCGATCGTCGGTGTCGGCATGCGCTCCCACGCAGGCGTGGCCAGCCGCATGTTCGAATCCCTGGCAAAGGAAAGCATCAACATCCAGATGATCTCGACCTCGGAAATCAAGGTTTCCGTGGTGATCGAAGAGAAGTACCTGGAACTGGCCGTGCGCGCCCTGCACACGGCTTTCGAACTCGACGCTCCGGCCCGTCAGGGCGAGTGATGCGTTGTCTGAAGGGCGCGGTCTGACCGCGCCCTTTATTTTTTGAATGGCGTGAGCCCTTAACTGTTCTTTTGCTCGCGCTGGTCAATACTCAGGCATGTAGGGCTACGATCGCTCCGGTTGTAGGTCGGGTGCCTTTTTTTTGCAGACTGTTGTCCCTGAAATGATTCGCGTGAGGAGAAAGGTATGCTGATTCTGACTCGTCGGTGCGCAGAAAGCCTGATTATCGGTGATGGCGAAATCACCGTGACCGTGCTCGGCGTTAAAGGAAATCAAGTGCGTATCGGCGTCAATGCCCCGAAAGAGGTGGCCGTGCACCGTGAAGAAATCTATCTGCGTATAAAGAAAGAGAAGGACGAAGAACCAAGCCATTAATTTTTATCGATTTTTATGTTTGCAAACGGGGAAGAAGGTGGTTAATATACGCCCCGTGTTGCGGAGAGCTGGCCGA
Organism: Pseudomonas sp. B26(2017); assembly: GCF_002113045.1. Lineage (NCBI taxonomy): Bacteria > Pseudomonadati > Pseudomonadota > Gammaproteobacteria > Pseudomonadales > Pseudomonadaceae > Pseudomonas > Pseudomonas sp. B26(2017). Next base: position 171,406 of record NZ_NEJJ01000003.1, on the reverse strand, counting down.
GTGGCCGAAGGCGCTCCCCTGCTAAGGGAGTACACCTCAAAAGGGTGTCGGGGGTTCGAATCCCCCGTTCTCCGCCATTATTTGCTTAGTACGTTGTAATCTGGCTTCTTCTGTAAGTTATTGAAATTTATAGAAAAAGTGGTTGGAATAGAGATTAGACGGGCTATAATGCGGCGCAACAAATGCACTCGTAGCTCAGCTGGATAGAGTACTCGGCTACGAACCGAGCGGTCACAGGTTCGAATCCTGTCGAGTGCACCATTTAAGAGTTAGTTGCAGCGATGTAAATGACTCGGCTTCAACCAGTTGTGATCTGGTCTAAAAACACAAATTGCACTCGTAGCTCAGCTGGATAGAGTACTCGGCTACGAACCGAGCGGTCACAGGTTCGAATCCTGTCGAGTGCACCATTTAAGAGTCGGTTGCAGCAATGCAGATGACTTGGTTACAGCCAGTTGTGGTCTGGTCTAAAAACACAAATTGCACTCGTAGCTCAGCTGGATAGAGTACTCGGCTACGAACCGAGCGGTCACAGGTTCGAATCCTGTCGAGTGCACCATATATCGAAAAGCCCGCGTTTAACGCGGGCTTTTTGCTGTCCGGGATTTGGCTTTTCCCGTCACGCATCCTTTTTCATCAAAATCGATTTGAGCACTGCGCCCTCGCTTGAGGTCGTAACGATAGCTTGTTGCCGAATTGCGGATATTTACCTTGTCGGGTTTGCCCAGAGCGCTCTCAACGTCCTGCTGGCTCATGCCGGCGATGATTCGTTGATTGATGATCGCCTCGCGTTTCTGTCGTGCGTCGATCAGATCTCCACATTTGTCGTGAGTGCGCCCGACGACGGCCATTTCTCGTTTTCTGATATTCATGCCCGATATTTCTTCGTGACGGGCTTCGGGTATCAGTGCCACGGTCGAACCAGGCGAGTAGGGTCGTACTTCCTGCAATGAAAGGTGTTCATCGTTCGCACAGCTCAGCGTCGTGAATGTGACGCTACCATCAGAAGCTTCGCAGCGATGAAGTGTGGTTGCGCTCCCGATGGCGGGCAGGCAGAGCAGGGTGGTCAGCATGAGTCGGGATGTTTTCGATGGCATTCGGCGTCCTCCGTGACGATCCTCTTCAAGCGTAGCCGGCAGTTTTTTCACTGCCGGTGTGTTTTCTTTTCAGAATGAGTCGTCGCAGTCTGAAGGATCAGGACAGCGCTCAGCTTTGTCTCGCAAGCGCTTGTTTCAGACACGATTTTTTAACGTTTAAAACCGTCATGCGGTGTATCATTGCGCCCGTCAGCCCCGCCGGGGCTTATGGAAAACCTCCATGGACTTACCCAGTAGTTATTCAGTAGCCCGTTTCACCAATCATGAATTGACTGATTGATCCTTCCGGCGTGCCCCGCTGCTGGGAGTGGAGTTCGCCTATGTCCGAAATCGAAGTAAAGAAAACACAGGAAAGCCTGCAGGATCGCCTGGCTCAGGTCGTCGAGCTGCTGCAGCGCCAGCGGGTCGTCGAAGACCTGACTCATCGCCAGGAAGGCCCGCATCATGACCGGGTCGAGAACCTGGTCCACCGGCAAAACCTCGTCGAGCTGCAACGCAAGCTCGATGATCTGCACTCCGCCGACGTCGCCTACATTCTTGAAGCCCTGCCGCTCGACGATCGTCTGACGCTCTGGCAATTGGTCAAGGCCGACCGCGACGGCGACATTCTTCTCGAAGTATCCGATTCTGTCCGTGAAACGCTGATCGCCGACATGGACGATCACGAGCTCCTGGCTGCGGCCAAGGACATGGATGCCGACGAACTTGCTGACCTGGCCTCCGAGCTGCCGCGAGACGTCGTCCATGAACTGATGGAGACTCTGGACCAGCAACAGCGCGAGCGCGTGCGTTCGGCTCTCTCCTACGACGAGGAGCAGGTCGGTGCGCTGATGGACTTCGAGATGGTGACCATCCGTGAGGATGTCAGTCTCGAAGTGGTGCTGCGTTACCTGCGTCGACTGAAAGAGCTGCCGGGCCATACCGACAAGCTCTTTGTGGTCGACTACGACGGCGTGCTCAAGGGCGTGCTGCCGATCAAGCGTTTGCTGGTCAATGACCCGGAGAAACAGGTTTCCGAAGTCATGGCGAGTGACCCGGTGAGTTTTCACCCGGACGAAGACGCCTACGACGCCGCTCAGGCGTTCGAACGTTATGACCTGATCTCGGCCCCGGTGGTCGATAAGAACGGCAAGCTGATCGGCCGTCTGACCATCGACGAAATGGTCGACCTGATTCGTGAGGAGAGCGAAAGCGAAGTCCTCAACATGGCGGGTCTGCGTGAAGAGGAAGACATCTTCGCCTCCGTCTGGAAGTCTTTGCGCAACCGTTGGGCGTGGCTGGCGATCAACCTGATCACGGCGTTCGTCGCATCGCGTGTGATCGGCCTGTTCGAAGGTTCGATCGAAAAGCTGGTGGCCCTGGCGGCGCTGATGCCGATCGTAGCGGGTATTGGTGGTAACTCCGGCAACCAGACAATCACCATGATTGTTCGTGCCATGGCGCTTGATCAGGTCAGCACCGGCAACACCTCACGCCTGATGCGCAAAGAGCTGGCCGTCGCGTTGATCAACGGCCTGGTCTGGGGTGGGGTGATCGGTGTGGTCGCCTACATGCTGTACGGCAGTTGGTCATTGGGTGTGGTGATGACGGCTGCCATGACGTTGAACCTTTTGCTGGCGGCGCTGATGGGGGTGTTGATCCCGATGACGCTGGCGAAGATGGGCCGCGATCCGGCGATGGGCGCCAGCGTGATGATTACGGCCATGACCGACAGTGGTGGTTTCTTCATCTTCCTGGGATTGGCGACGATCTTCCTGCTCTGACCGACTGCATTGAAACAGCCTGCCGATTGGCGGGCTTTTTTTCGTCCCTGAAAAGCTCAAATTACGGGCAAAAAAAAGCCAGCATTCATGCTGGCTTGAGATGTCCGGTTTGACTCAGGATGCGTCTGCGGCCATTTCGGCGTCGTGGGCGATCAGAGAAACCAGCGCGTTCTGCTGGCGATGGGAGAGTTGGCGGAAGCGTTGCAGCAACTCGCGTTCGTGCAGCGACAGCTCCGGGCTGTCCAGGCGCATGCTCAGCTCTTCGCCCAGTGCGCCTTCCTGAATAAGACTCTGCTCAAGGCGCGCAATGATCTCGGAGTTCATGCTGCGATGATGATTGCGAGCCACCTCGGCAATGCGTTCACGCATTCCGTCTGGCAGACGTACGACGAACTTGTCAGCCGTACGGCTGGAATAAATTGCCTGTTTCAATGGGCGCATATATTTAACCGGTTAGTTCAGGGGAGCGGTTCTCGGGATTGGCCGCAGGATGTGTGGTAGGACAAGCATCCGCGCCAAATGGTTCAACCTGAATTGTTAAGAGGCGCGCATCATGCCTCAAAATTGCCAGATCATTGGCGTCAATTCTGTGACAAATATTGATCCGGGTAAAGGCGTAATGCCAGCACCAATTATCAGAAATGCGGACTGGTTTGAAAAGAAAGCTTCGGCCCGTATCGCTGACCGCGTCCTGAAGCATGTCGACTGATGCCCGAAGGAGGCAGAACGTGCATGCTATGCGGGTTGAATCGTTGTTCCTTACCTTTTACAGGATAGTGGCAAATGGCCGATTTACTAGGGGCAAGTGCCCGCCGGAGGGCGTTTTCAGGATGGATGGCAGGCTGATTTACCTCATGGGGCCTTCCGGTTCCGGCAAGGACAGTCTGATCGAGGCTGCGCGTGAACCCTTGCGGGCGTTGAACTGCGAAATCATGCGACGAGTGATCACCCGTTCGGCCGAATCCGTTGGCGAGGATGCGATCGGCGTGACGCCGCAGGAGTTCGAGCAACGTCAGCGCGCCGGCGATTTTTCGCTGGCGTGGGAGGCCAACGGTCTCGCCTACGGGATTCCAGTGGAAATGGATCAATGGTTGAAAGCCGGTAAACACGTCCTGGTGAACGGCTCTCGGGCGAACCTTCGGCAAGCGCAGCAAAGCTATCCGACGCTGGTGCCGGTGTTGCTGACGGTTCGAGATGATGTCCTGCGTGAGCGCCTGCTCCGGCGTGGCCGGGAGACGCGTGAGCAGATTGATGCGCGGCTGGCCCGCAACACGTTGTTCAAGCAGAGGCGTTCAACCGACAGCCCTGTGCACCAGATCGATAACTCGGGCGACCTGGCCGACGCGGTCAATCATTTGCTGGAGCTGGTCAGGTTTAGCGTAATACCGGATCAAACTTGATCTTGCGCCCGGCCACCAGCGCCAGTACGAACAGTGCCGAAAACACGCCGCAACCGATCAGGGGCAGGGATATTTCGGTTTCCTCGAAGAGCGAAAAATGCCCGAGGCCACTCAATAAGGCGAGGATCAGAAACCCCGCAGCTGACTTGGACATGCTGTACTCCTGAAGATATTCAAAAAACCAGACGTTCAGTCGAATGCGTCGGCAACGCCTGTTCAGACTCGCTGACCGCTTGCGGGGCGAAGCTCTGATCGCTCAACACCGCCCATTGCGGCGCCTTCTGCACTTGCAGGTAATGCGGCATGCGCCCGGCCACTTTCTCGTTGTCCTCGGGGACGAAGTGAAAGCCCACCAGGACGGCCAGTGCGATTGCGTTTGCGAACACGAGGGCGCTGTTCATGAGACGAGTCTCCGACTGTTCTTGTATAAGAACCGGTAAAGCAGCCGTCGTGCCAATAGTCTAACTGCTGTTAAGTCCTTTAAAAACAAGCATTTAGAATGGTTTTTCGGAAGGGCTGCATTGCAATCTGCAATGATGGCTTTCTGCGCTGATGCAAATTGCACGGTAAAACGTCCGGCACCCGTGCAGGGCGCCTGCCTACACTTAAAAAGCCCTGTGGACGACATGACAAATCCGGGCCTGGCCGTTAACATGCACGCCGTCTGTCGCACCGACAGTCCTGTGTCCCAGTAGCTCAATTGGATAGAGCATCCCCCTCCTAAGGGGAAGGTTGGCAGTTCGAACCTGCCCTGGGACACCATCTATTGAAAAGCCCCGAGCAGAGTAATCTGGCGGGGCTTTTTGCTGCTTGGAAAAGTCATGGAACGTCTCGGCGCCTTCCTCAGTTTTGCCAATCGATGTGCCGACCCCTGTACAACGAATCTTGAACCCTCGCTTCAAGAGAACCGCTGATCCGGCCGATAACCCGTTCGGTGACTTCAGAGTCGCGCGAAATCGCTTGATAGCATTTGGCCGGCAGCTATCATCTGCGCGCCTGGAAATGGACCATCTTCTTCAATTGCCTGGAAATCCTCGATGCTGTCGTATCACCAAAAGAGTTTTCTGATCGTCGATGATTTCTCGGATTTCCGCAGTTCCGTGCGTTCGATGTTGCGCGAGTTGGGCGTCAAGGATGTGGACACCGCCGACACCGGTGAGCAGGCGCTGAAAATGTGTGCGCAGAAGTCCTACGATTTCATCCTCCAGGACTTCCACCTCGGCGACGGCAAGAAGAACGGTCAGCAGGTGCTGGAAGACCTGATGATGGAGAAGCTGATCAGCCACGAAGCGGTGTTCGTGATGGTGACGGCCGAAACCAGTCAGGCGATGGTGCTCAGTGCTCTGGAGCACGAGCCCGACGCGTATCTGACCAAGCCGTTCAACCGCTCTGGCCTGGCTCAGCGCCTGGAGCGTCTGGAGCAGCGCAAGACGTTGCTCAAGCCGATTCTGCAAGCCCTCGACCGTGGCAAACCGGTCGAGGTGCTCAACGCCTGTATCGCCCTGTGCAAGCAGGACATCCGTTATTCGCCGCTGTGCCTGCGCTATCGCGCTGATGCGTTGCGCGACATGAACCAGAACGAAGCGCTCGAGCGCCTTTACGACAGCATCATCGCCGACCGGCCGTTGCCGTGGGCCTTTGCCGGGTTGGGCAAGTTGCTGTTCAAGCGCGGGCAGGTCAGTCAGGCCAAGGGCGTTTACGAAAAAGCCCTGAAGGTCTTTCCGATGATGCCAGCGCTGTATGACGGGATGGCCGACGTGCTGGTCGCCGAGGGCGATACCAAAGGCGCGCAGCAAGTGCTGGAGGAGGCGATTCGTCTGTCGCCGCTGGCGGTGCGTCGTCAGGCGTTGCTGGGCAAGCTGGCGATGGCCAACGAAGATTTCGACACCGCCTCCCGGGCTTATCGCCAGGCGGTGAATCAGGGCGCGCAATCGCGGTTCAAGGATCCGGAAAGCAATCTGGGCCTGGCGCACGCGCTGATCAGCAAGGGCAGCGAGCGCGGGCTCGATACCCGTACGCGTCTGGAGATCAACACCACTCTCAGCGCAGTGGCCAAGGAAAACCCGACCGATCCGGGCCTGCAAATTCGCGCGCGCCTGATGAAGGCCACCAGCCTGTTGCTCAACGATGCCGAGACCGCTGAAAAACTCACCGAACAAGCGCTGATGCGCCTCGACGGCATGGAGCAGTTCATGAGTCCCGAGGCTGCGTTGCTGGTGGCCAAGCAACTGCAGATGCTCGGTCAGGCCGAGGCGGGCACGTCGATGCTCAAGAGTTGCGCGGAGATCTACGGCGATGACCCGGCGGTGATGAAAGACATCGCCAAGCTCACCGATGACCCGACTATTCTCAGCTCAAGTAATGCGGCCGCCGACCTCAACCGTCAGGGCGTGCGCGTGTACAAGACCGGCAACCTGGTGGAGGCCCGCGAGGTGTTCCGCAAGGCGCTGAAGATGCAACCGAAGAACATCAGTATTGCGCTGAACATGGCCCAGTCGCTGCTGCACGGCACCGACACCAGTGTGCCGTCGGCGGAGCTGGAAGAATGTCGGGCCTGCCTGAAACTGGTGGGCATGATGCCCGATACCGACGCGCGTTATCCGCGTTATCAGAAGCTGAAAAGCAAGGCGTTTGGCGAATGAACCAAGACGAGCAGGCACTGGATTTTTCCACGGTGATTGCCTCCACCGTGCACGACATGAAGAACTCTCTGGCGATGCTGATGCAGGCCCATAGCCAATGGCTGGCGCGTCTGCCCGAGGCGCAGCGCCAAGGGGCGGAGCAGGGCGTGATCGACTTCGAGTTCGCTCACCTCAACGGCATGCTGGTGCAGTTGCTCGGACTGTACAAGCTCGGGGTCAACCAGATGCCGTTGCAGCCGGCGTATCACGAGCTGGACGATTTCATCGAGGCGCAACTGGCGGCGCATCAGGAAGTGTTCGCCAGCCGTGGAATCATCGCCACTTACGAAGTCGATCCGCTCAGTCCCCTGGGTTTTTTCGACCGCGAACTGATCGCCTCAGTGCTGGGCAACTGCATCAACAACGCGATCCACTACGCCCGTGAATCGCTGCTGATCACCGTCAGCGACGAGGCCGGGCAACTGGTGCTGAGCATCAATGACGACGGCGACGGTTATCCGGCCGAAATGCTCGAGCGCCAGTCCGATTACGTGCAGGGCATCAACCACAGCAGTGGCAGCACTGGCCTTGGTCTGTACTTCGCCGGGCGCATCGCTGCGCTGCATCAGCGCAACGGTGTGGGTGGCCGGACCGAGATCCGTAATGGCGGCCCGTTGGGCGGTGGCGTGTTCAGTATTTACCTGCCCTGAATCACGGATTCATCGACCGGAATTCTTTTTGTTGGCTGCTGCTTGATATTCCGAACAGCCGAAGCCTATTTTGTCCGGGTCGCCGTTCGCGGCTCGCACAATAACAAGGATTGCGTCATGACAACCGATGGCCAGCGTTCACTCGCGCAGCGATTGACGGGCATTGATGAGATTGAATGTGTCACGCCGGATTTGAACGGCGTGCCACGTGGCAAGGTAATGACCGCCGAGGGCTTCCTCGAAGGGCGGCGTTTGCAGTTGGCCCGGGGGGTGCTGCTGCAATGCATCATGGGTGGTTATCCCGCCGCCAAATTCTATGGCAGCGATGACGGTGACCTGGCGCTGGTGGCTGATCCGGCGCAGATCCATCCGTTGCCATGGAGTGACGAACCACGGGCCTTTGCCATCTGTGATGCCGACGAGCTGACCGGCGAGAGCTCCAACCTGTCGACCCGTGGCCAGCTCAAGAAAGTCATTGCCCGCTACGCATCCCTTGGTCTGGCGCCGGTGGTGGCGACCGAACTCGAATTCTTTGTGTTCGCACCGAACACCGACCCGACCCAACCGTTCCAGCCGCCAGTTGGCCGCGACGGTCGTCGCGAGGACGGCCACTCGGCGTTCAGTGTCAGCTCCAACAACGGCCTGCGACCGTTCTTCAGTGAAGTCTATAAATGCATGGCGGCCCTCGGTCTGCCGCGCGATACCTTCATGCACGAAATGGGCGTCAGCCAGTTCGAGATCAACCTGCTGCACGGCGATCCGCTGCTGCTGGCCGACCAGACCTTCCTGTTCAAGCACCTGCTCAAGGAAGTCGCGCTCAAGCACGGTCTGACCGTGGTGTGCATGGCCAAACCATTGGCGCACACGCCGGGCAGTTCGATGCACATTCACCAGAGCATCGTCGAAATCGGCAGCGGCAAGAATGTGTTCAGCGACGCGGACGGTCAGCCGACCGCAATGTTTCGCCACTTCATCGGCGGGCAGCAGGCGGGTATGGCTGATTTCACCGCGCTGTTTGCGCCGAACGTCAATTCTTACCAGCGTCTGTGCCATCCGTTTGCATCGCCGAATAACGCCTGCTGGTCCCACGACAACCGCGCCGCCGGTCTGCGTATTCCGGCCAGTTCGCCGGTCGCGCGCCGGGTCGAGAATCGCTTGCCGGGCGCTGATGCCAATCCGTATCTGGCGATTGCCGCGAGCCTGGCCGCCGGTTTGTACGGCATCGAGCATGAGCTTGAGCCAAGCGAAGCGATTCAGGGCGAGTTCGATGTCCCGGACCATCTTTCGCTGCCGTGTACCTTGCACGCGGCGCTCGAACGTCTCAAGCGCAGTCAGCTGGCCAAGGAACTGTTCGGCACGGAGTTCATCGAAGGCTACGTCGCTTCGAAGACCATGGAGTTGACCAGTTTCTTTGATGAAATCACTCCCTGGGAACGCCGTGTTCTAGCTGCCCAGGCCTGACGAAATGTCGCCGTCGGGCTATCGTTTGATAGCCCGATACTTACCGCAAGGAGCCGCTCGGAACGCCGATGCGCCAAATCTGGAAATCCTTTCGAGCGCTGTATTTCGCCTCGCTGATGATGTTGATCGGCTCGGGCCTTCTTTCTACTTATCTGGCGTTGCGTCTGGCGGCCGACCATGTCGACGGGTTGTGGGTCGGTGCGCTGATGGCGGCCAACTATTTCGGTCTGGTGCTGGGCGGCAAGATCGGTCACCGCCTGATTGCCCGGGTCGGGCATATCCGTGCCTACTCGGCGTGTGCCGGGATCGTCGGCGCGGCGGTGCTCGGTCATGGTCTGGTGGACTGGCTGCCGGCCTGGCTGGTGCTGCGGACCATCGTTGGCCTCGGCATGATGTGCCAATACATGGTCATCGAGAGCTGGCTGAACGAGCAGGCTGACGCCAATCAGCGCGGTCTGGTGTTCAGCGGCTACATGATCGCGTCGTATCTGGGGTTGGTGCTCGGTCAGCTGATTCTGGTCATGCACCCGGGCCTTGGCCTGGAACTGCTGATGCTGGTCGCGCTGTGCTTCGCCCTGTGTCTGGTGCCGGTGGCGCTGACCCGGCGGATTCACCCGGCGCCGTTGCATCCGGCGCCGATGGAGCCGCGCTTCTTTATCAAGCGTGTGCCGCAGTCGCTGAGCACCGTGCTCGGGGCGGGGCTGATCATTGGTTCGTTTTACGGTCTGGCGCCGCTGTATGCCTCGCAGCAGGGGCTGTCGACCGAACAGGTCGGTCTGTTCATGGGTAGCTGCATTTTTGCCGGGCTGGTGGTGCAGTGGCCGTTGGGCTGGTTGTCGGATCGTTATGACCGGGCCTTGCTGATTCGCTGCTTTGCGCTGTTTCTGGCAGTCGCTGCATTACCGCTGGCGATCCTGCCGCAGGTGCCGCTGGAGGTGCTGTTCGTGGTCGGCTTCCTCTGCTCGCTGGTGCAGTTCTGCCTGTACCCGTTGGCGGTGGCGTTCTCCAATGACCATGTCGAAGGCGAGCGCCGGGTGTCGCTGACGGCGATGTTGCTGGTGACCTACGGCGTGGGTGCCAGTGTCGGGCCGCTGGCGGCCGGGGTGCTGATGAAGCTGTTCGGGCCGCAGAGCCTGTACGCGTTCTTCACCTTTTTCGCGCTGGTGCTGGTGTGGCGGATCCGGCCGAAAGCCGTGACCAATCTGCATCAGGTCGACGATGCGCCGCTGCATCACGTGGCGATGCCGGACAGCATGTCCAGTTCGCCGCTGGTGGCTGCGCTTGACCCACGGGTAGACGAGCAGGTGGTGCAGGAGCAGATGCAGAATACGGTCGCTCCTGAACCGGAGCCGGAACCTGATCCGGAACCTGTCACGCCAACCGACTCGACAGTCGAGGGCGAAGGGCCGGACATCAGCCCCGCCAGGCCTTGATCCGGGCATAAAAAAAAAGGGCAGTCACCGCAATGACTGCCCGTTTTTCATGCCTTCCGATCAGAAGTCGTCTTTATCAAACCGACGCGCTTCGCGTTGCAGCTGATAAACGAAACGCTCGACGTTGCGTGCTGCCGGGCCGCTGATGTTGTGAAAGCGCAGGCCGGCGAAGGTGATGTTGAGTTTTTCTTCGAAGTGCAGGTAACGCAGTTCGACCGAGGCCGGTTGGTTGCCGAACAGCGGTGCGGCGATCAGCCGATCGTAGACCTGGCCCAGTTGCAGGCGGTCGGTAATGTCGCCTTCGAAACGCAGTTTGCAGCCAGTGGCGGAGATATCCAGCAGCTTGCCGTCGATCGGTGACTTGAGCTTTTCGCCACCGAGCACGACGCTGACCAGATCGGTCAGCTTCAGGGCTGCGCGGAAGGCGTTGCGGCGCTGGTGATAAACCACTTCGGTGGGCAGGTCGCCGGTGTAGAAGCGGTCGCCACTGGATTCTTCGATGTTCAGCTTGCCGTCGCATTCCCAGGCAATGCGCACGCCGTCATGAAAACCTTCGACCTTGAACGGTTCGCCGGCGAGCAGGAAGCGTTCGCCATCGCGCGGGATCATTTCGTCCAGGGCAATCGTGGCGGTTTCCCGGTCAACCTTGATCAGGTAACTCTGGAAGCGCTGGCTGCGCTCGTGGAAGGTGATGATCAGCGGATCGTGGCTCTCTTGCAGCTGGCGCAGGTTGCTGGAGATTTCCAGAGGTGTGGTGAGCACCTTTGGGGGCTGCGGAGCATCATCCGCGCTGAGGACGTTGGACACGTTAAATCAATCTCCAGACAAAATTTGACTACGGCTGGCCAGTATTTTGCCAGCATGTTTCGCACGTTGATAGGGCGCAAGCATTGAAGAAAGCATCACGCCTGGCTGAGCGCGCGTGGTTTCTGCAGTTTGGAGAAGGTGCCACTGGCATCGTAGAGCGCGGGAGGCTCGCCGCCGGTGAGGATTTTCAGCTGATTGGCGGTGGCGGCCTGCTGCATGATGATCGACTGGCCGTTCTTGGCGTTGGCTGCCTGGCACTGGGCAATCAGGTCGGTGAGGACGTCGCTCTGGCTGAGCAACTGGTCGCCGATGCTCGACTGACTGGCCAGTTGTTCCAGGCCGGCGCGGTCGAGCGACAGATTGAGACTGGCGAGGATTTCGCTGCGCTTGCGGCCATGCTGTTCGAGCAGAATGATCAATGCCTGTTTGCGCGCCAGAATTTCTTCCAGCAGAGGCATGTCGCGACCGTGCAAGGCGAGGGACTCGGTTTGCAGTAACTCCAGCAATTGTTGAGCTGGAGCAAAGTCGTCGGTGATCAGTTGCAATAAATTAGTGTCGTGCATGGCTGGCCTTGGGTTTTAAGCGTCCAAAAGCCTGGCGCTGACCGAGGCCTAGCGCTGGGCTTCGAAATTAAGCAGTTTGCTGGCTACACGGTTGCTGTCGACCTTGTAGCTGCCATCGGCAATCGCTGCTTTCAACTCGGCCACGCGGGCTTTATCGACGGCAGGCTGATCGCGCAGCTTGTCAGTGACCTTCTGCAACTGTTGAGCCTCATTGCTGAGGTGTACCGATTCCCCGCTTTTTGCGGTACTGGCCTGTTCGGCCGGGGTATTCAGCGGCGCGGAGGTGCCGGTTTCGGCGGTTTCCTTGGCGTTGCTGGTACGTGTACTGCCCGTAAGTGACGAGGAGCTGTTCAAACGGCTGAAATCGATGACCATGTTAAAAACCTCTGGGAATTTGGACGCTTGCCATGTTCTCGGCCATCCCCTGGAAAACTTTAGGCTCATTTAGCAATGAGCTTGCATGCGCCGTTGCAGATCCTGCTGCGGCACAGTTTAGGGAACAGCTCTGGTCAGCGCCAGTTTTCTGCCTGGTTACTCAGGGGCTTTTCAAATATCCGTTCATGCAACCGTTTGCATCGCCGCTCACATGGCCACTTCCACCTGGCCGGGCGCAACAACCTGCGCCTTGATGACCCGTTGGGAGTTGAGGTTTTTCACGCGAATCTGTTCTTTCAGGCCGCCGTTGGCCAGCGCTTCGCCCGGCATTCGGACGGCCAAGGTGCCGCTGCGGGCGGTGATTACCACTTGATCGCCCTTGCGAACCACTTCCGCCTGTTCCAGATGCACCAGGGTAATGACTTGATCGGCTACCGTTGGTCGGGTCAATTTCTGTCCGATGGCTTCATCCACCGACGTCAGGAAACCCTGATTGATCGTACTGACGTCGCGCTCGCGCAAGGTCACGTCCTGAGGTTCGATGATGCCGGCGCGTTTGAGTGGCCGCGTGGTGGTGACAATCTCGCGAAACAGGCGGACTTGAGCGGGCACAAACACCGTCCAGGGGGAGGCGCCTTCGCAGCGGACTTTGACCGTGACACGGCCCAGAGGACGTGCCGGACTCTCCAGTGTCGCTGTCAATTCCTTGTCGCACATAGGCATGCGCATGCGTGGATCAAGCTGCTTGACCTCGATTTCATAACGACCTTCCGTTTGACTGGTAGCCAGATAGTCTTCTACGGTGAATTCAAGAAAGCCCTGAGTGACGCCGATAAGCATGTCAGGCAAGGTAACCGCATCAGCATCGGCAGGGCTGCCAGCGAAAAAAAGGCATACGGCGGACATCGCGCAAAGCCCTCTGCGGAGGGGAGATGTCAGGCGTCGGAAAAATGTCGTTTGAGCGTTCATACGAGTTAAAAAGCAAGCGCCGTGCCGTTTAGCAATGAATGTGCGTCGCAACAACACTTGGCGTTGGGGTAGGAGTCTGGGCATGGCTGGTGTAATGGATTCGGTGAACCAGCGCACGCAACTGGTGGGGCAGAATCGCCTGGAGCTGTTGTTGTTCCGTCTCGACGGTCAGCAGCTCTATGGGATCAACGTGTTCAAGGTTCGGGAAGTGCTGCAATGCCCGCAACTGACGCTGATGCCCAAGTCCAGTCCTGTCGTGTGCGGGGTGGCGAATATCCGGGGGGCGACCATTCCGATCCTTGATCTGGCGATGGCGACCGGCTCCGGAGCTTTGAAAGACAAGAACAGTCCGTTCGTGATCATCACGGAATACAACACCAAGACCCAGGGTTTCCTGGTGCGCTCGGTGGAACGCATCGTGAACATGAACTGGGAAGAGATTCATCCGCCGCCCAAGGGCACCGGACGTGATCATTACCTGACCGCTGTGACTCGGGTCGACAATCAGTTAGTCGAAATCATCGACGTCGAGAAGGTGCTGGCGGAAGTTGCGCCGACGCCGGAAGCGATTTCGGTCGGCGTGGTGGATGTCGAGACCCAGAGCAAGGCATTGTCGTTGCGGGTGCTGACGGTCGATGACTCGTCGGTGGCGCGCAAGCAGGTGACGCGTTGCCTGCAGACGGTCGGCGTCGAAGTGGTGGCGTTGAACGACGGCAAGCAGGCGCTGGATTACCTGCGCAAGCTGGTCGACGAGGGCAAGAAGCCGGAAGAAGAGTTCCTGATGATGATCTCCGACATTGAAATGCCGGAGATGGACGGGTACACCCTGACGGCCGAGATTCGCAGCGACCCTCGCATGCAAAAGCTTCATATCATCCTGCATACTTCGTTGTCGGGAGTGTTCAATCAGGCGATGGTCAAGAAAGTCGGTGCCGATGACTTCCTGGCCAAGTTCCGTCCTGATGACCTGGCATCCCGGGTAGTCGACCGGATCAGAGCAGCAGATATCAGCTAAGGGCCTTTTGCCCCTGGCGTTCAACACGATTTAAGAGGCGGCATCATTTGTCTACGGGTAATTTGGATTTCGAACAGTTCCGGGTCTTCCTGGAAAAAGCCTGTGGCATTTTGCTCGGTGAAAACAAGCAGTACCTGGTGTCGAGCCGTCTCAACAAACTGATGGAGCAGCAAGGCATCAAGTCCCTGGGTGAGCTGGTACAGCGCATCCAGACCCAGCCGCGCAGCGGTTTGCGCGAGCAGGTGGTCGATGCCATGACGACCAACGAAACCTTGTGGTTTCGTGACACCTATCCGTTTGAAGTCTTGAAGAACAAGGTGCTGCCCGAGGCGATCAAGGCCGCTCCCAACCAGCGTCTGCGGATCTGGTCGGCGGCCTGCTCGTCGGGTCAGGAACCCTATTCGCTGTCGATGTCGATCGACGAGTTCGAACGAGCCAACATCGGTCAGTTGAAAATGGGCGTGCAGATCGTTGCCACCGATCTGTCCGGCAGCATGCTGACCAACTGCAAGACCGGCGAGTACGACAGTCTGGCGATCGGTCGCGGTCTGTCCGCCGATCGTCTGCAGCGCTACTTCGATCCGAAAGGGCCGGGACGCTGGGTGATCAAGGCGCCGATCAAGAACCGGGTGGAGTTCCGCTCGTTCAACCTGCTGGACAGCTACGCAAGCCTGGGCAAGTTCGACATCGTGTTCTGCCGCAACGTGCTGATCTACTTCTCCGCCGAGGTGAAGAAAGACATTCTGTTGCGCATCCACAGCACGCTGAAACCGGGCGGTTATCTGTTCCTTGGCGCTTCCGAAGCGCTGAACGGTCTGCCGGATCATTACCAGATGGTTCAGTGCAGCCCGGGGATCATCTACCAGGCGAAGTGATCAAGATCGGCAACACAAGAAACGGGAATCCTCAGGGGCTCCCGTTTTTTTATGCCTGAAGGTTTTGCCGGGGGCAGGCGGCGGCAGAAAAGCGGCATCTGGCGGAAACCGGTTGCCGCTTTTCTGGCATTGCCGCATTGCCGATTCTCGGCAAAGCCCCGTAATCCGGGGCTTTCTCAAACTGGCACGACGCTTGCTATGACCCTGTTACGAAAAATCCGGTCACCTGAAGGTTCCCGACATGAGCATCAGCTTCGATAAAGCGCTCGGCATTCACGAAAAGGCTCTGGGCTTCCGCGCCCAGCGTGCCGAAGTGCTGGCCAACAACATCGCCAACGCCGACACCCCGAACTACAAGGCGCGGGATCTGGAGTTCTCCAAAGTGCTCGAAGCACAGAGCCAGAAGAACGCCAACGGCACCATCGCCCTGAACATGACCAACAGCCGTCACATCGAAGCTGAAGGCCTGGGCAATGGCGACGAGTCGCTGATGTATCGCACGCCGATGCAGCCGTCGATCGACCAGAACACCGTGGACGCCCAGCTGGAACAGTCGAACTACGCGCAAAACGCTGTCGACTTCCAGGCGAGCTTCACCCTGCTCAACAGCAAGTTCAAAGGGCTGGTGTCAGCCCTGCGCGGAGAATAATCCATGTCCCTGTCCAGCGTTTTCAACATTGCCGGCAGCGGCATGAGCGCCCAGACCACCCGTCTGAACACCGTGGCTTCGAACATCGCCAACGCCGAGACCGTCTCGTCGAGCATCGACCAGACCTACCGTGCCCGTCACCCGGTATTCGCCACCATGTTCCAGGGCGGCCAGAGCGGCGGCAGCAATTCGTTGTTCCAGAACCAGGATGCAGCCGGTCAAGGCGTGCAGGTGCTCGGCGTGGTCGAAGACCAGAGCAACCTCGAAGCGCGCTACGAGCCGAACCATCCGGCGGCCGATGCCAAGGGCTACGTCTACTACCCGAACGTCAACGTGGTGGAAGAAATGGCTGACATGATTTCCGCGAGCCGGTCGTTCCAGACCAACGCCGAGATGATGAACACCGCCAAGACCATGATGCAGAAGGTACTGACCCTCGGTCAGTAATAAGGGGCGACTGCCATGAGTGTTACCGATACCACCAGCAGCCTGACGATGAACGACATACTGGCCAACTCTTCGAAGAAGACCAGTAGCACGACCACCGGCGGCATCGCTTCGGCCACCAACAGCTCGACCGGCGGCCAGGCCCTGGGCAAGGACGCGTTCCTGCAACTGCTGGTTACCCAGCTGAAGAACCAGAACCCGCTCGACCCGCAGGACAACAGCGCATTCGTTGCCCAGCTGGCGCAGTTCAGCAGCCTTGAGGGGATCACCACCCTCAACAGCACCGTCAGCTCGCTGGCCGGCAACTACAACTCGTCGCAAGCCCTGCAGGCTTCTTCGCTGGTGGGTCGCAACGTGATCGTGCAGACCAACACTGTTCAGCTGGATGACCCGAGCAAAGGCATGACCGGTTCGGTCACCGTTCCGTCGTCGATCGCCGGCGGTACCGTCTCCATCACCGACAGCAGCGGCGCCGTTGTTCGCACCATCGATCTGGGCAGTCGCGCCGCAGGCAATGCGAGCTTCACATGGGACGGCAAGGACAAGGACGGCAACCTGGTGAAAACCGGTACCTACACCGTCAAGGCGAACGCCTCGATCAACGGCACCGCGACCGACCTGGCGACCTACCTGCCAGCCACGGTCACCAGCGTGACGATCAGCCAGACCGGTGGCGAGCTGATGCTCAACCTGTCCGGCAAGGGCACCGTTGCCCTGTCCAAAGTACAAACCATTGGTATATAGAGCCGACTAACCGGCACAAAGGAGTGGAATATGTCTTTCAATATCGGCCTTAGCGGTCTCTATGCAGCCAACAAACAACTGGACGTGACCGGCAACAACATCGCCAACGTCGCGACCGCCGGTTTCAAATCGTCCCGTGCAGAATTCGAAGACGTCTACTCGGCCACTCGCCTGGGCAGCGGCAGCAAGGTCATCGGTAACGGTGTGCGTCTGGCCAACGTTTCCCAGCAGTTCACCCAGGGCGACATCAACAACACCGGCAACGTGCTGGACATGGGCATCAACGGTTCGGGTTTCTTCACTCTGAGCAACAACGGTTCGATCTCCTACACCCGTGCCGGTACGTTCAAGGTCGACAAGGATGGTTTCATCACCAACACCGACTACACCTCGCGTCTGCAAGGCTACGGTGTGGACTCCAACGGCAAGATCATCAACGGTGTGTTGACCGATCTGAAGATCGACACTTCGAACCTGGCACCGAAGTCCACCTCGCTGGTGACCTCGACCATCAACCTGAACTCGACCGCTCCGGTGATCGACGATACTGCGGCGGCAGGCAAATTCGATCCGACCAACACGGCGACCTACACCAAGTCGTTCAGTACGCCGATCTATGACAGCCAGGGCAACCAGCACACCATGGATCAATACATGGTCAAGACCGGTGCCAACACCTGGAAGGTCTACACCTTGGTGGACGGTCGCAACCCGGATGCCACCGGCAGTGATCCGAAAACCACGGCACCGGTGGCCTCGACCATGAGCTTCGACAGCACCGGCAAACTGACTCAGGTCAGCACCCCGGATCCTGCGAACCCTGGTACGCCGATCATCAGCAGCGACCTGAAACTCACTGGCTGGGTGCCGGGTACCGTGACCAACGGTGTATGGACTGCCAACGGCGCTTCGGCGAACCCGGCCGGCATCACCATCTCCATGGCCAAGACCACTCAGTACAACGCTGACACCGCGCGCTCGATCCCGACTCAGGATGGCTACGCCACCGGCCAGATCACCAACCTGACCATCGATGGCACCGGTACGCTGTTCGCCAACTTCAGCAACAACCAGAGCAAGGCCATCGGCCAGGTTGCACTGGCCAGCTTCACCAACGAACAGGGTCTGCAGCCGATTGGTGGTACCAGCTGGAAAGAGACTTTCGCTTCGGGTATCCCGGGCTACGATGCGCCGGAAACCGGTACTTTGGGTTCGGTTGTTTCGAACTCGCTGGAAGAGTCGAACGTTAACCTGACCAACGAGCTGGTTGATCTGATCAAGGGTCAGAGCAACTATCAGGCGAACGCCAAGACCATTTCGACTCAGAGCACTATCATGCAGACCATTATTCAGATGACCTGATTTCTGGTATTGGCTGGTTAAGGAGCCCCTCTTTTTGAGGGGCTTTTTTTGTCTTGGGTTTGGGGATGGATCGGTATTTCATGCTGGCGCATCTCTTGAGAACAGCTCGTTCGGTTCCCTTTCCCTCAGGAAGAGGGGAGGGCTGAGGGCCGCTTTTGACTTTTTTCGCGGGCAAAAGAAAACCCCCGACAAACCAGAAGTCTGTCGGGGGGTTCTCGGATCGGGCGTTTCGCAACGCCCGATTCAGCTCAGCTTATTGGCAAGCTTCGCAATCCGGCTCGTCGATGGCGCAGGCCTTCGGTACTGGAGCCGGGCCGGCAGGGGCTGCCAGGACCGAGTCGTCACCGTGGTTGCCGCCGCTGGATACAGCGTTCAGCTTGCCGGTGTTGATGGTCGACTTCTCGGTGCTGGTCGCGGCCAGGGCACGGAGGTAGTAGGTGGTTTTCAGACCACGGTACCAGGCCATGCGGTAGGTCACGTCCAGCTTCTTGCCCGATGCGCCGGCGATGTACAGGTTCAGCGACTGCGCCTGGTCGATCCACTTCTGACGACGGCTGGCGGCGTCAACGATCCACTTGGTGTCCACTTCGAACGCGGTCGCGTAGAGCTCTTTGAGTTCTTGCGGGATGCGCTCGATCTGCTGAACCGAACCGTCGTAGTACTTCAGGTCGTTGATCATGACCGAGTCCCACAGACCGCGAGCCTTGAGGTCGCGAACCAGGTACGGGTTGATCACGGTGAATTCGCCCGACAGGTTCGATTTCACGTACAGGTTCTGGTAGGTCGGTTCGATCGACTGCGATACGCCGGTAATGTTGGCGATGGTCGCGGTCGGTGCGATGGCCATGATGTTCGAGTTGCGGATGCCTTTCTGTACACGGGCGCGAACCGGTGCCCAGTCCAGGGACTCGGTCAGGTCGACGTCGATGTACTTCTGGCCACGGGCTTCGATCAGGATCTGTTGCGAATCCAGCGGCAGCACGCCTTTGGACCACAGCGAGCCCTGGAACGTCTCGTACGAGCCGCGCTCGTCGGCCAGGTCGCAGGACGCCTGGATCGCGTAGTAGCTGACCGCTTCCATCGACTTGTCGGCGAACTCGACGGCAGCTTCGGAGCCGTAAGGGATGTGCTGCAGGTACAGCGCGTCCTGGAAGCCCATGATGCCCAGACCGACCGGACGGTGGCGGAAGTTGGAGTTCTTCGCCTGCGGTACCGAGTAGTAGTTGATGTCGATCACGTTGTCGAGCATGCGCACGGCGACGTCGATGGTGCGCTTGAGCTTGGCGGTGTCCAGCTTGCCGTCGACGATGTGGTTCGGCAGGTTGATCGAGCCCAGGTTGCAGACCGCGATTTCGTCCTTGTTGGTGTTCAAGGTGATCTCGGTGCACAGGTTAGAGCTGTGAACCACGCCGACGTGCTGCTGCGGGCTACGCAGGTTGCACGGGTCTTTGAAAGTCAGCCATGGGTGGCCGGTTTCGAACAGCATCGACAGCATCTTGCGCCACAGGTCTTTGGCCTGGATGGTCTTGAACAGCTTGATCTTGCCCGGGTATTCGGTCAGGGCTTCGTAGTACTCATAGCGCTCTTCGAAGGCCTTGCCGGTCAGGTCGTGCAGGTCCGGTACTTCGGACGGCGAGAACAGGGTCCACTTGCCGTCATCGAAGACGCGCTTCATGAACAGGTCAGGGATCCAGTTGGCGGTGTTCATGTCGTGGGTACGACGACGGTCATCACCGGTGTTCTTGCGCAGCTCGATGAACTCTTCGATGTCCATGTGCCAGGTTTCCAGGTAGGCACACACAGCGCCTTTGCGCTTGCCACCCTGGTTAACGGCGACGGCGGTGTCGTTCACCACTTTCAGGAACGGAACCACGCCTTGGGATTTGCCGTTGGTGCCCTTGATGTACGAACCCAGTGCACGAACCGGCGTCCAGTCGTTGCCCAGGCCACCGGCAAATTTCGACAACATGGCGTTGTCGTGGATCGCGTGATAGATGCCCGACAGGTCATCCGGAACGGTGGTCAGGTAGCAGCTCGACAGCTGTGGACGCAGGGTGCCGGCGTTGAACAGGGTCGGAGTCGAAGCCATGTAGTCGAACGAGGACAGCAGGTTGTAGAACTCGATCGCACGGTCTTCTTTCTGCTTCTCTTCGATCGCCAGGCCCATGGCCACGCGCATGAAGAAGATCTGCGGCAGTTCGAAACGCACGCCATCCTTGTGGATGAAGTAGCGGTCGTACAGGGTCTGCAGGCCCAGGTAGGTGAATTGCTGGTCGCGCTCGTGGTTGATCGCCTTGCCCAGTTTTTCCAGGTCGAAGTCGGCCAGCACAGGGTTCAGCAGTTCGAACTCGATACCTTTGGCGACGTAGGCCGGCAGTGCCTTGGCGTACAGGTCGGCCATCTCGTGGTGGGTCGCGCTCTCGGCGACGCCCAGGAAGCCCAGGCCTTCGGCACGCAGGGTGTCCATCAGCAGGCGGGCGGTCACGAACGAGTAGTTCGGCTCACGCTCGACCAGGGTACGCGCGGTCATCACCAGTGCGGTGTTGACGTCGTTCAGGGCCACGCCGTCGTACAGGTTCTTCAGGGTTTCGCGCTGGATCAGGTCGCCGTCGACTTCGGCCAGGCCTTCGCAGGCTTCGGTGACGATGGTGTTCAGGCGGCCCATGTCCAGTGGCGCGAGGGTGCCGTCGGCGCGGGTGATGCGGATCGACGGGTGCGCTTGCACCGGTGCTTCGGCGGTGGTGCGGGTGGCGCGTTCCTTGGAACGGGCGTCGCGGTAGATCACGTAGTCGCGAGCCACTTTCTGCTCGCCGGCACGCATCAGGGCCAGTTCGACCTGGTCCTGGATTTCTTCGATGTGGATGGTGCCGCCCGATGGCATGCGACGCTTGAAGGTCGCGGTGACCTGTTCGGTCAGGCGGGCAACGGTGTCGTGGATTCGCGACGAGGCGGCAGCGGTGCCGCCCTCAACTGCGAGAAACGCTTTGGTGATAGCGACGGTGATCTTGTCATCGGTGTAAGGAACGACAGTGCCATTACGCTTGATCACACGCAGTTGACCTGGCGCGGTGGCTGCCAGATCCGAATTCGAATCGGCGGCCTGCGGCAAGGTGCCCTGCGGGTTCTCGCGAGTTGTGTCGGTTTGCATGGGGGGTGATCTCCACATTCTCTATGTTTGTTTGGGCACCATCATGGTGCTCACCGTTCTGGTCCGAAGCACTACAGCCGACGGGCGTCGGGCATAACAACTTCGGACCAGTAGGAAAAAGGCTGATGAAGCCGCATCCTTGCCGAAGTTTTTGGCCGCGAGCCAAGGCTCGAGCCGAATTACTTCTCGGGTGACAGTAATGACTGCAACACCCGTACCGTTCCAGTCGTTTCCAACCTGAAAAACGGTGCCATCCGCAAGTGCGGTTTGGGCTTTGAAAAACTTGCTTGGTTCAACCGGAAACCAGCAATAAAGCGCTTGAGTTTCAGGTCTGAAATGTGGTTGGGCTCTAAAACGGAAAACCCTATATGTAGGGGCTTCCCTTGCGCCGCGCTACAAGATAATGCGTTTCGAGGGGGCTTGCAACGTACGAGCTGTGGATAAACCTGTGCGTAAATTGTGTAAGAAACCAGGAAAACCCGTGTAGGCCGCGAACCTGCTGAGCTAGACCGTTTGTCACTGTTTTTTCGCCGGGAAAAACGCTTCAGCGGAATTTTGAGGGCGCGAACCCTATCACAAAAATCCGCCTTGTCCGAACGCATTTACCGACTTGTGTTCTGGCTGTACGCCGTTTATACAATCGGCCCGTGCGCACGCATTCTTATCCTCCTGAAAGATGACAAAAAGACGGGAGGACCTTCCTTTATAAGCAGCATCGGCAAGCAGAGGTCACCCGTGGAGCAAGAAGCCTGGCAGGTATTGATAGTCGAGGACGACCAGCGTCTGGCCGAATTGACCCGTGAATACCTGCAAGCCAACGGATTGCGCGTGGAGATCGAAGGCAACGGTGCACTGGCGGCGGCGCGGATCATCAAGGAACAGCCGGACCTGGTAATCCTCGACCTGATGCTGCCCGGCGAAGACGGACTGAGCATTTGCCGCAAGGTCCGTGACCGCTACGACGGGCCGATCCTGATGCTCACCGCGCGCACCGATGACGCCGACCAGATCCTTGGTCTCGACCTCGGCGCCGACGATTACGTGTGCAAACCGGTGCGCCCACGGCTGCTGCTGGCGCGGATCCAGGCGTTGCTGCGACGCAGTGACACACCGGAGCCATCGGCAGGCAATCCGCGTCGTCTGCAATTCGGCCCGCTGGTGGTGGACAACGCGTTGCGCGAAGCCTGGCTCAGTGACAGCGGCATCGAGCTGACCAGTGCCGAATTCGACCTGCTCTGGCTGTTGGTATCCAACGCCGGACGCATCCTGTCCCGGGAAGAAATCTTCACCGCGTTGCGCGGTATCGGCTACGACGGCCAGGACCGCTCGATCGATGTGCGCATCTCGCGCATCCGCCCGAAGATCGGCGACGACCCCGATCACCCGCGCCTGATCAAGACCGTGCGCAGCAAAGGTTATCTGTTCGTGCCGGAAGCCTGCGCAGACCTGCCGCTGTGAATTCGATCTTCCTGCGCATCTATGGCGGCATGTGCGCGGCGCTGATTCTGGTGGCGGTGCTCGGCGTGCTGGCACTGCACCTGCTCAATCAGGTGCGCAGCGAGCAATACCGCGAGCGTCTGGCCCATGGCACGTTTTCGCTGATGGCCGACAACCTGCAACCGATGAACGAAACCGAGCGCCATCGCGCCTTGCTGGTGTGGGAGCGCCTGCTCGGGATTCCGCTGGCGCTGAAGACCTTTGCCCAGACCGACCTCGACCTGACCCAGCGCACTCGGGTGCAGCGCGGGCAGGCGCTGGTCGAACAGACCGGCCCGCACGCGGCCAAGGTCTATCGACTGGTCAGCGACAAGGATCAACTGGTGCTGGTGGGCGAGGTGCAGCAGATCAGCGAGCAACTGGCACGGGCGACCATTTACCTGTTGGCCGATGAACTGGTGCGGGTGCCGGTGGGCGAGCAGCCCAAACGGCTGGCGCAATTGAAGGAAGACAAAGGCTTCGGTTTCGACTTGCGGCTGGTCACCGTCAGCGATGCCGACATGGACGAAGACCAGAGCCGTCGGGTGGCTGAGGGCGATACGGTGATGGCGCTGGGCAAGGGCGGCGATTCGATCCGGGTGTTCGCCGGCATGGTCGGCACGCCGTGGGTGCTGGAAATCGGGCCGCTGTATCAGATGAATCCGTACCCGCCGGAGTGGCTGGTGCTGATCGCCGCCCTCGGCCTGACCCTGATCGGCCTGATCGTCTATTTATTGGTGCGCCAGCTCGAGCGACGTTTGCGCGGGCTCGAAGCTGCCGCCACGCGCATCGCCAAAGGCAGCCTGGAAACCCGCGTACCGGCCCGGGGTGCCGACTCGGTGGGCAAACTCGCAGCGGCTTTCAACGGCATGGCCGAGCACTTGCAGCAGTTGCTCGCCATCCAGCGTGAACTGGTGCGCGCGGTGTCCCACGAATTGCGCACGCCGGTGGCGCGCCTGCGTTTCGGCCTGGAGATGATCGGTTCGGCCACGACCCCGCAGGCGCTGGAAAAATACCGCGAGGGCATGGACCACGACATCGAAGACCTCGACAAACTGGTTGATGAAATGCTCACCTACGCCCGGCTGGAGCAGGGGTCGCCGGCGCTGACGTTCCAGCGCATCGATCTGGATGCACTGGTCAATCAGGTGATTGAAGAGTTGGCGCCTCTGCGCGCCGAGGTCACAGTGCAACGCGGTCTGTGCCTGTCAGCGGCGGATTGCGATGATGCGTGGGTCGAGGCCGAGCCGCGCTACCTGCACCGCGCCTTGCAGAACCTGGTGAGCAACGCCATGCGCCATGCACGTTCGAAGGTCACGGTCAGTTATCAGGTCGGGCAGATGCGCTGTCGGGTGGATGTCGAGGACGACGGACCCGGTGTGCCGGAAACCGCCTGGGAGAAAATTTTCACGCCGTTCCTGCGCCTGGACGACAGCCGAACTCGGGCGTCCGGCGGGCACGGGCTGGGTCTGTCGATCGTGCGGCGGATCATCCACTGGCACGACGGCCGGGCACTGATCGGCAAGAGCAAGAGCTTGGGCGGGGCGTGTTTCAGCCTGAGCTGGCCGAGGAATCAGGAGCGGCGCTGAATCTTGCATTGGTCAAGCTGACCCTTTCGCGTACAAGCTCGCTCCTACAGGTCAGCGCGCTTCAGGGTGGGAGCGAGCTTGCTCGCGAAAGGGTGATTCCAAATAAAACAAACCTTCAGGCAGGAATGCTGACCAGACTCAGCAACTGGCCGTCCTGCACGCTGAATTGCGCATCGAGTTCCGTGCCGTTGCGCCATTCGCCGGACAGATCCGTCAGCAACCGCAGCCGCACCTGACCCTGTTCATTCCACTCCAGCATCTCGGCATGCTCGAAGTAGAAGCGCTGCTGCACGATCGGGTACAGCGCCTTGAACAGGCTTTCTTTTACTGAAAAGGTCAGGGTCACCCAAAGCGCGATCTGATCCCGGGAAGCGGCGGCCATGCGCTGCATTTCCGGCGGGGTCAGGATCTCTCCGGCCAGTCGCTCGGCGCGTTCGGCGTTGAGCAGGTTTTCCA
Source organism: Pseudomonas sp. B26(2017) (assembly GCF_002113045.1). NCBI lineage: Bacteria > Pseudomonadati > Pseudomonadota > Gammaproteobacteria > Pseudomonadales > Pseudomonadaceae > Pseudomonas > Pseudomonas sp. B26(2017). Next base: position 146,446 of record NZ_NEJJ01000003.1, on the reverse strand, counting down.
GGTCCATGCCCAGCCCGCGCCAGTGCTGTTTGTTGGCGACAATCGCCGCCGCACGACCGGTGCTGTGGGTGATCGAGCCGCAGATGTGCGCCGGCCATACCGGTGCACGATCTTCACCGATCGCCGGAACGCTGCTTGTGCCTTCCAGCTGCAGCAACGCCGCCCGGGCGCAAATCCGCCCGGCGAGGAATTCCGCCTGCCGCTTGGCCACCGAACGCTGGATACTCGACGGCGGCTCGATGGCGCTGCGGCGAAAGTCATCGCCGAGCAATTGCGACGGGTCGAAATGGGTGCTCAGAAACGCGGTGTCGGGCAATGCGGTCGGCAGCGGCCAATGGGCATCGAGCGGGGTGCAGCAGGCGGGGAGGAAAGGGTTGGCAGTCATGTCGGGCATTTTGCCGGGTTGTCTTCGGGCTGGATAGTGCCGACATGATCGTCCCCACGTCGAGGCGTCGAACCGTCCGCGTGGGAATGCCGTCCGGGACGCTCCGCGTCCCTTCGCCGGGTGACGCAGAGCGTCGCTGTATGCATACCCACGCAGAGCGTGGGAACGATCAGCGTTTGAGGGCGATCGGGTTCAGCCGAAAATCTTCTTGAAGAACGCCTGCATGTCCGCCCAGGATTTTTCATCGGCAGCCTTGTTGTAGCCGATATCCGGGCCACCGTGATCGCCGTGGCTCAGGCGATCCGCATCGGGGTTGCTGAAGCCGTGCTTGGCGCCCTCGAGGCTGACAAATTGATAGTCGGCGCCGGCCTTGTCCATTTCCGACTTGAACGCCGTGACGTTGTCCGGGGTGACCATGCTGTCCAGCGCGCCGTGCTCGACGAGGATTTTCGCCTTCACGCTGCCCGGCGCAGCTGGCGTCTTGGTGGCCAGCGCTCCGTGGAAACTCACCACGCCGGCCAGCGGCACACCCTGACGCGCCGCATTCAGCACCACGCCACCGCCGAAGCAGTAACCGATGGCGGCGATTTTATCCTTGTCGGTCTGCGGCTGTTTCTTCAACAGATCCAGCCCGGCCTGAAAGCGCTTGCTGGCCGCATCGGCGTTTTGCGTGGCGGCTTGCATGAAGGCCATCGCGTCTTTCGGGTGCTCGGTGTTCTTGCCCTCACCGTACATGTCGATGGCCAGCGCGCTGTAGCCAAGCCCGGCGAGATCCCGGGCGCGGCGCTTGGCGTAGTCGTTCAGTCCCCACCATTCATGCACCACCACCACGCCGGGGCGCGGGCCCTTGATCGCGTCGTCGTAGGCGTAATAACCGATCAGCTTTGTGCCGTCGGCACTCTGATAGGGGATTTCCTCGGTCTTGATCGCAGCCTGGCTGAGGCCGCTGAAGACGAGCAGGGCGAGGGTCAATAGCAGGCGCATGATCGGGTCTCCGGACAATAAAGGGTCAAAACAGCCTAGTTCATTTCATTCAGGCCAGGTTCAGAGAGCGTTCAGGGGCGGTACAGGGGAGGGTCAGTAACCTTGCGCCATACCCGAAGAGCACAACTGAGAGGAACACTCAATGACTCGTTTGAACAAACTGCTGCTGGCTTTCACTGTCATGAGCGCAAGCATTGCCGCCCATGCCGACACCACCACCAACTTCGCCGGCCTGACCTTTGGCCAGACCAGCGACAAGATCAAGAAATCCAACGCCCTGAACGACAACCTCGGCCACCCGGATGCCACCGCGGCCATCGACGGCAACAACACCTACGGCCTGCGCCTGGGTCAGCAAAACAGCCAGGGTCGCTACTACGCCACCTACGACAACGTGTCCGGCTCGCACAATGGCATTAAACTGCGCCAGGAAAACCTGCTGGGCAGCTACGATCTGTTCTACCCGGTGGGCGGCAGCACCAAGCTGTTCGGCGGTGCGACCGCGGGCCTGACCAAGCTGACCCAGGATTCGCCGGGCTACAGCCGCGACAGCGACATCGGTTACGCCGTCGGCGGCCAGTTCGGTGTGCTGCAGCAAGTCTCGCAGAACACCTCGGTCGAACTCGGTTACCGTTACCTGCGCAGCAACGCCAGCACCGAGATGAAAGAGAGCGGCGGCAGCAAGCAAGGCTCGCTGGATTTGACCAGCAGCGCCCAGACTTACCTGTCGGCCAACTACGCTTTCTAAGCGATTGGCGTCAGGCCCGCGCCGGGTCGTCCTTCGAGGGGCGACCCGGCGCAGCCATGTGAGGCGAAAGCCTTTGGAGTTGTCGATTTACCCGGGAGAGCGTCATGAAACTGTTGGTCGTCGAAGATGAAGCGCTGTTGCGCCATCACCTGCAAACCCGCCTGACGGAGAGTGGTCACGTGGTCGAGTCCGTGGCCAACGCCGAAGAGGCGTTGTACCAGACCGGGCAATTCAACTTTGACCTGGCGGTGATCGACCTCGGCCTGCCGGGCATGGGCGGGCTCGACCTGATCCGCCAGTTGCGCTCGGGCGGCAAGACCTTTCCGATCCTGATTCTCACCGCGCGCGGCAACTGGCAGGACAAGGTCGAAGGCCTGGCCGCCGGCGCCGACGATTACGTGGTCAAGCCGTTCCAGTTCGAAGAACTCGAAGCGCGGCTCAATGCGTTGCTGCGTCGCTCCAGCGGTTTCACCCAGTCGACCATCATCGCCGGCCCGCTGTTGCTGGATCTGAATCGCAAGCAGGCAACTCTCGACGAGCAACCGCTGGCGCTGACCGCCTACGAATACCGGATCCTCGAATACCTCATGCGCCATCACCAGCAGGTGGTGCCCAAGGATCGGCTGATGGAGCAGTTGTACCCGGATGACGACGAGCGCGATCCGAACGTGATCGAAGTGCTGGTCGGCCGTCTGCGCCGCAAGCTCGAAGGCCCGGCCGGGTTCAAGCCGATCGATACCGTGCGCGGCCTCGGTTACCTGTTCAATGAGCGCTGCACTTGATCCGTTCCCTTCGCGTCCGGCTGATGCTCGCCGCCACCACCCTGGCGGTGTTGTTCATGCTCGCGTTGCTCCCGGCAATGCAGGGCGCGTTCAGCCTGGCGTTGCAGGACTCGATCGAGCAGCGGCTGGCGTCCGACGTCACCACGCTGATCTCCGCCGCGCGGGTTGAAAACAACCGCTTGATGATGCCGGCACAGTTGCCCGACGAGCGCTTCAACCTTACGGACAATCGCCTGCTCGGCTACATCTATGACCGCGAAGGGCATCTGGTCTGGCGTTCGAAGGGGACCCAGGAAGAGAAGATCAACTACACGCCGCGCTACGATGGCCTCGGCAACGAGTTCGCGCGGATTCGTGAGGCCAACGGTCAGGAATTCTTCGTCTACGACGTTGAGGTCAAACTGCTCGGCGGCAAGAGCGCGGCCTTCAGTATCGTGGCCCTGCAACCGGTGCGTGAATACGAAACCACCCTCGAAGGTCTGCGGGAAAATCTCTACCTCGGTTTTGGTGCGGCGCTGTTGGTGCTGCTCGCCTTGCTGTGGATCGGCCTGACCTGGGGCCTGAAAGCCTTGCGCCGGCTCAGTCAGGAACTCGACGAAATCGAGGGCGGAACCCTCGAAAGCCTCAGCGAACAGCACCCGCGCGAACTGCTGCGCCTGACCGGTTCCCTCAACCGCCTGCTGCACAGCGAACGCCAGCAGCGCAGCCGTTACCGCGACTCCCTCGACGATCTGGCCCACAGTCTGAAAACCCCGCTGGCGGTGTTGCAGGGTGTCAGCGAAGACATGGCCCAGCGCCCCGAAGACCGCGATCAGGCCTGGGTGCTGCAAACCCAGATCGAGCGCATGAGCCAGCAGATCGGCTACCAGTTACAGCGCGCCAGCCTGCGCAAAAGCGGTCTGGTGCGCCATCAGGTGCGCCTGCGCCCGGTGCTGCAAAGCCTGTGCGACACGCTGGACAAGGTCTACCGCGACAAACACGTGCGCGTTGCCTTCGATCTGCCGGAGCACTGTTATGTGCCGATCGAGCAGGGCGCCTTGCTGGAAATGCTCGGCAACCTGCTGGAAAACGCCTATCGCCTGTGCCTGGGCGAAGTGCGCGTCAGTGTGCGTGAAAGCCATTCCGGAAGCGAACTGTGCATTGAAGACGACGGCCCCGGCGTACCACCGGATCAGCGCGCACGGATTCTCGAACGCGGCGAGCGTCTGGACCGTCAGCACCCGGGGCAGGGGATCGGGCTGGCGGTGGTCAAGGACATCATCGAGAGCTACAACGCCAAGCTGACGCTGGGGGACTCGCCGATGGGCGGGGCGGCGTTCAGGATTCATTTTCCGGCGGTGTGATGGCTTACTGCTCCTGCGCCCGATAAGCCCCCGGCGTCAGCCCTGTCCATTTCTTGAACGCCCGATGAAACGCCGACGGCTCGGAAAACCCGAGCTGTTCGGCGATCTGTTGCAACGACAGATCCGCCCGCCCGAGGTGATAAATCGCGATGTCCCGCCGCAACTGATCCTTCAATTCCTGAAAACTGGTGCCTTCTTCGCGTAGGTGCCGGCGCAGGGTTTGCGGGCTGATGTGCAGGTGCGCCGCCACCGCTTCGAGGTCCGGCCAGCGTGCGCTGTCGTGGCTGAGCAAGCGCCGCAGCCGGCTGCTCAGGCTGTTGCCGTCGTCCGGGCGGGACAGCAGGTCGGCGGGGGAGCGTTCGAGGAAATGCTTGAGGGTGCGTTCATCCTGCAACAGCGGCATTTGCAGATAACGGCTGTGAAACACCAGGCTGCTTTGCGCTGCCGAAAATTCCAGCGGACAGGAAAACAGCAGATCGTATTCCGCCCCGTGCGCCGGTTTCGGGTAGCTGAAACTGGCCTGCTCCAGGCGAATCCGCTGGCCGATCAGCCAACTGCCCAGGCGATGCCAGATCACCAGCAGGCTCTCGCTGAGAAAGTGATCCGGATCCCACAATTGCGCATCGTCGAGGCTCAGGCGCACCCATTCGTCTTCACGGCTCAGGGTCAGGCGCGGGGCTTCGGGGAATAGGCTATAAAACAATAAGCCGCGTTGCAGAGCCTTCTCCAGGCTGCGGCAATGAATGATGGCGTGGCACATCATGGCGAAGCTGCCGGGTTTGCTCGGCGCATTGCCGAAACCCAGGTATTCGTCGTCCAGGGCCAGCCAAAGGTTCTGGATCAGTTGGGTGAATTGCTCCGGGGCGATCCGCGCGCGCGGCTCGTCGAGCAGTTCGGGGCTGATGCCCAGTTGCTGCAGCAGGTCCGAATAGTCGTAACCCGAGCGCCGTGCGCCACCGAGGGCGGCGCGGGCGAAATGACTGGCGATGGTGCGTTCGCGCATGAGCGGCAGATCCTTCCTCTGGCGACCGATGGTAGCGGCTGCCTTTGATCGGTAACAAGGCGGATTTCCGCCAAATTGTAGGACGAGGTCGGGCGACTTGGCGGAAATCCGCCACACTTGAGTCACCGAACGGTGACACAAAAAAACCTGTATCCCCTGATATCAAAAGGCTTGCAGCGATTTGCACCAAAGTGGCACGACGTTTGCGATAAGAGCGACAGAAGCGTGCGCCGAGCCGGTCCGGAAAGCGCCGTTCGACACAACAAATCCCTCCAGTGCAGGAGGGTTCGCAATTCAAGTGTCGCGTACAACAGATGGATGTTGCCGCGCGGGACTCTTGAGGAACTTTGCAATGACGACTCGTCAGCCACTGTACAAATCCCTGTATTTCCAGGTGATCGTCGCAATCTGTATCGGTATCGCGCTCGGCCACTACTACCCGCAGTTCGGCGTGGCCGTAAAGCCGCTGGGTGACGGGTTCATCAAACTGATCAAAATGATCATCGCCCCGATCATCTTCTGCACCGTGGTCAGCGGCATCGCTGGCATGCAAAGCATGAAATCGGTCGGCAAGACCGGCGGTTATGCACTCCTGTATTTCGAGATCGTTTCGACCATCGCCCTGCTGGTCGGTCTGATCGTGGTCAACATCGTGCAACCGGGCAACGGCATGCACGTCGATGTCAGCACGCTGGACGCCTCCAAAGTGGCGACCTATGTGCAACAAGGTGCTGACCAGAGCGTCGTCGGCTTCCTGCTCAACGTAATCCCGAACACCATCGTCGGCGCGTTCGCCACCGGTGACATCCTGCAAGTGCTGATGTTCTCGGTGATCTTCGGTTTTGCCCTGCACCGCCTGGGCGCCTACGGCAAGCCGATCCTGGACTTCATCGATCGCTTCGCCCACGTGATGTTCAACATCATCAACATGATCATGAAGCTCGCGCCGATCGGTGCCTTCGGTGCGATGGCGTTCACCATCGGTGCCTATGGTGTCGGTTCGCTGGTGCAGCTGGGTCAACTGATGGCCTGCTTCTACATCACCTGCCTGGCGTTCATCCTGATCGTGCTGGGTGGCATCGCCCGCATGCACGGTTTCAGCGTGCTGAAGATGATCCGCTACATCCGTGAAGAACTGCTGATCGTGCTGGGTACTTCCTCTTCGGAATCGGTACTGCCACGCATGCTGATCAAGATGGAGCGTCTGGGCGCGAAGAAATCGGTAGTGGGTCTGGTGATCCCGACCGGTTACTCGTTCAACCTCGACGGTACCGCGATCTACCTGACCATGGCGGCCGTGTTCATCGCCCAGGCGACCGACACCCACATGGACATCACTCACCAGATCACGCTGCTGGTGGTGTTGCTGCTGTCCTCCAAAGGCGCAGCCGGTGTGACCGGTTCTGGCTTCATCGTACTGGCGGCCACTCTTTCGGCGGTAGGTCACCTGCCGGTGGCCGGTCTGGCGCTGATCCTGGGTATCGACCGCTTCATGTCCGAAGCCCGCGCCCTGACCAACCTGGTCGGCAACGCCGTTGCCACCATCGTTGTGGCCAAGTGGGTCAAGGAACTGGACACCGACGTGCTGGATGCCGAGCTGGCGTCGGGCGGTCGCGGTATCGCCGATACCCGGCCTGAAGATGACCTGGGCGTGGCCGAAGGCCCGACCCCGAGCAATGTGAAGTAAGCATCGCTTGCCTGGAAAAACCCGCTTCGGCGGGTTTTTTCTTGTCTGCTGTTTGAGCGCAACGGTCAGCGCAACTGATGGATCCGGTAATTGCCCCATCGCCGATGGCTGCCTAGGCTGCATGCATCGTTGATGGAGATCGCCCATGTCTGCACCGCTGGCCTCACTGAAGATTCTGGATTTCTCGACCCTGCTGCCGGGGCCTTTCGCCTCGCTGCTGCTGGCGGACATGGGCGCCGACGTGCTGCGCATCGAATCGCCGACCCGCCTCGACCTGGTGCGGGTCTTGCCGCCCCACGATCACGGCGTCTCTGCCAGTCACGCTTATCTCAATCGCAACAAGCGCAGCCTGGCGTTGGATCTCAAGCAGCCCGAGGCGCTTGAGCTGGTCAAGCAGTTGCTGGCGGATTACGACATCGTGCTGGAGCAGTTCCGTCCCGGTGTGATGGAGCGGCTGGGGCTGGGTTACGAGGCGTTGAAGGCGATCAATCCGAAGCTGATTTATGTGTCGATCACCGGTTACGGCCAGACCGGGCCGTACAAGGATCGCGCCGGCCACGACATCAACTATCTGGCCCTGGCCGGGCTCTCGAGCTACACCGGGCGCGCCGACAGCGGGCCGTTGCCGCTGGGCATGCAGGTGGCGGATGTCGCGGGTGGCTCGCTGCACGGGGTGATCGGTCTGTTGGCGGCGGTGATTTCCCGCCAGCAGACCGGGCAGGGCACCCATCTGGACGTGAGCATGACCGACTGTGCATTCAGCCTCAACGCCATGGCCGGTGCCGGGTATCTGGCGTGCGGCGAGGAGCCGGGCTGGGAAGAACAGATGCTCAATGGCGGCAGTTTCTACGATTACTACCGCTCCCGCGACGGGCGCTGGATGTCGGTGGGCAGTCTGGAGCCAGCCTTCATGCAGCAACTGTGCGCGGCACTGGGCCGGCCTGAGTTGGCGGCGCAAGGCTTGTCACCCAAGCCTGAGCAACAACGCGCGCTGAAGGACGCCTTGAAGGTCGAGTTCGAAAAGCATGATTTTGCCGAACTGTGCGAGCTGTTCGCCGGCATTGATGCCTGCGTCGAACCGGTGTTGAACCTTGGCGAGGCGGTGCAGCATCCGCAATTACAGGCCCGGGAACTGGTGACGCAAGTGCCCCGTGGCGATGGTTCGACGCAGGCGCAGATCGCTTGCCCGCTGAAGTTCTCTGAAGCATTGCCGGCGCCGCGACATGTCGGCGCGGCGCTGGGGCAGCATACGGATCAGGTGTTGGGGGAGTTGGGGTTGAGCCCAGAGCGGATTGCCGAATTACGTGCTGCGAAAGTGGTTTTGTAGCTCGTTCCCACGCTCTGCGTGGGAACGCCGCCATGGACGCTCCGCGTCCACTGTGACGCAGTGCGTGGGAACGAGGTGGGGACTTACTCGACCCGCGTCTCGCCACTGAACACCAGCGTGTTGCGACAGCGCCGGCACAAATAGCGCCGACCTTGCCTGACCAGGCTATGACGTTGCGCCGAAAACGGAAAATCGCTATCCGCGCACGGGCATTTATAGATGTAGCGGGTCACGCTGCGGCGCTTGACTTCATAGGTATGGCAGCGATCCGGCGGCAACTCATAGACCCCTCGCATGATCAGTTGCCACTCCTCGCCATGGGGCTGGATGCGGTCGCCGAACAGTTGATGGGCGATCAGGTGTGCGACTTCGTGGGCCACGGTCTGCTTGAGGAAGTGTTCGGTGTTTTCCCGGTACAGCTGCGGATTGAAGCGCAGCAGATTCTCGTGCAAATGCGCGACCCCGGCTTTTTGCCCGCGCAGCTTGAGGCTCACCACGGGGCGTTTGAAAGGACGTTTGAAAAAGGATTCAGCGAGTTGGAAACAGTCTTCGACGCGGGTATTGAGTTGCTCGGGCATGCTTGATGGATCTCCAGAGGTTTGGAGTATGCCGCAACCGTCCGGTCTTGCGCATCGCCAGACTGCCGAATGGTCGCAACGTCTCTTTCAGGCATGAGAAGGCCGCCTTGCGGCGGCCTGTGTTGGCGGATCTTGTTCTTTTCGGCGTTGCAGCCAGCCAGTTGGTGGCTCTCTAATTGGTGTAGACAGGCCCCACGCCCAGTCCCCAGACAATCACGGTAAACGCCATGATGGCGACCAGCACCACCAGACCCACCGCCAGCACCGAGCTGGAAAACAGGAAGCCCTCGTCGGATGGAATGTTCATGAAGGTCGGCAGCCCCACATACAACAGGTACACCGTGTAGCAGATAGCCGCCGTGCCGACGATCATCCCCAGCCACATGTGCGGATACAGCGCCGCCAGCCCGCCGACGAACAACGGTGTCGCGGTGTAGGTGGCAAATGCCACGCAACGGGCCAGGCTCGGGTTGGCGTCATAAGTGCGGGCCATCCAGTGCACAAAGGCACCCATGACCGCGACCCCGCCGAGCATCGCCAGGTACGACATGATCGTCATCCACAACGCGCTTTCGACGGTGAGCATCACCGGTGCGCGGTTGCCGATCACCCAGCCGACCTGAGTGGTGCCGATAAATGCCGAAACAGCGGGGATCGCCGCCAGAATCAGCGTGTGCGTCAGGTACATGTGGCTGATGCTTTCCTCTTGGTCGCCACGGATTTCCTTCCATTCCTGATCGGGGTGGGTAAAAAGTCCCACTACGTGATGGATCATGCCAGTCACTCCTCTCGTTATTGCCATCGCCCCCCAGCGGAGCGCGTACGGGCCAATGCGGCCGAGCAAATACAGGTCTTCAGATTGTGTGCGACCTTATGTCGCAGTATAGAAAGGTCTTAACCGCACAGGTGATAGGGGCTTAGAGCAAATCGCGCTGTAAAACCTCGGGGTAATCGCGTCGGGGTCTGTGCGAGCGGGCATTCGAGGGGGCGACAACCTGTGGCCACAACCTCGGTCTTTTTGCGTAAAATGCCCGCCTTTCGTCACACCTCACGGATTTCGCGTCATGGGCACTCTTACGGTCAACCAGAACAAACTGCAAAAGCGCCTGCGCCGCCTGGCCGGCGAAGCCGTCACCGACTTCAACATGATCGAAGACGGCGACAAGGTCATGGTCTGCCTGTCCGGGGGCAAGGACAGCTACACCATGCTCGACGTGCTGATGCACCTGCAGAAGGTTGCACCGATCAAGTTCGAGATCGTCGCCGTGAACATGGACCAGAAGCAGCCGGGTTTCCCCGAACACGTGCTGCCGGCCTACCTGAAAGAACTGGGCATCGAGTACCACATCGTCGAGAAGGACACCTACTCGGTGGTCAAGGAGCTGATCCCGGAAGGCAAGACCACCTGCTCGCTGTGCTCGCGCCTGCGTCGCGGCACGCTGTACACCTTCGCCGACGAAATCGGCGCGACCAAAATGGCCCTCGGTCATCACCGCGACGACATCGTCGAGACGTTCTTCCTCAACATGTTCTTCAACGGCAGCCTCAAGGCCATGCCGCCGAAGCTGCGAGCCGACGACGGCCGCAACGTGGTGATCCGTCCGCTGGCCTACTGCAACGAGAAAGACATCCAGGCCTACTCGGACTTCAAGCAATTCCCGATCATCCCGTGCAACCTCTGCGGTTCTCAGGAAAACCTGCAACGTCAGGTGGTCAAGGAAATGCTGGTGGACTGGGAGCGCAAGACCCCGGGCCGCACCGAGAGCATTTTCCGCAGCCTGCAGAACGTGATCCCTTCGCAGCTGGCTGACCGCAATCTGTTTGACTTCACCAGCCTGAAGATTGATGAAACCGCCGCTTCGCGATTCGTTAACGTCGTAAACCTGTAAACACCGTCACTGTGGGAGCGAGCTTGCTCGCGAAAGCGTCGTGTCAGCCGGCATCAACACTGGATGACACACCGCAATCGTCGGATCGCCACCCGGAACAAGCTCGCTCCCACATTGGTTTTTCGTTTCATCAAAAGGAGAGGGCATGCGCGACTACAAGTGGCTGCACGAATACTGTCTGAACCGCTTCGGTTCGGCGGCTGAACTGGAAGCCCATCTGCCTGTTCCCAAGACCCCGACGCAACTGCGCAAGATCAGCGACGACCGCTATCTCTCGACCATGGCCCTGCGGGTGTTCCGCGCCGGGCTCAAGCACAGCCTGGTGGACGCCAAATGGCCGGCCTTCGAAGAAGTGTTCTTCAAGTTCGACCCGGAAAAAGTCGTGCTGATGAGCGCCGAACACCTTGAGCGCTTGATGCAGGACGCGCGGATCATCCGCCACCTGGGCAAACTCAAAAGCGTACCGCGCAATGCGCAGTTCATTCTGGACGTCGAGAAAGAGAAGGGCAGTTTCGGTGCGTTGCTCGCCGACTGGCCGGTGACCGACATCGTCGGTTTATGGACGTACCTGAAAAAGCATGGCAGTCAATTGGGCGGCCTGTCGGCGCCACGCTTCTTGCGGATGGTCGGCAAGGATACCTTCGTGCCGAGCTACGACGTGGTGGCGGCGTTGAACGCACAGAAGATCGTCGACAAGGTGCCGAGCAGTCTGCGGGATCTGGCGACGGTGCAGAACGCATTCAACCAGTGGCATGAAGAGAGCGGTGGACGGCCGATGAGCCAGATTTCGATGATGCTGGCGTACACCGTCAATCATTGAGTTCAAAGCGATCGTTCCCACGCTCCGCGTGGGAATGCATAAAGAGACGCTCCGCGTCTCAGGGACGCAGAGCGTCCCGGGCGGCATTCCCACGCAGAGCGTGGGAACGATCTCGGAGATAGCGGTCTGTCAGGCGACGGAAACTTCGCCTTCGCCCGCCAGTTTGCGATTCAACTGATACCGCCACCGCACAAACAGCAACGCCGAGCAGAACACCGCCAGACTGGCGATCATCTCCAGCACGCCGAACAACTGCCGGCTCGGGTCATACGCCGCCAGTGCGCCCTTGATGAAATACAGATTCACCACAAAGCACATCCACGAGTGCCCGCGTGCGCTGCCCATGATCATGCCCGGTGCGAGCACGATCCACGGGATCAGCTCGACCAGCAGAATCACCCACGGCCGCGCGCCGTGCAGGTCGGCGAACACCAGGTAATACGCGGCGAGCAGTCCGGCCAGGGCGAAAAAGCACAGCAGACTGATCACCCGCATTGCTCGCACCCGTGGCTCCAGCCACTCGACGGCCGGCAGGACTTTCGGCTTTCTGGCCATCTCAGTTCCCCAGTTTCTGGGCCGTTTTGGCCAGACGTGCACCGAGGGCGCGGCACAGCGCCACTTCGTGTTGATCGAGACCACTTTTGCCATCGGCCCCGGCGTGATGGCTGGCGCCGTAAGGCGTGCCGCCGCCCTGGGTTTCCAGCAGCGCCGATTCGCTGTAGGGCAGGCCGGTGATCAGCATGCCGTGGTGCAGCAGCGGCAGCATCATCGACAGCAGAGTGGTTTCCTGCCCGCCGTGCAGGCTGGCGGTGGACGTGAACACCCCGGCCGGTTTGCCGACCAGCGCGCCGGTCAGCCACAGGTTGCTGGTGCCATCGAGGAAATACTTGAGCGGCGCGGCCATGTTGCCGAAACGGGTCGGGCTGCCGAGGGCCAGGCCGGCACAGTTTTTCAGGTCATCCAGCGTGGCGTACAGCGCGCCTTCATCCGGAATGTCCGGCGACACCGCTTCGCACTCGGTGGAGATCGCCGGCACGGTGCGCAGGCGCGCTTCGAGGCCGGCCTGTTCGACACCACGGGCGATTTGCCGGGCCATCTCGTTGGTCGAGCCGCTGCGGCTGTAATAGAGAACCAGAATGTACGGCGCACTCACGGCAGCAGCTCCAGGATCTGCTCCGGTGGACGGCCGATGACGGCTTTGTCGCCGGCTTCAAGAATAGGTCGCTCCATCAGCTTCGGATGTGCGGCGATCACGTCGATCAATTGTTTCTCGGTGAGACTGGCATCGGCCAGGTTCAGGGTCTTGTATTCGTCTTCGCCGGTGCGCAGCAGTTGCCGTGCGCTGATTCCCAGCTTGCCGAGCAAGGTCTTGATCTGCGCGGCGTCGAGCGGCGTTTCGAGGTAGCGCACCACGTTCGGCGTCAGGCCACGGGCTTCGAGCAGTTCGAGCGCACCACGGGATTTCGAGCAGCGCGGGTTGTGATAAAGCGTCAGATCGGTCATGGGCGGGTCGCTTCTTGCGTAGAGTGGCGGCTATTCTAACTGTGCAGCGCGCAATCCAGAACCTTGAGAGGCGATGGGTCGTAGGCGCATTCAATTTTGCACAAGGAACACGACATGACACGGGCACTGGCAGCGGCATTGACGATCATCGGGGCGTTGATGCTCGGGGGCTGCGGTAACGACTACGGCATCGACCAGAACGGGCAGAAAGTGGCGTCCGAGCGCCTCGACAAACAATGGGTCGTGCTCAACTACTGGGCCGAATGGTGCGGCCCGTGCCGCACGGAAATCCCGGAACTCAATCACCTGGCCGACGAACTCAAGGGCAAGAAGATCGGCGTGTTCGGGGTCAATTTCGACAACGTGCAGGGTGAAGAGCTGAAGAGCGCCAGCGAAAAACTGGGCATCAAGTTCACCGTACTGGCGCAGGATCCGTCGGAACTGTTCGAACTGCCGCGCAGTGAAGCCTTGCCGGTGACTTACATCATCGACAACAAGGGCAAGGTGCGGGAACAGTTGATGGGCGAGCAGACGGCGGCGGGAGTGATGGCGAAGCTTGAGGCGTTGCAGGCGACCAACTGATTCGCCTTGGCTGATCGTCGCTGATCGTTCCCGCGCTCCGCGGGGGAATGCATCCCGTGACGCTCTGCGTCACAGCGGACGCGGAGCATCCGGGGCGGCGTTACCACGCAGAGCGTGGGAACGATCAAATGCTGCGCGTGGGAATGGTCGAAGGATCAGCCTTCTTCCAGCCACCAGCGCAACGGCTTGCCTTCAGCCGGCCAGAAGCGCATCTGCTCGATCGGCGAAATGTCCCAGCGCTCCACGTGCTCCAGCGCCTGGAGGAAGCGCTGCTCCTGCTCCATCAGCGCCGGTGCGCAGAGTTTGCGGGTCTTGCCGATCTTGCCGAAGCTCAGCTTGTCGCCTTCCAGGGTGTACGGCGCGAACCAATGGTTGCAGCCGCCATTGCCATACGCCCGACCATCATCGCCGAGGGTCACGGTCAGGTGGCTGTAGTCCATCAGCGGACGCTCGCCGATCCATTCAAGAATGTAGCTGCGGTTCTGTTGCAGTTGCACAGGCTCCGCGGCGCAACCCATCAGGCCGGCGCCGACAGCGGCGGTCAGGGCCAGGTGTTTCATCACGCTGGCTCCTGGCAGTTCGGGCACAGGTGCTTGTCGCCGACGGTTTTCCAGCCCAGTTCCGCGATGCGTGCGGTGGCGGCCGGTTTTTCCGCAGGCTTGCCCAACCTGGCGTCCACGGCGAATTCGAAGCTCAATTCCTTGGCGCAGCTGTCGCAGTTGACCTGCCAGGTGTGGATCGCCAGCTCACCGAACACCGGGCCGGAGGTCATGGCAGTCCATTGGCCTGGCGGATTGATCAGGTGGCGGACGGTGTCGACGGTCAGGCGCATGGACAAGTCCTTGCTGCCTTTGAGGGTCACGACCAGCACGTCGCCGATGCGAATCGAGCCACCATTGCCGGTGACCTGATAACGGCCCGGAACCAGGGCGCGGCATTCGGTGAGGGTGTGTTGCGGGTTCATCAGGGTGTAGCGAAAATCGTGTTCGACCATGGGTCCTCCAAATATGCGCGACATGCTAGCACGGGCTTGATTGCAGAATGATGCGCGCGTGCGACCTTCGATCCGGTTCAAATCGACACCGCAGTCGTGGCAAACTGCCGCCTTCATTTTCAAGGAACGGAACATGGCGCTGATCGAATGTTATGAATGCAAGCGGAGCATCAGCTCCGAAGCCACGGCGTGCATTCATTGCGGGGCTCCGCAGGCAGAGGCGCAGGCTCCTCACGCCGAAAAGGGCAAGTCGACGATTTCCTTTGGCAGCCTGCCGCGCAACAAGGCGGTGCCCGAGGCCTACGTTCCGCCACCGGCCCCCGAGCGGCCGAAGATAATGCCGGCCGCTGCAGGCCGCCGCCGTCGTTCGCAGCCGGTCGAGCCGGAGCTGAACCCGGACGGTTCGCGCCCGGTGGAAGGCTGGTTGAAGATCATGGCGTTCCTGATGCCGCTGGTGTTTGTCTGGTTCCTGCTGCGCAGCGGGCACTCCCTCAAACAACGTTTACTGGGATTCGGCTGGATGGCGCTGTTGATCCTGTGCGTGGCGATTACCCCGACGCCGCCTCCGGTCTGAGTCCGATCGCTCAGCCTTCGACCTGGTTCAGCGGCGTACCCGCCGCCCAGGTCGCGATGTTGTGCAGAGTTGTCGCGGCAATCGCGCTCAGCGCCTCATGGGTCAAAAACGCCTGATGTGCGGTGACGATCACATTGGGGAACGTCAGTAGCCGCGCCAACACGTCGTCCTGTAGCGGCAGGTCGGAACGGTCCTCGAAAAACAGCTGCGCTTCCTCTTCGTACACATCCAGTCCCAGATAACCGAGTTGGCCGTCCTTCAAGGCGTCGATCAGCGCCGGCGTGTCCACCAGACCGCCGCGCCCGGTGTTGATCAACATCGCCCCCGGTTGCATATGCGCCAGCGAATCGCGGTTGATCAGGTGTTTGCTCTGTTCGTTGAGCGGGCAGTGCAGGCTGATGATCCGCGACTGCGCCAGCAGGTCCGGCAGGCTCAGGTAACGGGCGCCCAACGCTTCGACGGCAGGATTCGGATAAGGATCGTAGGCCAGCAATTCGCAGCCGAAGCCGTGCATGATCTTCGCGAAGGTCGCGCCGATCTGTCCGGTGCCGACGATGCCGACCGTTTTGCCCACCAGATCGAAACCGGTGAGCCCGTGCAGGCTGAAGTCACCTTCACGGGTGCGGTTGTAGGCGCGATGCAGGCGCCGGTTGAGGGCGAGGATCAATGCCACCGCATGCTCGGCTACCGCGTGGGGCGAGTAGGCCGGCACGCGCACGACGGCCAGCCCGAGGCGTTTGGCGACGGCCAGGTCCACATGGTTGTAGCCGGCCGAGCGCAAGGCGATCAGGCGTGTGCCGCCGGCAGCCAGGCGTTCCAGCACCGGCGCACTCAGGTCATCGTTGATAAACGCGCAGACCACCTCGTGATGTTCGGCCAGCGCCGCCGTGTCGACACTGAGCCGCGCCGGCTGAAAGTGCAGTTCGATCCCGGCCGGGCAGTCGGCGGCGAGGAAGCTGTCGCGGTCATAGGTCTGGCTGCTGAAAACGATCGTGCGCATTAAATCCTCCTGGAGCATCGACGCGGGCGCAAATCACCCGCGACAACTTTAGCCGCGTCGGCGTTGACCGGCATTGCCGTGGATCAGGCGCTGATCTTCGCCTGGGCCGCCAGACGATTGATCGCCCGTTCCAGCTCGTCCAGCGCGGTCGAGGCCTTGGGGTCCTGCTGCTTGAGCAGGGTTTCGCTGCGCTGGCAGGCGGCGCGCAATTGCGGCACGCCGCAGTAACGGGTGGCGCCATGCAGGCGGTGCACCCGTTCAAGCAGGCCGTTCTGATCCTGATTGTCGCGGGCGGTGCGGATGGCTTCGCGGTCGGCCTCGAGTGAGGCCAGCAGCATTGCCAGCATGTCCGCTGCCAGATCGGCCTTGCCGGCAGCCAGACGCAGACCTTCTTCGTGATCGAGAATCGGCAGTTCCTGATTACCCAGCAGACTCTCGCCACCACGGTCCGGCGCCTGATTACGCAATGCCAGGCCGGTCCACTTCAGCACGACCTGCGCCAGTTGCCGCTCGCTGATCGGCTTGGTCAGGTAGTCGTCCATGCCGCTTTGCAGCAGCGCACGTTTTTCATTGGCCATGGCGTGGGCGGTGAGGGCAACGATCGGCAGCGGCGTGCAGTGCCGCTCGCTTTCCCACTGGCGAATCGTCTCGGTGCTCTGGCGTCCGTCCATGCCGGGCATCTGCACGTCCATCAGCACCAGATCGAAGGTTTCGTTCTGCACCGCCTTGACTGCGGCGTAACCGCTTTCCACGGCCAGCACCTTGGCACCCATGTCTTCGAGCAGTGTCTGCACCAGCAACAGGTTGGCCGGGTTGTCGTCGACGCACAGCACTTTCGGCGCACGGCTCGACAACGGTTCGCCCGGTTCGCTGCGCGGCTGGCGCGGGTTGACCATGTCCGACAACGCCCGGCGCAGTTTGCGGGTGCAGGCCGGTTTCGACTGCAGCTGGCTGTGAGGGTTGGGCACCGAAAGGTGATACAGCGTCAGTTCGGTGGTCGGGCACAACACCAGCACTCGACAACCGAGGTGTTCAAGGTCCCAGATGTGCTGGTTGAGGCGTTCCGGCGGCATGTCGTTGCTGGTGATGCCGAGCACTGCCAGATCGATGGACTGATCGGTCTGATGGGCACCGGTGACGCCATTGGTCAGGCTTTCCAGCGTATTGAATGGCGTGACGTCGAGGCCGCAATCCTCCAGTTGATGCTGCAAGGCCTGACGCGCCAGTTCATGGTTTTCCAGTACCGCCACCCGACGCCCGAGCAATGGCGCGACGGGCAGGTCTTCGGCGTCGTCGCGGGTCTTGGGCAGGTTCAGGCTGATCCAGAACTCCGAGCCTTCGCCCGGCGTGCTGTCGACGCCGATTTCGCCGCCCATTTGCTCGATCAGACGTTTGGAAATCACCAGCCCCAGACCGGTGCCGCCAGGTTGGCGCGACAGGGAGTTGTCGGCCTGGCTGAAGGCCTGAAACAGTGCGCGTACGTCCTGGCTCGACAGACCGATGCCGGTGTCCTGAATACTGATGCGCAGTTGCACGCTGTCGTCGTTTTCTTCTTCGAGCATGGCACGGGCGACGATGGTGCCTTCGCGGGTGAACTTGATCGCGTTGCTCACAAGGTTGGTCAGGATCTGCTTGAGGCGCAGCGGATCGCCGACCAGCGACAACGGCGTGTCGCGGTACACCAGACTCACCAGTTCCAGCTGCTTGGCGTGGGCCGCAGGGGCGAGGATGGTCAGGGTGTCCTGCAGCAGGTCGCGCAGGTTGAACGGGATATGGTCGAGCACCAGTTTGCCGGCCTCGATCTTCGAGAAATCGAGGATCTCGTTGATGATCCCCAGCAGGCTGTCGGCGGACTTTTCGATGGTGCCCAGATAGTCGAGCTGGCGCGGGGTCAGCTCGCTTTTCTGCAACAGGTGGGTGAAACCGAGAATGCCGTTGAGCGGCGTGCGGATCTCGTGGCTCATGTTGGCGAGGAATTCGGATTTGATCCGGCTCGCTTCCAGTGCTTCCTTGCGCGCCAGGTCCAGCTCGATGTTCTGGATCTCGATGGTTTCCAGGTTCTGGCGTACGTCTTCGGTGGCCTGATCGACGCTGTGCTGCAATTCTTCGCGAGCGTTTTGCAAGGTGCCGGCCATGCGGTTGATGCCGGACGCCAGTTCATCCAGTTCCTGACTGCCCAGCGGCGGCAGGCGGGTTTCCAGGTGACCGTCCTTGAGCTGCGCAACGGCCTGTTTGATCTGGCTCAGCGGGCGGTTGATCGTGCGGCCCATGCGCAAAGCCAGTAACGCGGTGCCGGCCAGACCCGCGCCGATCAGCAGCAGGCTGGCGAACAGGCTTCGATAGCCGCGCAGCAACATGCCGTTGTGCGACAGCTCCAGTTCGACCCAGCCGAGCAGTCGGTCGGACTCTTCCGGGATCAGCTCGCCGGCGAGGTTGCGGTGTTTGCCGAAGACCGGCAGCAGATAGCGGGTGGCGTCGTTGCCGCTGCGTCGCAGCAAGTGCGCGCTGTCGCCGCTCGGCGCCTGGTTGAGCATGGTCGGGCCGGCGTGGGCGAGGGGAGAGCGGTCGGGCGCGAGGAAGGTCACGGCGCGCACGTCCGGTTGTTCGAGGGACTGGGTGGCGATGCGCTCGAGCAGTTCGGCATCGCCGTGGCCCATGGCCGGTGCCACCAGCGGCGCCAGTTGCTCGGCGATCATTTCGCCGCGCTGCATCAGTTGGGTCTGCAGGTCGGACTGCTGCGTCCAGGTGAAATACCCGCCCAGCACCAGTGCCATCAGGCTGGTCGGCAACAGGGTCAGCAACAATACGCGACCTTTGATTCCCAGTTTCTTGAGCACGCCTTTCTCCTGCATCCCGCTGATCGTTGACTCACACGTGCGTCCGGCACGCGGTATCGGCGCAGTGTAGCGATTTGCTTGCGGGCAATCTTGGGAAAAATGATGTCGCCGTCCTTCGCTCAAGCAGTGGTCATCTGTCCGACAGGTCAAGCTTGGGTTGCCGGGCGCCGGGCAATCTTGAATAATCGCCCAACTGAGAATTATTTGCAGATAGTCATGACTCCTGTCTCTATTGGCCAGCCCCGCATTCTTTCCATCGAAGACGATCCCGTTCTCGGTGCCTATGTCCATGAGCATCTGGGCCGCAGTGGCTTTCAGGTCACCTGGTGCCAGAACGGCAGCGAAGGCCTGAGCATCGCCCGGCGTCAGCCGTTCGATGTGGTGTTGATGGATATTCTGTTGCCGGGGCTCGACGGATTGAATGTCCTGACCCAGCTGCGCCAGAGCCATTCCACCCCGGTGCTGCTGATGTCAGCCCTCGGTGCCGAAGCCGACCGCATCAGCGGATTCCGCCTCGGTGCCGACGACTATCTGCCCAAACCCTTCAGCATGGCCGAGCTGCATGTGCGGATCGAAGCGATCCTGCGCCGGGTCGCCCTCGACCGTCGCCCGGCGGCCATCGCTCCGGTGGTGCCGGTCGGCGGGCTGCGTTTCGACGATGAACAGTGCGAGGTGTTCTATCTCGATCAGCCCGCCGGACTGACCCGCAGCGAATACCGCCTGCTGGAAACCCTCGACCGCAACGACGAGGAAGTGCTGAGCAAGGCCTTCCTTTACCAGCACGTTCTTCAGCGCGGTTACGCAGCCCACGACCGCAGCCTCGACATGCACATCAGCCAGATCCGCCGCAAACTCAAATCGGTCGGTTACACCGAGCGGGAAGTGCGCACGGTGTGGGGCAAGGGTTACGTCCTGAGTGCCGTCGATGAAAGTGTCTGACCTGCCGGGCCGGCACTCGCTGTTCTGGAAACTCGCCTGCCTGCTGGTGGCGTTCTGTCTGCTGATGATCTGGCTGAGCTGGTCCTGGGGCTGGTACATGGAGCAGCGCAATCAGTTCCTCTCCGACGACGCCCGTCGCACCCTGAGCGGTTATGCCGCCGAGGCCGAGCGCGCGTGGCAGCAGGGCGAGCGCGATGGCATCGATAGCTGGCTGCAAGGCATGCAGCTGCGCGAAGCCGGTTGGGTCGGCGTGATCGGCAGCAATCTGCAGTCGCTGGGCAGCCAGCCGTTGAGCGCTCAAGAACTCCAGCGCCTGACCTTCCTGCGAGGCCTTGACTGGCCGATTCATAAAAAGGGCCGACCGTGGCTGCGGGTTCCGTTCCCATCGGATCCGACTGCCGGCAGCCTGGTGATCGAGTTGCCCGAGCGATTCCTGCCGGGGAAATACCGGGTGTTCTGGCGGGTCATGACCAACGGCGTGATTCCCGGCCTGTTTACCCTGCTGCTGTGCGTCGGCCTGTATCGCCTGCTGGTGGTGCCGCTGAACAATCTGCGCGAGCAGGCCAAGGCGTGGCGCGCCGATCAACTGAATGTGCGGCTGTCGAGCGGTATCACCCAGCGCCCCGATGAACTCGGTGAACTGGCCCGCGCCTTCGACTCGATGTCCGAACGCCTGCAATCCACCGTGGCTCTGCAACAGCAACTGCTGCGCGACCTGTCCCACGAACTGCGTACCCCCCTGAGCCGGCTGCGCGTCGCCAGCGAAAGCGAGCAGCAGCTGCAACCGTTGCGCGAGCGCATCGGTCGCGAAGTCGACGTGATGCAGCGTCTGGTCGAGGACACCCTGCAATTGGCCTGGCTCGACACCGAGCGCGCGCCGCTGCCGGACGAAGCGATCCAGATTCAGGCGCTGTGGGAAATGCTCACGGAAAATGCCTGCTACGAAAGCTGCTGGCCAGTGGGGCAGTTGCAGTGCGGCGTTGACGCTTGCTGCTGGGTGCGCGGCAATCTCAACAGCCTGGCCCAGGCTCTTGAAAACATTCTGCGCAATGCGATTCGCCATTCGCCACCCGGCGGCATCGTGCGGCTCGACGGCCGGCGGGATGGCGATTACTGGCACCTGTGGCTGGAGGACGAGGGCGGCGGCGTGGCCGAAGCTGATCTTGAGCGAATCTTCTCGCCGTTCATCCGACTCGACGGCTCGCGGCCGGGGGACGACGGGTTTGGTCTGGGACTGAGCATCGCGAGGAACGCGGTGCAACGCCAGGGCGGAACCCTGTGGGCCGAGAACGGCCCGTCGGGATTACGCTTGAATCTGCGGCTGATGGCGGATGACAGTGCTGTCAGTCCCGACATCGTTGCTGGCAAGCCAGCTCCCACCATGGACATGGCCCGCCCGCCGATTGTGTGAGCGGCACAGGAAAGTCTCACCACTGGCGAGACTTTTAATGCTTATTCCAAGAAACCATAAGCACCACACTTTGCGTGATATGGCACGCGCAGGTTTGCCGGTATGATAGGCGCCCCCGCTGTCCGGATTGCGAAAAACGCCATGACCTTGCAGTACCCAACCATCGCCGATTGCGTCGGCAACACGCCGCTGGTGCGTTTGCAGCGCCTGCCCGGTGTCACCAGCAACACCCTTTTGCTCAAGCTCGAAGGGAACAACCCGGCGGGTTCGGTCAAGGATCGTCCGGCGCTGTCGATGATCACCCGTGCCGAGTTGCGCGGGCAGATCCATGAAGGCGATACGCTGATCGAAGCGACCTCGGGCAACACCGGGATCGCCCTGGCGATGGCCGCTGCGATCAAGGGTTACAAGATGATCCTGATCATGCCGGACAACTCCAGTGCCGAACGTAAAGCGGCGATGACCGCTTACGGCGCGCAGCTGATTCTGGTCAGCCAGGAAGAGGGCATGGAAGGCGCTCGCGATCTCGCCCAGCGGATGGAAGCCGAAGGCCGTGGCAAGGTGCTGGATCAGTTCGCCAACGGCGACAATCCTGAAGCGCACTACACCACCACCGGCCCGGAAATCTGGCGTCAGACCCAGGGCTCCATCACCCATTTCGTCAGCTCCATGGGCACCACCGGCACCATCATGGGCGTGTCGCGCTACCTCAAGGAGCAGAACGACAACGTACAGATCGTCGGCCTGCAACCAATGGAAGGCTCGGCCATTCCCGGCATCCGCCGCTGGCCGCAGGAATACCTGCCGAAGATCTATCAGGCCGAGCGCGTCGACCGTATCGTCGACATGGCGCAAAGCGAAGCCGAGGACGTCACCCGTCGTCTGGCCCGCGAAGAAGGCATTTTCTGTGGCGTGTCCTCGGGCGGTGCGGTAGCAGCGATGTTGCGCCTGTCCAGGGAAGTTGAAAACGCGGTGATCGTCGCGATCATCTGCGACCGTGGCGACCGTTACCTGTCGACCGGCATTTTCGACGCGCCCAACTGATGGCCAGGCATGAGAGAGGCCTGCGCTTTCAGCCCACCGGCGGCAGCAAGGCCCCGCAAATCCCGACCGGCAAAAAGCAGCGCCTGAGCATCGAGCGCCTGGCCAATGACGGTCGCGGCATCGCGTTTTTCGAAGGCAAAACCTGGTTCGTCCTCGGCGCCCTCGCCGGTGAAGAGGTCGAAGCGCGGGTGCTCGGCGCCCACGGCAAAGTGGTCGAGGCGCGCACCGAACGCGTGTTCAGCGCCAGTGAATTGCGTCGTCCTGCACCTTGCCAGCACGCCGGACGCTGCGGCGGTTGCAGCGTCCAGCATCTGCCCCATAACGAACAGCTTGCCCTCAAACAGCGCATGCTCGCCGAGCAGTTGTCGCGAGTCGCCGGTGCCGAACCGGAGGAGTGGGCGGCGCCGTTGACCGGTCCCGAATTTGGCTACCGCCGCCGTGCCCGGATCGCCGTGCGCTGGGACAGCAAGGCCAAAAAGCTTGAAGTCGGTTTCCGTGCCGCCGGCAGCCAGGACATTGTCGCGATCAGCGAATGCCCGGTGCTGGTACAGCCCTTGCAGCCGATCATGATCCGCTTGCCGGAGATGCTTCGTCGCCTGAGCAAACCTCAGGCGCTGGGGCATGTCGAATTGTTCAGTGGCTCGTCACTGGCCGTTCTGCTGCGTCACATGGCGCCGCTGTCCGACGCCGACCTGACGATCCTCAAGGATTTCTGCGCATTCCACGAAGCGCAACTCTGGCTGCATGGCGAAGGCGAACCGCAGCCGGTGGATGAGGCCCAGTCGCTCGGCTATCGCCTGGAGCAATGGGACCTGCAACTGGCCTACCGGCCGGGGGATTTCATTCAGGTCAATGCCGGTGTCAACGAGAGCATGGTCGCCCAAGCGCTGGACTGGTTGAAACCGACAGGCGATGAGCGCGTGCTCGATCTGTTTTGCGGTTTGGGCAACTTCGCTTTGCCGCTGGCAAAAGCCGCGCGTGAAGTGGTGGCGGTCGAAGGCGTGCAGACGATGGTCGATCGCGCGGCGGCAAATGCCGCTAGCAACAATTTGCATAACACAAAGTTTTTTCAGGCCGATTTATCCCAGCCTTTGACCGATGCTCAGTGGATCGGAAACGGCTTTTCTGCGGTACTCTTGGACCCACCGCGCGACGGTGCTTTCGAGGTGGTGCGCAAGCTGGCGACCCTGGGCGCCAAACGACTGGTGTACGTGTCGTGCAACCCTGCAACTCTGGCGCGCGATACGATCGAATTGATCAAGCAGGGCTACCGGTTAAAACGTGCCGGGATTCTCGATATGTTTCCTCAGACGGCGCATGTCGAGGCCATGGCGTTATTTGAAGCGAGCCAGGATGGCTCGTCTGATCCGACTGGTCGTCCGTAGCGCTCGTATTGGCCCCGCGAGCGCGAACGGGCATTGAAGGTCAGTGATTTGACGCATTGAATCTGCGTCGTAGGGAAGGTAAAGCAAGATGGTACAGGTGAGAGCACACCAGCCGATCAACACTGACGGCAGTATCAATCTCGAGGCTTGGCTCGATCATGCGGTCAGTGTCGATCTGGCACTGGATCGCGAAGCCTTGAAAGAGGCCTGCGAGTACGCTCGCCAGGCCGAGCAACAGTCCAATGCGGCGAAGAATCTCTGGGCCGAAGGCAGCGGCAGTTTCAGCACGGGCCTTGAGATCGCGGAAATTCTCGCCGACCTCAAGCTTGATCAGGATTCGCTGGTCGCGGCGGTGCTTTACCGTGGCGTGCGCGAAGGCCAGATCGAGCTGTCGGCGGTCAGCCAGCGCTTCGGCCCGGTGGTCGCCAAGCTGATCGACGGCGTGCAGCGGATGGCCGCAATCAGCGCCAGTCTCAGCCCGCGCCAGTCGATGGTGATGGGCACCCAGGGTCAGGTGGAAAACCTGCGCAAGATGCTGGTGGCGATGGTCGACGACGTGCGCGTCGCGCTGATCAAGCTCGCCGAACGTACCTGCGCGATCCGCGCGGTGAAAACCGCCGACGACGAAAAACGTAACCGGGTCGCCCGGGAAGTGTTCGACATCTATGCGCCGCTCGCGCATCGACTCGGCATCGGTCATATCAAATGGGAACTGGAGGACTTGTCCTTCCGTTACCTGGAACCCGATCAATACAAACAGATCGCCAAGCTGCTGCACGAACGGCGGCTGGATCGTGAGCGTTTCATCTCTGACGTGATGACCCAGCTCAAGGACGAATTGCAGGCCACCGGCGTCGAAGCCGACATCAGCGGCCGGGCGAAACACATCTATTCGATCTGGCGCAAAATGCAGCGCAAGGGTCTGGAATTCAGCCAGATCTACGACGTGCGTGCGGTCCGCGTGCTGGTGCCGGAAATGCGCGACTGCTACACCGCGCTCGGCATCGTCCACACCCTGTGGCGGCACATCCCGAAAGAGTTCGACGACTACATCGCCAACCCGAAAGAAAACGGCTACCGCTCGCTGCACACGGCGGTGATCGGCCCGGAAGGCAAGGTGCTGGAAGTCCAGATCCGGACCCATTCGATGCACGAAGAGGCCGAACTCGGCGTCTGCGCGCACTGGCGCTACAAGGGCACCGACGTCAAGTCCGGCTCGAACCATTACGAAGAGAAAATCTCCTGGCTGCGTCAGGTCCTCGAGTGGCACGAAGAGCTGGGCGACATCGGTGGTCTGGCCGAACAGTTGCGGGTCGATATCGAGCCGGATCGGGTCTACATCTTCACCCCCGACGGTCACGCCATCGACCTGCCGAAAGGCGCGACGCCGCTGGACTTCGCCTACCGCGTGCACACCGAAATCGGTCACAACTGCCGTGGCGCGAAGATCAACGGGCGCATCGTGCCGCTCAACTACAGCCTGCAGACCGGCGAGCAGGTCGAGATCATCACCAGCAAGCACGGCACCCCGAGCCGTGACTGGCTGAACCCGAACCTCGGCTACGTCACCACGTCCCGGGCGCGGGCGAAGATCGTGCACTGGTTCAAGTTGCAGGCGCGCGATCAGAACGTCGCGGCGGGCAAGACCCTGCTCGAGCGCGAGCTCAATCGCCTTGGCCTGCCGGCGGTGGATTTCGACAAGCTGGCCGACAAGGCCAACATGAAAACCGCCGAAGACATGTTCGCCGCCCTCGGGGCCGGCGACCTGCGTCTGGCGCAACTGGTCAATCTGGCACAGCAACTGGTCGAGCCGGAACGCGGCAACGAACAGCTGGAACTGATTCCACGCAAGGCCACCGGCTACAAACCGGGCAAGCGCGGCGACATTCAGATCCAGGGTGTCGGCAACCTGATGACCCAGATGGCCGGCTGCTGCCAGCCGTTGCCGGGCGATGCGATCGTCGGCTACATCACCCAGGGCCGTGGCGTGAGCATTCACCGTCAGGACTGCGCCTCGGTGCTGCAACTGGCCGGGCGCGAGCCGGAGCGGATCATCCAGGTCAGCTGGGGGCCGGTGCCGGTGCTCACCTATCCGGTGGACATCGTCATCCGCGCCTACGACCGTTCCGGTCTGCTGCGTGACGTTTCGCAGGTGCTGCTCAACGAGCGGATCAACGTGCTGGCGGTCAACACCCGCTCGAACAAGGAAGACAACACCGCGCTGATGTCCCTGACCATCGAGATTCCGGGTCTGGACGCGCTGGGACGGCTGCTGGGGCGGATTTCCCAGTTGCCGAACATCATCGAAACGCGGCGTAACCGGACTCCATGAAACCGATCTACAGCCTTGAAGACCTGTTGCACCTGATGAACCGGCTGCGGGATCCGCAGTACGGTTGCCCGTGGGACATCAAGCAGACTTACGCGACCATCGTCCCGCACACCCTTGAAGAGGCCTACGAAGTCGCTGACGCCATCGAGCGCGGCGACTTCGACCACTTGCAGGGCGAGTTGGGCGATCTGCTGTTTCAGGTGGTGTATTACAGCCAGCTGGCGCGGGAAGAGGGGCGGTTCGAATTCGCCGGCGTGGTCGACAGCATCACCCGCAAGTTGATTCGTCGTCACCCGCACGTATTCCCCACCGGTGACCTGTATGCGCCTCTGGATGTGCCACGTCTGAGCGAAGAGCAGGTCAAGCAGCGCTGGGAGGAGATCAAGGCCGAAGAGCGCGCCGAGAAATCCGCCGAGCCGCAGCAACTGTCACTGCTCGACGATGTGCCGGCCGCGTTGCCGGCGTTGTCCCGCTCGGCCAAGTTGCAAAAGCGCGCAGGGCAGGTCGGTTTCGACTGGCCGGATGCGTTGCCGGTGCTGGACAAGGTCCGTGAAGAGCTTGATGAAGTGCTCGAAGCCATGTCCGAAAATGACCCGCATGCGGTGGCCGACGAGATCGGCGACCTGCTGTTTTCCGTGGTCAATCTGGCCCGGCATCTGAAGGTCGATCCGGAAACCGCATTGCGTGGCGCCAACGCCAAGTTCGAGCGACGTTTCCGTTTTATCGAACAGGCATTGCGCGACACCCACCGACCCATGGAAGATTGCACCCTCGAAGAGTTGGACGCCCTGTGGGGCGAAGCCAAACGTCAGGAAAAGAATTTGCCCAGCTGCGGCTGAGCCGTTGCCCAAGTGAGTAAGCATCAATGAGCCTTTCCCTTCGCGACCAGTTGCTCAAGGCAGGACTGGTCAACCAAAAGCAGGCCAAGCAGGTCAGCAAGGAAAAACAGAAGCAACAGCGCCTGGCCCACAAAGGTCAGATCGAGCTGGACGACTCCCAGCAGCGTGCTGCCCAGGAAGCCATGGCCGAGAAGGTCAAGCGCGACCAGGAGCTGAACCGTCAGCAGCAGGAGAAGGCTGAAGCCAAGGCCCGTGCGGCGCAGATCAAGCAGTTGATCGAAGTCTCGCGTCTGCCGAAGCTGACCACTGAGGATTACTACAACTTCGTCGACGACAAGAAGGTCAAGCGCATCTCCGTCAACACGCTGATGCGCAACAAGCTCAGCAGCGGTTCGCTGGCGATCGTGCACCATGCCGGCGGCTACGAAGTGATTCCTCGTGAGGCGGCCCTGAAGATTCAGGAGCGCGATCCACAGCGCATCGTGCAGCTCAACGAGAAGGTCGAAGAGGTCAATACCGAGGACGATCCGTACGCGGCTTATGTGATCCCGGATGATCTGATGTGGTAAGCGGGTTTCACCGGGCTGCGAAGCGCCCTTGAAGCACCCAGCAACGACAAACCCCGCTCATCGCGGGGTTTGTCGTTTTCAATGCTGTGGTTTTGATTCAGGCGGATTTCAGATCCCGCTGGCGTTCTTGCAGTTCCAGTTCGGCCTTGTAGTTGTGGGCGTCGATCTCGTTGTGGAACATGCCGACCAGCAAGTCTTGTTGGTGCACATCCCAGATCCGTACGCCGGCAGCTACGCCTTCATGGGACATGTGTGAATCGTCGCGTTCAGTTACTTTTACAGTCATCTGCTAGCTCCAATCTCTGTTATCTGCAACAAGGCGTGTGCAGGGCTCTTTTATAAAATTTGTTAGCCTGCTAAGTAAACGCCTGATTTGTGCAATCTATTTTTGCGAAATCTGCAACAG
The DNA here is from genome assembly GCF_002113045.1 of Pseudomonas sp. B26(2017). Lineage (NCBI taxonomy): Bacteria > Pseudomonadati > Pseudomonadota > Gammaproteobacteria > Pseudomonadales > Pseudomonadaceae > Pseudomonas > Pseudomonas sp. B26(2017). Next base: position 118,485 of record NZ_NEJJ01000003.1, on the reverse strand, counting down.
CGCTGGAGCCCGCATAAACCGCGACATTCAGTCGCAGGGCGGTAAGTTGCATGACAAACGTTTCATCTTGGCGCCGCTGAAAATGCCTTTCTCCAGCCGAAAAAAAACGCCCCGAACCAGTCGGGGCGTTTTCGTGTGCGGCTCAGCGAGAGGGAATTACTTGCCTTCCCAGCGCTTCAGCACGAGGGTGGCGTTGGTGCCACCGAAGCCGAAGCTGTTGCTCATCACGGTGTTGATGGTGGCGTTCTCGCGGGTCTTGGTCAGCACCGGCAGATCGGCCACTTCAGGGTCCAGTTCGTCGATGTTGGCGGAACCGGCGATGAAGTTGCCTTCCATCATCAGCATGCAGTAGATCGCTTCGTGAACGCCGGCGGCGCCCAGGGAGTGACCCGACAGGCTCTTGGTGGAGCTGATGGCCGGGGCCTTGTCGCCGAACACTTCACGCACACCTTTCATTTCCGCGATGTCGCCGACCGGAGTCGAAGTACCGTGGGTGTTCAGGTAGTCGATCGGGGTGTCGACGGTGGACAGCGCCTGCTGCATGCAGCGGATGGCGCCTTCGCCGCTCGGAGCCACCATGTCGTAGCCGTCGGACGTCGCGCCGTAGCCAACGATTTCCGCGTAGATCTTCGCGCCACGGGCCAGAGCGTGTTCCAGCTCTTCAACCACGACCATGCCGCCACCGCCGGCGATGACGAAACCGTCACGGTCGGCGTCGTAGGCGCGGGAGGCTTTTTCCGGAGTGTCGTTACGCTTGCTGGACAGAGCGCCCATTGCGTCGAACAGGAACGACTGGCTCCAGTGCTCTTCTTCACCGCCACCGGCGAACACGATGTCCTGCTTGCCCATCTGGATCTGTTCCATGGCGGTACCGATGCAGTGAGCACTGGTGGCGCAGGCAGAGGCGATGGAGTAGTTCAGGCCCTTGATCTTGAATGGCGTGGCCAGGCAAGCCGAAACGGTGCTGCTCATGGTCCGCGTTACACGGTATGGGCCGACGCGCTTGACGCCTTTCTCGCGCAGGATGTCCAGCGCTTCCATCTGGTTCAGGGTCGACGCGCCGCCGGAACCTGCGATCAGGCCGGTACGCGGGTTGGACACCTGCTCTTCGGTCAGACCGGAGTCGGCGATGGCGTCTTTCATGGCCAGATAGGCGTAAGCCGCTGCGTGGCCGACGAAGCGATAGATCTTGCGATCGATCAGCTCTTCAAGGTTGAGGTCGATGGAGCCGGAAACCTGGCTACGCAGACCCATTTCGGCGTATTCCGGGTTGAACCGGATGCCAGGGCGGCTTGCACGCAGGTTAGCGGAGACGGTCTCTTTGTCATTGCCCAGGCAAGAAACGATGCCCAGACCAGTGATAACGACGCGGCGCATGCGAATAACCCTTAGAAGTTGTCAGTGGAGGTGAACACGCCGACGCGAAGGCCTTCGGCGGTGTAGATTTCGCGACCGTCGACAGTCACCGAACCGTCGGCAATGGCCAGGTTCAGCTTGCCCTTGAGGACGCGCTTGATATGAATGTTGTAAGTAACTTTCTTGGCGGTCGGCAGGACCTGGCCGAAGAATTTCACTTCGCCCGAACCCAGCGCACGGCCACGGCCCGGCAGGCCTTGCCAGCCCAGGAAGAAACCGACCAGTTGCCACATGGCGTCCAGACCCAGGCAGCCCGGCATCACCGGATCGCCTTCGAAGTGGCACGCGAAGAACCACAGGTCAGGGTGGATATCCAGCTCGGCGACCAATTCACCTTTGCCGTACTTGCCGCCTTCTTCGCTGATCAGGGTGATGCGATCCACCATCAGCATGTTCGGGGCGGGCAGTTGCGCGTTACCTGGGCCGAACAGCTCACCGCGACTGCAGCGCAGCAGGTCTTCCCGAGTAAAGGCGTTTTGTTTGGTCATGCGAGCTCCTCAATAATCCCATGCGGCAGGTGGGGCAAATCTTCCCGGCCGATCGATGCGTTCATGCCTCGTACCGGCAGCCTACTCATAGACTATTGCGTTGTAGTGAAAGTCACAGCACCAAGGACATGAATGTACACTTGTGCACTGAAATTTTTATTCAAGCCCCTTTTGAGGCTCGTCAGGGTGCCTAAGACTGCCGCACTTTCGCTTTTCACGCCAGTCGCAGATGCTCGAAAGGGCCCAGTCACTGCACCCAGCGCTGCAGAATCTGCTGCAGATCATTGCGTTTGAATGGCTTGGCCAGGTAATCGTTCATGCCCGCCGACAGGCAGTTTTCCCGATCGCCCTGCAACGCATTGGCGGTGAGGGCGATGATGGGCACATGGCCGCAGCCGGGCAGGCGGCGGATCTGTCGGGTCGCCTCGTAACCGTCGATGAGCGGCAAACGGCAATCCATCAGGATCGCCTCGAAACGGCTGTCGCCGGCACTGCGCACCGCCTGCACGCCGTCGGTGGCGACGCTGACGGTAAAGCCCAGGCTGCGCAACATCGCTTCGATCACCGTCTGGTTGACCGGGTTGTCCTCGACCAGCAGCACATTGCGCCCTTCGCCGTGACCGTCGCCGTTCAGCGTGCGCGGTGCCGCCAGCGCAGGGAGTGCCTGCTTATATAAAGCCAGAGGAATTTCCAGGGTGAATACCGATCCGCGACCTTCTTCACTCTGGGCGCGCAAGGTGCCGCCCATCCGCTCGGCGAGAGTGCGGGCAATCGGCAGGCCCAGGCCGGTGCCGCCATAACGACGGGAAATCGAACTGTCGGCCTGCTGGAACGCGTTGAACATCAGTTCCAGGCTCTGCGGCGAAATGCCGATGCCGCTGTCACGCACCGCGCAGGTGAACCACAGCAATTCGTGATCCAGCGACTGCCACTGCGCCTCGATGCTGACGCGCCCCTGTTCGGTGAACTTCAAGGCATTGCCGACCAGGTTGACCAGAATCTGCCGGATTCGTGTCGGATCGCCTTGTACCTGCAAGTCGCGCATGTCTTCGGGGATTCGCAGTTCCAGGGCCAGCCCGCGTTGCGCGGCGCTGTGCTGGAACGACTGGGCGCAGGCGCCGATCAGGTCGGCGAGGTTGAACGGAATGTGCTCCAGTTCCAGTTCCGAACGCTCGATGCGCGAGAAATCCAGAATGTCGTTGATCACCTTGAGCAAATGCTCCGTGGACTCGGAAGCCAGCGCCGCGTACTCGACCTGTTCCTCGGTCATTTCGGTGGTTTCGAGCAATTGCAGCATGCCCAGCACGCCGTTCATCGGGGTGCGCAGTTCATGGCTCATCATCGCTAGGAAATCCGATTTGGCGTTGTTGGCCTTTTCCGCCTCCTCGCGGGTCTGGATCAGTTGCGCCATCGCCTGATGCTGCTCGCGGCTGGCCTGTTCCAGCGCCTGGGCCAGATTGTTGATGTGTTGCGAAAGGGCGCCCAGCTCGGTGTCATCGACAATCGGCAGCGGGGTTTTGTAGTCGCCGTCCTGAATTGCCTTGACCGCATTGCCGATATCACGGATCGGCTGCGACAGGCTTCCGGCCAGTCGCCGCGCCAGAACAAACGTGAACAGCAGGGCGAACAACGCCAGAATTGCGGCCTTGAGCAAAATTTCCTGTTGGCGCTGACTGAAGGCGTCGTTGGACAGACCGACGATCACCCGGCCCAGATAATCCTCGCTGGCCACGCCGGGGCTGCTTTTGCCGTCCTGAAAGAAATCGTTGTGCAGGGCGATGCGTTGCAGCCGCACCGGCGCCTGGAACACTTCGACCTGATGCGGGCGGTTGTGCGCATCCGCCGGCTGTTCGACGTAAGCCAGAATCCGGTTGGCGCTGTCCTGCACTTCCAGAAATCGCACATTCGGCGTGGCCAGCGTGGCCTTGAGCAGGCTTTCCAGCACCTCGTTGTTGCCGGAAATCACCCCGTATTCGGTGGCGGGTGCGAGTTGGTTGGCGATCAGTTGGCCGGTGTGGTTCAGCTCCTGACGCAAATCCTGAATGCGCACGAAGGTGAAAAAGCTGATCAGCAGCAAGGTCAGCAACAGCGCAGGGCCCAGGCTGATCAACTGGGTGCGGGTGTTGATGTCCCAACGGCGGAAAATCATGGGCGGCGCTCTCCTTCGGCCAGCTCTGCGGCGACAGACGCTTCATTGATCGGTTCTATCCCTAGGGAACGAGCTACCTGCGCATTACTTGAGACTTTAAAACGCTCGGGGTAGAGCGTGCGCGGCCAGGTGGCCGGTGGCCGGTCCAGCAACTCGTCGAGGACTGCCAGCCAGTCGTTCTGATCGCTGTAGGTACTGGCCAGGCTGCCGGCACGGACGAAAGCGACATTCGGCCCGACCAGCGCCAGTTGCCGAGAGTAACTGCTGAGCAACAGGTTCTTCGCGGTTTTCGGGTTGTACAGGTCAGGGTCGTCAAGGCCCAGCAACACGTCGCTGTTTTTCAGCACAGTCTGCAAGGGGCGGCTGTCGTGGGTGTTGTCCCAGCGCTGCGGGACGATTTGCAGACTCAGCGGCTGGGCCGCCGATTGCAGCTCCTTGAGCAGGAACTCGCTGTGCTGGTCGAACAGCACGCCGACGCGCCCGGCCTGGGGCAGAATCCGGCGGATCAGTTGCAACTGACGACTCAGCGGCGGATCGGCCCACAGCAGGCTCAAGTGGGGTGGCTGCATGTCGCCGAAGCGTTGCCGGGCCTGCAAGCGGCTGATGCGCAGGACCAGAGTCGCCGGGCCCTGGCTTTCCTGCATGCGCCAATCGAGGCTCGGCAAATCGAGCAGAATCAGGCGCAGACTCGACGGCAACTTGCCCGGCGCCGGCAGGCTCGCCAGTGGCTGGAAATGCACGCGGTCGGTGGGGCGCAGTTCGCTCAGGGCCTGGACGAACGATTGCACGCCGGGGCTTTCCTCGGCGCCGGTCAGCAGAATATCGGCCGCCTGCACCGCCACGCCATGCAGCCACGCTGTCAGGAACAGACAAAGCCCGGCCAGCCATTGGCCGAGCGTTGGCATCTTCCGTGACATGGCGTAACGCATCTAGAACTCCAGCTCGGCGCTGAAATACACCACCCGGCGTTCGTCGTAATTGTTATCGACGAAGGTGGTCGGCTCATGGTCCAGGCGTTGTTGCAGCACACCGGCCAGTTGCAGTTGGGCCTTGCCCAAGGCGATGCGTTTGGCGATGCGCGTGTCGACCCGCTCGAAACGGTAACCGTTGAGCGCGTTGTCAGCATAGTAGAAGAGGGCGCTGTTCCAGCCCTGGCCCCAATCGCGCAGCCAGCCCGCCGAGCCGCTGTTGCGCGCGGTGAATTGCTGATCCAGCGGATTGCTCGCCTCGGCGTCGACGAAGGCATACGTCAGGCGCAAGCGGTCGGCCGCACTCAGGCGCCAGTCCATTTGCGTTTCGGTGCCGCGAAAGCGCGAATCGTTGGCGTTGCTGGCGATGTACTGATTGTTGCGCAGCGGCTCGCTGATCATCCCGGTGATTTCGTCGTAGAACAGCTTCACGTCCAGCGCCAGCCCCCACTCCGGGAAATAGCCGTTGTAGCCCAGTTCCCGCGAGCGCATGTGTTCCTGGTCCAGATCACCGGGGCCCCGGGTCTTGACGAAGTAGCGGGCCGAAGACTGGCCATAGGCGGCGGGCCGCAGGTTGGTCACCTGATAACTCCAGTTGACGTTGTTCTCGAACATGTCCGGCGAGCGGATGGCTTCCGAATACACCGCGCGCAGGCTGTGTCGCGGGTTGAACAGGTAGTTGACCGCAAACCGGGGCGTCAGCGAACTGCCGATCAATTGCGTGTCTTCGAACATGGCGCCGCCCTGCAACAGCCAGTGTTCGCTGGCGCGCCATTCCAGTTGGCCGAAGGCGCGCCAAGTGGTGTCGTCGAGCGTGCCGTTGAAATAGGTCTCGGAATCGGCCCGGTCGTAACGATAGTTCAGGCCGCTGACCAGACGCAGGCTGTCGGACAGGCTGAGGGTGTCCTGCAATTCCAGGTCGTAACGCGATTCCCGGGCACTCTGGTCGATGTCGCCGCACAGGGTCTGGCGCGCGCCGTTGCGCCACTGGTCCAGCACCTGATTGGCCAGGGCCATTTCCTGCGGTGTGCCGGCGGGTGCGCCGGGGCCGGTGAACAGCGTCATGTTGCGCGCCAGGCGTTCGGTGTAGTTCGGGTTGAGTTGCCACAGCTCCGTCAATTGCGGGCTGAACGACACTTCGGCGTCACAGGCACGCCAGGTCTGCTGACGGTCCCAGTGTTGCGCAGAACCTTGCACGTAAAGGCTGTGATCGGGATTGAGGTCGAGATTCCAGCGCACCGAGCCGGCGTAGTCCTTGGCAACCACGTCGGAATTGTTCCCGGCAGCGGTAATCCCGGAGAACACCGGTCGGTAGGTATAAGGCCGCTGATTGGTCCCGTCCTTGGCGTTGACCTGCCAGTCCAGGCTCTGGTTGTCGCCCAGGGTCTGGCTGACCGCGAGGCTTAAGCGGTTCAAGCGGCGGTTGTCGCGGTAATCGGCGCCGGTGCGATCGCTGTCAAAACCGTCGTCTTCCAGACCGGACAGCGACAGACGCAGATCGCCGCCATTCCAGCCGGTGCTCTGGCTGGCATAGAAGTCGTTGATGCCGCGCTGGCCGCGTGTCAGCTTCAGCCGCGTGCCGTGGCTGTCCGCCGGGTTGCGGGTGATGATGTTGACCACCGCCATCAGCGCATTGGCGCCGTAGCTGACGGTGTTCGGGCCGCGAAAGACTTCGATCCGCTCGATGTCTTCCATGGCCACCGGAATGTCGCTCCAGTCCACGGTCGCGAGCCCGGCGCGGTACACCGAGCGGCCGTCGATCAGCACCTGCATGCGGCGGGCTTCAGTGGCGTTGGTTCCGTGATAATTCACCACGGCCTGATTGCCGCTGATGCTGCCGACCATCATCCCCGGCACCAGGCGCAGCAGTTCGCTGATGTCCCGGGCGCCGCTGGCGCTGATCAGTTCGCTGTCGAGCACCGTCATGCTGCCCGGGACTTCCGCCGGCGACTGCTTCAGGCGGGTGGCGGTCAGGATCTGTGGCAAGGCCTCACTGTCGACAAACAGGTCATCCGCCAACAGCACCGGGCTGAACAGCAGCGCCAGCAGCAGGGACGAACGCGGTGAAGGGGGGCCAGAAAACACGACGCAGCCTTGATAGCAGAGAATTGGCGCGCATGTTAACCGAGGGCGACGACTTTTCCAGTCACGTTGCAGGCATTTTCCTCGGTTTTATTGGTCTTCTTCCTATAAGTGCGGGTAATTGACGCCGGGGCTGTCCGAGAGGGGGACGCTCCGTATAATGCCGGCATCGCCACTGGTATGGATTAACGGATTACATATGACTGAACAGCGCCCGATTGCGGTCCTGGGAGGCGGAAGTTTCGGTACCGCCGTGGCCAATCTGTTGGCCGAGAACGGCCATCAAGTCCGGCAGTGGATGCGTGACCCCGAGCAGGCCGAGGCCATCCGGGTCAATCGCGAGAACCCGCGTTACCTCAAAGGCATCAAGATTCTGCCCGGCGTGACCCCGGTCACCGACCTGCAGGAAACCCTCGACGCCTGCGATTTGTGTTTCGTGGCATTGCCGTCCAGCGCGCTGCGCACAGTGTTGGCGCCGCATGCCGAACGCCTGAGCGGCAAGATGCTGGTCAGCCTGACCAAAGGCATTGAAGCCCACACCTTCAAACTGATGAGCCAGATTCTCGAAGAGATCGCCCCGAAGGCGCGCATCGGCGTGCTGTCCGGGCCGAACCTGGCACGGGAAATCGCCGAGCACGCGCTGACCGCCACTGTGGTCGCCAGTGAAGACGAAGAACTGTGCAAAGCCGTGCAGGCCGCGTTGCATGGCCGTACTTTCCGCGTCTACGCCAGCGCCGACCGATTCGGCGTGGAACTGGGCGGGGCACTGAAAAACGTCTACGCGATCATCGCCGGCATGGCGGTGGCGCTGCAGATGGGCGAGAACACCAAGAGCATGCTGATCACCCGCGCCCTGGCCGAGATGACCCGGTTTGCAGTGAATCAAGGCGCCAACCCGATGACCTTCCTCGGTCTGGCCGGGGTCGGCGATCTGATCGTCACTTGCTCGTCGCCGAAAAGCCGCAACTATCAGGTCGGTTTCGCTCTCGGTCAGGGCTTGAGCCTCGACGAAGCGGTGTCGCGTCTCGGTGAAGTGGCCGAAGGGGTCAACACCCTGAAAGTGCTCAAGGCCAAGGCCCAGGAGGTTGGCGTGTACATGCCGCTGGTCGCCGGACTGCATGCAATCCTGTTCGAAGGGCGCACGCTTGAGCAGGTGATCGGTCTTCTGATGCGAGGCGAGCCGAAAACCGACGTCGACTTTATTTCCACCAGTGGTTTCAACTGATTCAGCAGGGAGCAGGGCATGAACGATCCGAAAACCGAAGCCAAATATGAATCCATCCTCCTGCGGGCGTTGTGGATGATCATCTACGTGCTGGTCTGGCAGGTAGCGCAGTTCATCCTCGGCGCGGTGGTGCTGGTGCAGTTGATCTATCGTTTGATCTATGGCGCCCCGAGCGCCAGCCTGATGAATTTCGGCGACAGCCTGAGCCAGTTTCTGGCGCAGATCGGTCGTTTCGGCAGCTTCCACAGCGACCAGAAACCCTGGCCGTTCGCCGACTGGCCGGCGCCGCGTACTCCGGAAGGTGAGGCGCCACACGTTGTCGCGCCGGCACCGCATCCGGCCCGGGATGAGGAACCCAAGCTATGAAACTCTGGGTATTGCGTCACGGTGAGGCCGAGCCCTACGGCTCACGCCCCGACTCCGAGCGGGAACTGACCGCCCACGGTCGCAAGGAAGTGTTGAGCAGCGCAGCCCGCTTGATGGGCCAGCCGCTGACCGCCATCTATGCCAGCCCGTACCTGCGGGCACAGCAGACGGCGCAACTGGTGCGCGAAGCCCTGGGCTTTGAGCCGGAGATCCGCACCGTCGAGTGGTTGACCCCGGAAGTTGACCCGGACCGCGTGGCCGAGCAACTGGTTTCGGTGAGCAACGTTTTGTTGGTCAGCCACAATCCGCTGGTGGGAAATCTGCTCAGCTACCTGCAACACGGTGCCGGCTATCCGCCGGAAAAAGTCAGCACCGCCGGGCTGGCCGAGCTCGAACACAGCGAGTTGCTGATCGGTTCGATGAAGCTGAACAGTCTTAAACATCCCTGAAATTTTTTGTACGAAATAGTCAACCAAGCACTTGCTTGGTTGACTACGCTTGCTCCAGACCAAAAAACAGGAGCGAGTCGAATGTCTTCTGCCTTCCGTTTGCCGCTGGACGTGTTTTATGAACGCGAGGCCCGGCACCCGCGTCAGCGTTTTCTGGTGCAGCCGATCGGCGGCGGGCAGGTCGAAACCCTGACCTGGGCCGATGTTGGCCATCAGGCCCGTTGCGCCGCGCACTGGTTGCGATCCCGGGAGTTGCCGCCAGGCAGCCATATCGCCCTGATCTCGAAAAACTGCGCGCACTGGATCATTGCCGACCTGGCGATCTGGATGGCCGGGCATGTCTCGGTACCGCTCTATCCGAACCTCACCGCCGAATCCGTGAATCAGGTGCTCACCCACTCGGAAAGCGTGCTGGCATTCATCGGCAAGCTTGATGACTGGCCGGGCATGTCAGCGGGTGTACCGGCCGGTCTGACAACAGTCAGCCTGCCGCTGCATCCGCCGGGCACGTTCGATTTCAACTGGGACGATGTGCAGCGCAGCTCGCCGATCCAGGACGATCCGCGTCCCGCCGCCGAGCAATTGGCGACGATCATTTACACCTCCGGCACCACCGGCCTGCCCAAGGGTGTGATGCACAGCTTTGCCAACCTCGGGTTCGCGACGACGCGCGGCACGCAGCTGTTCGGTCTCAATGAGAACGACCGGCTGCTGTCGTATCTGCCGCTGTGTCATGTTGCCGAGCGGATGTTCGTCGAACTGGCGTCGATCTATACCGGGCAGACGGTGTTTTTCGCCGAGAGCCTCGATACCTTCCTCGCCGATCTCAAGCGGGCGCGGCCGACGGCGATGTTCGGTGTGCCGCGGATCTGGACCAAATTCCAGATGGGCGTCTACAGCAAGATCCCGGCGAAACGCCTGGACTTCCTGCTCGACCTGCCCTTCATCGGCAAGCGGGTCGGCCACAAGGTGTTGGCGGGGTTGGGGCTGGATGCGTTGCGCGTGGCGTTGTCCGGTGCGGCACCGGTGCCGCTGACCTTGTTGCGTTGGTATCAGAAACTCGGGCTCGACGTGCTGGAGGTCTACGGCATGACCGAAAGCTGCGGTTATTCGCACATCTGCCTGCCGGGGCAATACAAGGAAGGCTGGATCGGTCGGCCGTGTCCTGACGTGGAAGTGCGTATCGATGAGTCCGGGGAAGTGCAGGTGCGCAGCCAGGCGAACATGCTCGGCTATTTCAAGGAGCCGCAGAAAACCGCCGAAACCCTCACCGAAGACGGTTTCCTGCGCACCGGCGACAAAGGCGAACAGGACGCCGCAGGGCGTTTGCGCCTGACCGGGCGGCTCAAGGAAATCTTCAAGACCAGCAAGGGCAAATACGTCGCTCCGGCGCCGATCGAAAATCGGCTGGCGGTGCATTCGCGGATCGAACAGGTCTGCGTGGTCGGCGATGGCCTGAGTGCGCCGCTGGGGTTGTGCGTACTCTCGGCCGTGGGCCGGCAAGAGCCCCGCGCACCGCTGCATTCGAGCCTGGAAAAACTGCTGGAGGAAGTCAACGCCGTACTCGACAAGCACGAGCGCCTGCGCCGGCTGGTGGTGGTCAAGGACAGTTGGGCGGTGGAGAACGGCTTTCTCACGCCGACCCTGAAAATCAAACGCAACATCATCGAAGACACCTACGGAGCACGTTTCGAAGAATGGAGCGAGCGCAGTGAGACGGTGCTGTGGCAGGATTGAGCGTCGATCAAAACAACAAAGGAAGCCTGCGATGACCTTGTGGCGCACCACTCCGAACATCGAGCAGTTGAACGCAATCCAGAAAAACACCATCGGCGAAGTGCTGGACATTCGCTTCGAGTCCTTCGACGAGGAGTCGCTGACGGCCAGCATGGTCATCGACCATCGCACCCATCAGCCTTACGGCCTGCTGCACGGTGGCGCCTCGGTGGTGCTGGCCGAGACAGTCGGCTCGATGGCCAGCTACCTGTGCATCGATGCCAGCAAGTTCTATTGCGTGGGGCTGGAAATCAACGCCAACCACTTGCGTGGCCTGCGCAGCGGTCGGGTGACGGCGGTGGCCAGACCGATTCACATCGGCCGCACCACCCATGTCTGGGACATCCGCCTGACCAGCGATGAAGGCAAGGCCAGTTGTGTGTCGCGTCTGACCATGGCGGTGGTGCCGCTGGGAGAACAACCGCCGGCGCGTTGATGGCTCAAGCGTCATAGCCCTGACCGGACTGTCATCATTCCTGGCAGTTACGGTCATTGCTGTAGGACGCGGTCTTACGGACAATCAACGCCTGTTTTCCGCTCATGGATTTGCCGGTATGTCGCAACCGATCTTCTTCGCCCACGCCAATGGTTTCCCTTCGGGTACCTACGGCAAACTGTTCGCGGCGCTGGCGCCCGAGTACCGGGTCGCGCATCTGGAACAACATGCCCATGACCCGCGTTTCCCGGCGGGTGACAACTGGTACCACCTGGTCGACGAACTCATCCATCATCTTCAACAGCAAGATGAACCGGTGTGGGGCGTGGGCCATTCTTTCGGCGGCATGCTGCATTTGCACGCCGCACTGCGTTGCCCGGAACTCTATCGGGGTGTGGTGATGCTCGACTCGCCGGTGCTGACCCGTACCGATCAATGGGTGATCCGCGCCGCCAAACGCTTTGGTTTCATCGACAAACTGACCCCGGCCGGCCGCACGTTGGGGCGCCGCGAAGAGTTTGCCGATCTAGACAGCGCCCGTGGTTATTTCGCCGGCAAGACCTTGTTCCGCAGCTTTGATCCGGAATGCTTCGATGCTTATCTGCAGCACGGTCTGCACAAGGTCGGCGACAAGCTGCGCCTGCGCTTCGATCCTGCGACCGAGATCAGCATTTATCGCGGCGTGCCGCACACCAGTCCTGCTCATACCCGGCAATTGAAGGTGCCGCTGGCAGTGGTGCGTGGACACAAGAGCCGGGTGGTGATGAACCATCACACCCGGTTTGTCGGGCGTCTGCCTCAGGGCGAGGCGCTGACCGTGCCCGGTGGGCACATGTTTCCCCTTGAACGCCCGCAGGATACGGCGTTGCTGCTGAAAAGCCTGTTCACCCGATGGGAAGGTCGCCAGCAAAAGGATTGCGCATGAACCCCGCCGTCGAAGAAGTGCGCCTGAGCCTGCCGCATATCGAACTGGCGGCGCACCTGTTCGGCCCGGAAGACGGGTTGCCGGTGATCGCCCTGCACGGCTGGCTGGACAACGCCAACAGCTTCGCGCGCCTGGCGCCCAAGCTCAAAGGCCTGCGCATCGTGGCACTGGACATGGCCGGTCACGGGCACTCCGGGCATCGCCCGATTGGTGCCGGTTACGCACTTTGGGATTACGCCCATGACGTGCTGCAGGTCGCCGAGCAACTGGGCTGGAAACGTTTCGGCCTGCTCGGGCATTCCATGGGCGCGATCGTTTCGCTGGTGCTGGCCGGCTCGTTGCCCGAACGCATCACCCATCTGGCGCTGATCGACGGGGTGATTCCTCCTACCGACAAAGGCGAAAATGCCGCCGAGCGCATGGGCATGGCCTTACAGGCACAGCTCGATCTTCGGGAAAAGCGCAAACCGGTCTACAACACCCTCGACCGGGCCATCGAAGCACGGATGAAAGGGCTGGTGGCGGTCAGTCGCGAAGCCGCCGAACTGCTGGCGCAACGCGGCCTGATGCCGGTGCCCGGCGGTTACACCTGGCGCACCGACAACCGCCTGACCTTGCCGTCGCCGTTGCGTCTGACCCAGGAACAGACGATGGCGTTCGTGCAGCGCATTGCCTGTCCCGCGCAATTGGTGGTCGCCGCCGACGGCATGCTGGCCCGACATCCGGAGCTGCTGGAGCGTCTACCCTTTGACCGGGAGCAGCTGCCGGGCGGGCATCACCTGCACCTGAACGATGAGGCCGGGGCCGAGCTTGTCGCAGACTGTTTCAATCGGTTCTTCGCCATTCCTTGACTTGCTCCCGGCAACTGTCGAGGCTGGGCGGGTTGAAATGGGAGACAACCAAGATGGATTTCTACACCGCTGCGACTTCGAACTGCCCTCAAGGCACCCAGGCCATGTCCCTGCGATGAGCCTGTCCATGCGATCTATCAGTCTGCTGGCGCTGTGCTGTTTCAGTCCCTTTCCATTCGCTGCCGACCTGCCGGGCAGTCAGGATCTGCCGATCGTGCCGCGTGTGGCCGATGCGCAGATCGTCGACTATCGCCCTGCCGCAGAGCTGGAGCGGATCTACCCGCTCGGCTCGATCCGCAAGATCAGCGGCCAGTTGCGTTTCGACGGCCAGGTCAGCGCCCGGGGGCAAACCACCTCGGTGACCTACGAGTTGCCGCCGGAACATTCCGCCACCGAAGCTTTCACTCTCGCTCGCGAAGCCCTGCAAAAGCAGGATGCCCAACTGTTGTTCTGGTGCCAGGCCCGGGATTGCGGCGAGAGCAGCCTGTGGGCCAACGAGGTGTTCGGCAACGCCAAACTGTACGGTGCCGACGAGCAGCAGGCCTATCTGCTGCTGAGGCTCGCGGCGCCGCGCGACAACACGCTGGTGGCGCTTTACAGCATCACTCGCGGCAATCGCAAAGCCTATCTGCACGTTGAACAGTTCCAGGCGCTGGCACCGCTCGGTGACCTGCTGCCGACCTCGGCCACGCTGCTGCGGGAGTTGAAAAGCACTGGCGAACTGGATTTTCCGAAGCTGGTTGGCGATCCGGATGATACCTGGCTGCGTTTGCTGTCCCGTGGTCTGAACCTCGACACCACCTTGCGGGTCACGGTGTCCGGGCCGAAAGCCGAGGCCTGGCGGCAGGCGTTGATCGGGCAGGGCGTGCGTGCCGCGCGAATGGAAACCGGCAGTGTCGATGGCGAAGGTCTGCGCATCGATCTGTTGCGGTAGGTGTATCGGGCGGGCACGCGCCGCGTGTTCGCCTACTCTTTGGATGAATGTTTTTTTCGAGACCTCGCATGCTCAATAACGATCGCCTGTTGGTGCAGATCCTGTTGCTGGTGCTGTTCGGCGCCAGCCTGTGGGTGATGGCGCCGTTCTGGTCGGCGCTGTTCTGGGGCGCGGTGCTGGCGTTTGCCAGTTGGCCGCTGATGCGTCTGCTGACCCGCTGGCTCAGTGGCCGGGAATCCCTCGCGGCCCTGTTGCTGACCATGGGCTGGATGTTGCTGGTGGCGGGGCCGCTGGTGTGGCTGGGCTTTAACCTGGCCGATCACGTGCGTGATGCCACGGCGTTCATCAAGGATGTGCAGGTCGATGGATTGCCCGAGGCACCGAGCTGGCTGGGCGGCGTGCCGCTGGTGGGCGAACGGCTGGTGGGAATCTGGAACAGCATCGATCAGCAGGGCGCGGCCCTGATGGTGACGGTCAAACCTTATCTGGGGCAGGTCGGCAACTGGTTGCTGGCGCGCAGTGCGCAGATCGGCAGCGGAATTCTCGAGCTGACCCTGAGCATCGTTTTCGTGTTCTTTTTCTACCGTGACGGACCGCGATTGGCGGCGTTCGTGCACAGTCTGCTGCAGCGCCTGATCGGTGATCGGGCCGGTTACTACATCGATCTGGTGGCCGGTACGGTGCAGCGGGTGGTCAACGGGGTGATCGGTACGGCGGCGGCACAAGCGATACTGGCGCTGATCGGGTTCCTGATTGCCGGGGTGCCGGGGGCGCTGGTGCTGGGGATCGTGACGTTCCTGCTCAGTCTGATTCCGATGGGGCCGCCGCTGGTATGGATTCCGGCCACGGCGTGGCTGGCCTGGAAGGGTGAGTACGGAATGGCGGTGTTTCTCGGGATCTGGGGGACGTTCGTCATCAGTGGCGTGGATAACGTGCTCAAGCCGTATCTGATCAGCCGTGGCGGGAATCTGCCGTTGGTGATTGTGTTGCTTGGGGTGTTTGGCGGGTTGATTGCATTTGGCTTTATCGGCTTGTTTATCGGGCCTACGCTTTTGGCGGTCGCTTATAGTTTGTTGACGGATTGGAGCAAGAGTCAGGCTCGGGTCGACGATCGGCGTTGATGGTGAGCCTTGGCGGCCGTTCACTCGCCCCGGCGTTCGGCCCTCGCTGGCTCGGGTTCCTTCGCTCCGACGTCCCTCCGGGGGGCATCGACGTTGTCGATGAGTCCGGCTTCGCCAAACGGCACTGCGTGCCAATCCCCGGATGAACACCTCCACTCAGCCTTCCGAAGGGGCGGGCGGATCAAGATCAAGAGCGCTGTCGAGCTGACGCTCATCCTGTTTTTTGGATTACCTCACGTCGCCACATTCAAATACTTGCCCACCGATGCGGTGTTTTCGAGCGAGTACTGCTTGCTCAGGTTGGCGATCATGCGGTTCAGCGCTTCGGTAGTGGTTTGGTTACTGCTGGCGGTTTCTTCGTCGCTTGGGTGTTCGCGAGCTGCATGCAGTGCAGCTTTCAGTTCATCGCTGCTGACGCCACCGCTGCTGTCGCTGTCCAGCACCTTGAGCAGGGCGGCAGCGGTGTCGGTGTTGTTCGAGGCGGTGCTGTCGCTGACCTGCAACGCGCTGTTCAGTTCGGTGGCGGTCACCGTGCCGTCGCCGTCAGCATCGAGTTGGCTGAACAGTTCGTCGCTGGAGGCTTGAGGGGGCGGTGGTGGCGGTGGGGCCATGGCGGTCATTTCTTCGGCGCTGAGGCTGCCGCTGGCGTCGCTGTCCAGATCGCCGAATTGTTGGTTCAGGCTGACCAGCAGGCCGTCGTTGGACTGTTGCGACAGGGCGCTGCCCAGTTCGTCCTGATCCACCGCGCCGTCGCCGTTGCTGTCGAGTTTGGCGAACAGTTCCTTTTGCAGTTGCTGGCTGCGGGCGTTTTGCGTGGAGGTGCTGCTGGTGCTGGTATAGCTCGTGTAGTTGCTGACGCTACCGATCATCGGGCTCACTCCTTGGACTGGAAAACCGGTGGGTGTACCGGCTTATGCAGCCTCCAGTCGCAACGTGTCGTGGGTATGTGAGGTTTGTACCGGTCGGTACACAGTCAGGCGCAGTGGCGAGGCAGTTGGATCACGGCGGTCAGGCCGCCGCCGGGTGTTTCTGCCAGGGTCAGTTGTCCGCCCTGGCGCTGCGCCGCTTCCCGGGCGATGGTCATGCCCAGGCCGACGCCGCCGGAGTTGCGGTTGCGTGAGCCTTCGAGGCGGAAGAACGGTTCGAATACGGCTTCACGCTTGTCCGCCGCGATGCCCGGGCCATGGTCGATGACGTGGATCAGCAGTTGTTCGCGCTGGTCTTGCAGTTCGATGAGCGCGTGGCCGGCATAGCGCAGGGCGTTGTCCATCAGGTTGTTGATGCATGAGCGCAGTGCCATCGGCTGCACCTGCAAGGGTGCGCAATGGCCGCTGACCTGCACGTCCGCGCCTTGATCCTGGGCGTTTTCGCACAGGGATTCGACCAGCGCCTGCACGTCCATCAGTTGCAAGGCTTCGCTGGTGCGCTGTTCGTGCAGGTAGGTGAGGGTGGCGTCGAGCATGCCGATCATGTCGTCCAGGTCCTGGCGCATCTGGCCTTGCAGTTTGTCGTCGTTGATGTTTTCCAGGCGCAGTTTCAGCCGCGACAGCGGGGTGCGCAGGTCGTGAGAGACGGCGCCGAGCATCCGCGCCCGCTGCTGCACCTGTTCGCGGATGCGCTGCTGCATCAAGTTGAACGTGTGCGCAGCCTGCCGTGCTTCCCGGGGGCCGGTTTCGTCCAGCGGCGGGCTGTCGAGGTCTTCACTCAGGCGTTCGGCTGCATCGCTCAGGCGCTGGATGGGCCGGGTCAGCAGTTTGGCGCCGTACCAGGCGGCGATGATCAGCGAGATGAACTGAAAAGTCAGCGGCACGATCGGCCCGCCGAACCAGGGGCGCGGCGGGCGGGGCGGGTAGCGCGGATCCTGTGGCGGCTGTTTGCTGTCGAGGCTTTCCGAGAACTCCGGCGGCGGTGGCGGTGGTGGCGGGCCGTAGAGGCGGAACCAGGCGAAGGCCAGCAAATGCGCCAGGACGATCGCCACCAACAGCACGCCGAACAGGCGGCCGAACAGCGTGTCGAAGCGCGCCCGCATCAGCCGATGTCTCGTGCGTCGAACAGGTAGCCTTCACCGCGTACGGTCTTGATCAGTTGCGGGGCTTTCGGGTCATCGCCGAGTTTTTGCCGCAGGCGCGAGACCAGCAGGTCGATACTGCGGTCGAAGGCTTCGATCGAGCGACCTCGGGCAGCGTCCAGCAACTGTTCGCGGCTGAGGACCCGGCGCGGACGTTCGATGAACACCCAGAGCAGGCGGAATTCGGCATTGGACAGCGGCACCACCAGACCATCGTCAGCGATGAGCTGGCGCAGGACGCTGTTCAGGCGCCAGTTGTCGAAGCGGATGTTCGCACGCTGTTCGGTGCGGTCGTCGCGTACCCGACGCAGAATCGTCTGGATCCGCGCCACCAGTTCCCGAGGTTCGAACGGCTTGGCCATGTAGTCATCGGCACCCAGTTCCAGGCCGATGATCCGGTCGGTGGGTTCGCAGCGGGCGGTGAGCATCAGGATCGGGATGTCCGACTCCGCGCGCAGCCAGCGGCACAGCGACAAACCGTCTTCGCCGGGCAGCATCAGGTCGAGCACCACCACGTCGAAGTGTTCGGCCTGCATCGCCTGGCGCATCGCCGCTCCGTCGGTGACGCCGCTGGCGTGAATGTTGAAGCGGGCCAGGTAGTCGATCATCAGTTCGCGGATCGGCACGTCATCGTCGACGATCAGGGCACGAATGTTCCAGCGCTTGTCGTCTTTCTGCTCGTCGTTCACGGAGACTTGGGAGTTGTGCATGAGGCTGTTCATCTGCCAGTAGGCCGCCAACCACAAAGATAGGCTGCGAGGTTGTGGTTTCAGCATAGGCGTCCGGCCGTGAGGCGGGAAGGGCTGCTGTAAGGACTTGTTGCGGCTGGCGAGGCTAGCGCGGGCGCATGTTGCCGGCGTGTCGGTTGTGTATCGGCTTCGACACAATATCCTGCAGGGCTATGCTGATCACGGCTGGCGCGACGATTTACCGATCATCGGGTGCCGCGCCGTCGCCGGTTCCGCTACAATGCGCGCCGATTTCGACTTGCCTGAGAGCCCACCCATGTCCGCCTGCCAGACTCCTATCATCGTCGCCCTGGATTTCCCCACCCGTGACGCCGCACTGAAGCTGGCCGACCAGTTGGACCCGAAGCTGTGCCGGGTCAAAGTGGGCAAGGAATTGTTCACCAGTTGCGCGGCGGAAATCGTCGGCACCCTGCGTGACAAGGGTTTTGAAGTATTCCTGGACCTGAAATTCCACGACATTCCCAACACCACGGCGATGGCGGTCAAGGCCGCTGCCGAGATGGGCGTGTGGATGGTCAACGTTCACTGCTCCGGTGGCCTGCGCATGATGGCGGCCTGCCGTGAAGAGCTGGACAAGCGCAGCGGCCCGCAGCCATTGCTGATCGGCGTGACCGTGCTGACCAGCATGGAACGTGAGGATCTGGCCGGTATCGGTCTGGACATCGAGCCGCAGGAGCAGGTGCTGCGTCTGGCGGCACTGGCCGAGAAGGCCGGGATGGACGGTCTGGTGTGCTCGGCGCTGGAAGCCACCGCGCTGAAAACCGCGCACCCGTCGCTGCAACTGGTGACCCCGGGGATTCGCCCGGCGGGCAGCGCCCAGGACGACCAGCGTCGCATCCTGACTCCACGTCAGGCCCTGGATGCCGGTTCCGACTATCTGGTGATCGGCCGTCCGATCAGCCAGGCGGCAGATCCGGCCAAGGCACTGGCCTCGGTGGTTGCGCAACTGGCCTGAGCGAACAGCTGAAGCATCAAGAAGGGAGCCCAATGGCTCCCTTCCTTGTTTTCAGACCTTCAACACCAGCTTGCCGAAGTTCTCACCGCTGAACAGTTTGCCCAGGGTTTCCGGGAAGGTTTCCAGGCCTTCGACAATGTCTTCCTTGCTCTTGAGCTGACCCTTGGCCATCCAGCCGGCCATCTCCTGGGCGGCGCTGGCGTATTGTGCGGCGTAGTCCATCACCACGAAGCCTTCCATCCGCGCGCGATTGACCAGCAGCGACAGGTAGTTGGCCGGGCCTTTGACCGCTTCCTTGTTGTTGTACTGGCTGATGGCGCCGCAGATCACCACGCGTGCTTTCAGGTTGATACGGCTGAGCACGGCGTCGAGGATGTCGCCGCCGACATTGTCGAAATACACGTCCACGCCTTTCGGGCATTCGCGTTTAAGGCCGGCCACAACGTCTTCGCTCTTGTAGTCGATGGCGCCGTCGAAGCCCAGTTCATCGATCAGAAACTTGCACTTGTCGGCGCCGCCGGCAATCCCGACCACCCGGCAACCCTTGATCTTGGCAATCTGCCCGGCAATGCTGCCGACCGCGCCCGCTGCGCCGGACAACACCACGGTGTCGCCGGCCTTCGGTGCGCCGACATCGAGCAGGGCGAAGTAGGCGGTCATGCCGGTCATGCCCAATGCGGACAGGTAAACCGGCAGCGGTGCCAGTTTCGGATCGACCTTGTAGAAACCTCTTGGCTCGCCGAGGAAATAATCCTGCACGCCAATGGCACCGTTGACGTAGTCGCCAACGGCAAACCCCGGATTGTTTGACGCGATGACTTTGCCTACGCCCAAGGCGCGCATGACTTCGCCCAGACCCACCGGCGGAATGTAGGACTTGCCTTCATTCATCCAGCCGCGCATGGCCGGGTCGAGGGACAGGTATTCGTTCTTGACCAGAATCTGCCCCGCCGCCGGTTCGCCGACCGGTACTTCCTGATAGGTGAAGGTCTCGCGGGTGGCGGCGCCCACCGGGCGTTTGGCGAGCAGGAACTGGCGATTGGTCTGGTTGGTCATGACAGGCACTCGAAATGAATGAAGCCTTGTTGATAGACCTTCATGCGCGATGTCGCAAGGTTGGCTCACGGGGCGAATGCAGGCCGATCCAGTACGGTGATAGTCCCCGGCGGGGTTTCATCACTGCGATTCATGCAGGCCTAACCGGCCTTTTGATAGTGCTGACGTCACTCAGGCCCCTGTGGCTATGCTGCCTTCATCAATCCCCCGCATTCGAGGACATAACAATGAGCATGACGTTTTCCGGTCAGGTAGCCGTGGTGACCGGCGCGGCCAACGGCATCGGCCGCGCGACGGCCCAGGCATTCGCCGCCGAAGGTCTGAAAGTGGTGGTGGCCGATCTGGATGCGGCCGGGGGCGAGGGCACCGTGGCGCTGATTCGTACAGCCGGCGGCGAAGCGACTTTCGTGCGCTGCAACGTGACCGTCGAAAGCGAAGTGAAAAATCTGATGGACGAGGTGATCAATACCTACGGCCGTCTCGACTATGCCTTCAACAACGCCGGGATCGAGATCGAGAAGGGCAAACTGGCCGAAGGCTCGATGGATGAGTTCGATGCGATCATGGGCGTCAACGTCAAGGGCGTCTGGCTGTGCATGAAGTATCAGCTGCCGTTGCTGTTGGCCCAGGGCGGCGGGGCGATCGTTAACACTGCGTCGGTGGCTGGGCTGGGCGCTGCGCCGAAGATGAGCATCTACGCGGCTTCCAAGCATGCGGTGATCGGCCTGACCAAGTCCGCCGCCATCGAGTACGCCAAGAAGAAAATCCGCGTCAACGCCGTTTGCCCGGCGGTGATCGATACCGACATGTTCCGCCGCGCCTATGAGGCAGATCCGAAGAAAGGCGAATTCGCCAACGCGATGCACCCGGTCGGGCGCATCGGCAAGGTCGAGGAAATTGCCAGCGCCGTGCTGTACCTGTGCAGCGATGGTGCGGCCTTTACCACCGGCCATTCGCTGGCCGTGGATGGCGGCGTGACCGCCTTCTAAGGCGACATTGACTGATGCTTGAAAGAATCCGCCCTTCGGCGGATTTTTTTTCACTTGGGGAGCGGTTCCGTGAATCCGCTAAACAATGTGTATCAAATGGTGAGAACGGAGGCTTTTGGCGGTTTTGTCGCACAGCCTGAAGGGCGCGGCTGTGATTAACTGCCGCCAGCAAAATGGACAGGAGTTTGCGTGCTCATGGAATTGAGAATTGACCGACTGGCAATGGTGCCGGTCGTACAGCAGATTGTTGACGGATTGATCGAGTGGATCATGCAGGGGCAGGTGCCGCCGATGACGCGTCTGCCCTCCGTGCGAGAGATCGCGCGGTGCAATCTGCTCAGCCAGTCCTGTGTCATGGAGGCTTGCGAGCGGCTGGTGGCGCAAGGGGTTCTGGCCTCGCGTCAGGGCTCGGGTTTCATGGTGGCTGCTTCGTTGCCCGGTTGCTGCAAGGCAATCGATGGCTCAGGGTGCGAGAGGGAGCGCAACGGGGGCGATCCGGCCTCCGGCTGGCGCAGCGGTTTGACGCTGGGAAGTGGCGTGCTGCCGGAGAGTTGGCGCGAGCCCGACGATCTCGGTTATGCGATCCGCGAGGTAACACGGGCCGACATGGCCAGCCTGTTCAACTACAGCACGCCACTGGGCCTGCCGGCGTTGCGCGAGCAGATCGTCAAGCGCCTGGGATTGCTGAGTATCGAGGCTGTCGAGGGGCAGGTGATGACCACCGCTGGCGCCAGCCACGGGCTGGATCTGATCGTGCGCACGTTGTTCAAGGCCGGCGATTGTGTCGTGGTCGAAACTCCCGGTTATGCGCCACTGTTCGATCTCCTGCGCTTGCATGGCGTGCGCATGCTGGAGGTTCGCCGCACGCCGGTCGGTCCGGATGTCGAGGCGCTCGAGGCGTTGCTGCGGCAGTTTCGGCCCACCGCGATGTTCATCAACAGTCATCACCACAATCCTACGGGCAGTTGCCTGTTGCCGGCGGTCGCTCGACGCATCCTCGAATTGAGCAGAATCCATGACCTGCGGCTGATAGAAGATGATGTCTACGCCGACCTGCACAATGGCAGTGGCACTCGCCTGGCTGCGCTGGATGACGAGGGGCGAGTGATTTACCTCGGCAGCTTTTCCAAGACCCTGAGCAGCTCGCTGCGAGTGGGTTTCGTGCTGGCCGATGGTGAGCTGATCGAGCGGATGGCGCGGGTCAAGATGATCAGTTGCATGGGCACCTCGAGGTTCTCTGAGGCGGTGCTGGCCGGGATGCTGGCCAGCGGCGCCTATCGCAAACTGGTGCAGCGCCAGCGTCAACGCCTCAATACCGATCGTGTGGCGGCCTTGCAGGCCCTGGAAGATGCTGACTGGGAAGTGTTCGGCAAACCCTCGGGCGGGCTGTTCATCTGGGCGCGCGCGCCACGGGCTGGTGAGCAGCATTTGCGCAGGCAAGCGTCGCGCTGCGGGGTGCAGTTGTCTTGTGCAACCTCGTTCAGCCCCAGTGGCGAAGCCTGCGACTGGCAGCGCATCAACGTGGCTTACGCCTGTGATCCACGGGCGCGACAGTTTTTTCGAAGCACGACCGTGGATCGACCTCAAGCGTTCTGAAAACGACGCGTGCGTAGCTTTTTGCCATTATTCCGACGCCAGAGACTTGTGCTGCTTCAAGGCCGTTGCGAATCTTCGGTAACAGACTATGGCAGGGGACTACGCGCAATGATTTCGGCCGTGCAAGGACGTTTTGCCAACCTCGGTATGGCGAAAAAACTGGGTATCGGGTTTGTGCTGGTGTTGTTGCTGACTGCTCTGGTGGCGGCCATTGGCGTCTGGTCACTGCAAACCATCAGTCATCGCTTCGACGGGCTCAAGCAGATGTCATCGCTCAACAGTGGCCTGCTCAAGGTGCGGCTGCTGGAGCAGGACTACGCCTTGCACGGCAATCCGAAAACCGTCGATGCCTTGCACGAGGGTGTCGATGGCCTGATCGCCATGGCCGACCAACTCAAGATTTTGTCGCCGGGCAACGAGTCGGTCATGAGCGACGTTCAACAGTCTTTGGGCGCGTACCGCAAGGCGTTCGATGAATTCGTCTCGTTGTCCCAGGCCAAGGACCTGGCGCTGGAAATGGCCAGTTGGTCGGTGTCCAGCGTCGCCAACAATCTTGATGTGTTGCAGGCCGGTCTGGCCGACGACGGTGCGTACACGCTGAAAGACAGCGAGGGCAAGGACGGGGCGCAGTTCATCGAGCAGGCTGGGCAGGTCAGCCAGGTCTCACGCTTGATGTTGCAGGCGATGAACGAAGCGCGGGTACGCCTGGATCAAAGCCGCAAGGGTGATGACAGTGCCGGTCAGGGCAATATCGAACAGGCCGCGCAGGCTCAGGCCCAGGCTGAACAGCTCAAAACCACGGTCAAGGACGAAGGCTATCTGACGGTGCTCAATGAGGTCTCCGGACACATTGCCGGTTTCAGTGAAAAGCTTGCCGAGTACACCGGGTTGCTGGCCCAGGAAAAGACCGTCTATCAGCAGTTGCATCAGCGGGCCGACGAAGTCGTGGCGCGGGTCGATCAGGCGTATGTCGCGCAAGACAGCGCGATGCAGGGCGAACTGAAAAAAAATTCGGTGCTGATCATTGGCTCATCGGCGCTGGCGTTGTTGGTCGGGCTGATCGCGGCGTGGGTGATCACCCGCCTGATCGTGGCGCCGTTGCGCAGCGTGATTCACGTGGCGCAACAGATTGCTGCCGGTGATCTGAGTGCAACGATCGAGGTCTCCCGCCGCGACGAAATCGGCCAGTTGATGCTGGCCATGCAGCAGATGGGCGCGGGTTTGAGCACGATTGTCAGCGGATTGCAGGCGGGGATCGAGCAACTGGCCAGTTCGGCACAATCGCTGTCTGCGGTGACCGAACAGACCAACCTTGAGGTCAGCAGCCAGAAAGAGGAAACCGAACAGGTCGCCACGGCGATGAATCAGATGACCGCCACCGTACACGATGTGGCGCGCAATGCAGAAGAGGCGGCGCTTGCGGCGCAGACTGCTGACGGCAAGGTCGAAAGTGGCCAGCAGGTGGTGCGCCAGAGCATGGCGCGGATTGAGCAGTTGGCGGATTCGGCGACGTCAGCCAGTTCGAGCATCGAAAGCCTCAGTGCGGAAATCCAGAATATCGGCACGGTGCTTGAGGTGATCAAGAGTGTTGCCGAGCAGACTAACCTGCTGGCGCTCAATGCGGCGATCGAGGCAGCGCGGGCGGGTGAGCAGGGCAGGGGCTTTGCGGTGGTCGCCGATGAAGTGCGGGCGCTGGCTCGGCGCACTCAGCAGTCGACCGAGGAGATCGAGCGGCTGGTCAGTGCCTTGCGTTCGGCGGCGCATTCATCGGTGCAGCAGATTCAGAGCAGCGGCGAGCTGGTGAAGTTGGCGGTGAGTGATGCGTTGCAGACCGAGAGTGCGTTGGGGAGTATTGCGGCGGCGGTTTCGTTGATTCAGCAGATGAACCAGCAGATTGCGGCGGCGGCCGAGGAGCAGAGTTCGGTGGCGGAGGAGATCAATCGCAGTGTGACGAGTATTCGGGCGAGTGCGGATCAGTCTTCGATTGCCATGCGGGGGAATGCGGCTTCGAGTGTTGAGCTGGCGCAGTTGGGGAGTGAGCTCAAGGGGATGGTGGGGCATTTTCGGCTTTGACCTTGGCGGCCTTGGGGCCGACCAGGTTCCCGTTTTATTGCGTTTATATCCGTTTCTGCGGGTGCTGCTGCTGGCGGTTTCGCCCTTACGGCGAGTCACTTTTTTCAAACGCCAAAAAAGTAACCAAAAACGCTGGGCCCCGGCGTTCGGCACCTCGCTTTGGCTCGGTGTTCCTTCGTTACGGGATTCATCCGGGGGCATCGCCTACGGTTTGCTTCGCTGCACCTCCTCTCGATGCATGCGGCTTCGCCGCACGGTCGCTGCGCTCCCACCCCCGGATCAATCCCTCCACTCAGCCTTCCGATGGGGCCGGCACGTCAAAAGCGGTACTCGAGCTAACGCTCATTGTGTTGAGTGGTGGGAAGCGAGAGGCGAATGCGGGCTGCTTTTGCTTTTCTGTGGGAGCGAGCTTGCTCGCGAATGCGGTTTGCCAGTCGGCTGGTGGTTTTCAGGTTTACTCTTGAACTTAAGCCAAACAAAAAAGCCACCTCTCGGTGGCTTCTCTTTTTGACTGCACTCAGTCGTAAATCACTTTCTTCTTCCAGTCCGCGTCAGCCTCGACATCTTTGAGGCCAGCGGTCAGTTGGTTTTCTTCGCCTTCGACCGGGGCGATTTTGTCCATGACCTGGGCGTTGGCGCGGGCCAGGAGTTTTTCCAGGTATTGGAGTTGTTCGGCGTAGATTTGCGGGTCATGCTGTTTGCGCAGGTATTGCACGCCGCGTTCGAAGGCGAGGCGGGCCTGGCCTGGCTGGTTTTGCTGGAGGGCGTGCTGGCCGAGGTTGTTGAAGAACTCGATGTGCAGCAGGACGAGGATGTGGCGTACTTCGCGGATCCAGTGTTTGGCTTCGTTCGGTGGCAGGAAGCCGTCCTGGGCGGCGCGGGTGATCTGACCGTGGAGGGCTTCGAGGAGGAAGCGAACGTCTTTGGCCTTGGCTTCGGTCTGGATCGGGGCCGGCGGGTTGTTGACCGGGATCGATTCGCCCTGGGCGACGAGGGCGCTCAGTTCGGTGATGCGGGCCTTGGTGGTGGCGCTGGTTTTTTCCAGGTTCAGCAGGCGCTGGCAGACATTCAGCTCAAGGCGGGTCAGCAGCAGCTTGAGGGCCGGGGTCATGAACTGGCCGGGGAAGGTTTCGGTCAGTTCGCCGCAGCGGCGCAGGCGGTCGTTGAGTTCGACCTTGGTGCGGGCCTTCTCCAGTTTGGTGTTTTCCACCACATGGTTCATGTAGCCAATGGCGATCAAGATTGCGATCCCGGCTATGACTAGCAGGGTGATCATGAGTGGTGTCAACGGTAAGACCTCTTTATAGGGTTCGCGTGCGAGTGTAGTGGCTTGGCATGGAGGAGCCTAGCGCCGCTCGACGGGTTTGGATCGGCGAAGCTGTTATCTGTATCGGCCAGGGAGCCGCTTATATAAATGCTGGCCCTTGGGGTGCAGATTGCCATCACCTTTGCGGTGGACTATAACGCCTTGGCGAGTGTCGGAATATAGGCGTCAATCGTCGGGCGACGCAAAAGCCGGAAACGGCCGGTAAAGCAGGTCGAAGTCATTGATTTAAATAAATTTATATATGGGGGTTGACGACCTTTCAATCCATCCATAGAATGCGCGCCACTTGCAGCGTAAAGCACACAGCGAAACGCGGCAGGGAGTGAATGTTGTAGTGTGTCCCCTTCGTCTAGTGGCCTAGGACACCGCCCTTTCACGGCGGTAACAGGGGTTCGAGTCCCCTAGGGGACGCCAATGCGGGAATAGCTCAGTTGGTAGAGCACGACCTTGCCAAGGTCGGGGTCGCGAGTTCGAGTCTCGTTTCCCGCTCCAATTTTAAACAGCGACGCTTAACGGCGGTGCTGAGTGAAACCAGAACCCAATCTTCGGAGGCGGATCTGGACACCGAAACACACACCATGTGTTCCGGGTAGCGTGTCCCCTTCGTCTAGTGGCCTAGGACACCGCCCTTTCACGGCGGTAACAGGGGTTCGAGTCCCCTAGGGGACGCCATTTGCGGGAATAGCTCAGTTGGTAGAGCACGACCTTGCCAAGGTCGGGGTCGCGAGTTCGAGTCTCGTTTCCCGCTCCAAATTCAAAAAGCGCCGCTTTGCAAAGAGCGGCGTTTTTATTAGTGAAAGTTGTAGCCTGTCCCCTTCGTCTAGTGGCCTAGGACACCGCCCTTTCACGGCGGTAACAGGGGTTCGAGTCCCCTAGGGGACGCCATTGCGGGAATAGCTCAGTTGGTAGAGCACGACCTTGCCAAGGTCGGGGTCGCGAGTTCGAGTCTCGTTTCCCGCTCCAAATTCACAAAAACGCCGCTCAGTGATGAGCGGCGTTTTTGTTTGTGCGTTTTTTGTCACGCAGTAAAAAAGACCGCGAGGTCTTTTTGTGGGCCTGCCAACGGGGCAGGCCCGAAACGCCATCAGAGCTTCGGCAGTTGCCCGATACGCCCCATCATCTCCGTGACGATCTGCAGGTCCAGCAAGAACTGGTCGACGGTCTTGAATTCGCCATCGGTGTGACCGGTGTACTTGACCTCCGGTCGTGCCAGGCCGAATTGCACGCCGTTCGGCAGTTCATGCACCGAGGTGGCGCCGGCCGAGGTGCCGAACTCGTGTTTCATGCCCAGGTTTTCGGTGGCCACGGCCAACAGTGCCTTGACCCACTCGCCTTCAGGGTTGCGGTACATCGGTTCGGCGATCGAATAGTCGAAGTTCACCGCGACATGGTTTTTCTTGCTCCAGGCCGCCAGTTTGTCGGCGATTTCGGTCTTGAGCACTTCCGGCGACTTGCCCTTCGGCACGCGCAGGTTGACCGCGAGTTTGAAGGTTTTGTCGTCCATGCCGACGTAGGTCAGCGACGTGGTCAACGGGCCCATGAAGTCATCGGCGAAACCGACGCCCAACTTGCCACCCTTGTAATCCAGACCCCAATTGTCAGCGGCGTAGTGCGCAGCGTCGGTGATGTGGTTGTGCTTGAACGCAATCTTGCCGTCGACGCTGTGAATGAAGTCGAGCATACGGGCGATCGGGTTGACCCCGGATTCCGGTTCGGATGAGTGCGCGGAAACACCGGTGACGGTGAGTTTGACGTCTTTGCCATCGACCTTGGCGTTCACTTCGAAATCGCCGCCATTGTGCTTGGCATATTCAGTGCCGGCCTTTTGCAGGCTGGCCGCCAGCTCGGCGGGTTTGTCGGTCACCAGCGTGACGACGGAAACAGACGGAATCTGGTTGGTTGCCATGCCTCCGGTCATCGAGACCAGCTCCGCGCCTTTGCCCTCGGCTTTGCGCTTGGCGAACTTGGCCATGACCGTGCCGTAACCTTTCTCGGCAATCACCACCGGGTAGCCACCGTCCAGTGCCAGGTTGTACTCCGGCGTCGGGTTGCGTTCGAAGTAGTAGGGAATCGCGTCGCCGGTGGTTTCTTCAGTGGTGTCCACCAGCAGTTTGAAATTGCGCGCCAGCGGCAGCTTTTCTTCCTTGATCACCTTCATGGCATACAGCGTCACGACGATGCCGTTTTTATCGTCCTCGGTGCCACGGCCGTACATGCGGTCGCCGATCAGCGTGACCTTGAACGGATCAAGTTTGGTGCCGTCCTTCAGCACCCAGTTCTCCGGTGTTACCGGCACCACGTCGGCGTGCGCATGAATGCCCACGACTTCCTTGCCGCTGCCGTCGAGGGAGATTTCGTAAACGCGGTTGTCGATGTTGCGATAGTTCAGGCCGAAAGACTCCGCCAAATCCTTGATCTTGCCGGCGATCTTGATGAATTCGGGGTTGTCGTGCTGATCGACACCGTCCTTGCGGAAGGTCGGGATTTCCACCAGTTCGCGCAGGGTTTCCAGAGCGGCTTTGCCGTACTTTACGCGGGTGTAGAGGCCGAGCAGGCGATGGATCTCGTTCTGTTGTTCGGCGGTCAGCGTCTTGTTGTCGAGGAAGGCGCTGATGGCGGGACGCAGATCGTCGGTCTTGCTCAGGTCGTTCTTGGCCAGATCGCCGAGAAACGCTCTGAAATCACTGACTTTTGCCTCATTGAATGTCTTGAGGATGGTCGCGCTCTGCTGCTCGGTCAGGTTGGCGTGGGCTGGCAGTGTGACGGACGAAAGGCTGGCCAGAATCAGCGTCGAGGCGGCCAGTTGCTTGAGTGAAAAGTCCATTGCTAAGGGCATTCCTTTGCAGGCGGTGAGTAGGAAGTGTCTGATCGATGCGTCAGACGGTTTCGCAAACTAACACCACCCGCGAGTGATAGGGGAGCCCCCGAAGTGGGACGCGTCGCACAGAAATGCAAAAGCGGCGCAGAATCGAAAAAGCCCGCCCAATCTGTCTGGGTCGGGCTTCTCCGATCAATGTGCTTACATCGACAGCACCAGACGCCCGGCAAACAGGATCAGAATCACCCCCATGCTGCGCTCGAACCAGTGGCCCATGCGCATGAACAGCACGCGCACTTTGCTGCTGGAAAAGAACAGCGCGACGATCACGAACCACAACGCATTCACCCCGCACATCCACAACCCGTACAGGGCCTGGATTTGCAGCGGCGTGCTGGCGCTGATGATCGTGGTGAAGATCGCCAGGAAAAACAGTGTGGCCTTGGGGTTGGTGGCGTTGGTCAGGAAACCGGTGGAGAACGCCTTGAACAGCGATTGCTCGACCAGCGGTTCGTCGCTGGCTTTTTCGCCTTCCATGGTCGTCTTGGGTTTGCTGCGGATCAGGCTGATGCCCAGGTAAAGAATGTAAGCGCCGCCGACCACTTTGGCGACGGTCAGCAGCCAGGGCGTGGTGTGCATCAAGGCGCCGACGCCCAGCAGGGTGTACAGAACGTGCACGGAAATTCCCGCGCCGATGCCCAATGCCGTGCAGATGCCGACCAATCGGCCGAAACGCACACTCTGGCGGATGGTCACGGCGAAGTCCGGACCGGGAGCGACTACGGCCAGAAAGTGGATGGTGGCCAGTGCCAGAAACTCGCCCAGGTAATTCGATGTCATTTCAGCTCCAGAAAGTCAGGGGTGATGCATTGCCGCGATAGCCGACAAAAAACGATAGGCTCAGGCGCGGATCGTCTACGCCCGGCGTCACCGAGTGCATGCGACGCGAATTGAACATGATGAAATCCCCCGGTTCCGGGCGTACTTCGAGGGCGGGCGGGCCGAGCAGCGCAGGGTCGATGCCGTAGCTGTCGCCGCGCATTTCGTCGAAACGGTCTGGCGAGATGTCGTCTTCCCACATCTGCAATGCGCCGCCTTCAGTCGGCATGTTGAGGTAGACGTTGCAGGCGAACTGCGCCTCCAGACTGCGAGCCTGGAAACTCTCCGGCGCATCCTTGGCGAAGATGTCGTGGTGGGCGAGGAAGCACACGCCCGGTTTCACTACCCGTGACAGGCCAACGTACATCTTGCTCCCATAGAGGTTCTCCAGATGGGCGCCTGCGGGCCAGGATTCATCGAGCATGCAGCGCAGGGTGTCGACCGGCGACGAGTAGGGCGCGCAACGGTTACGCAGTTCGGCGATGTTGCTGGTGGCGCGCTCGAAATAATCTTCGATCAGCAGCGGCTGGTTTTCCGCCTCGTAGAACGCCATGCCGATCCGGCCGATGCTGGGCGCGTTGATGTAACCCTCGAAGCCAGGGGCGAGGATCTTGTCACCAATCTGGATCGCCTGCGCGTGGGGCAGAAAGCCTTTGACGCGGATGGCGAGAACTTCTTCGTTGGCCAGTTTTTTTATGCACGTCTCATCGAGACGCTCGACGTCAAGCATCATGGTTTCAGGTCCATCTATCGAATAGTCAACGGAACCGGCGAACGCGGTTCCCCCGGCGCCGGACGCTGCATCTGGCAGCGCCCGAAATCCTCAATCCACGCTGTAGTGGACGGACAACGTGCCTTTCTTCTGCGAAAGGGACGCGATCGTGACTGTGCCCAGATCCTTCAGGCTGCGTACATGGGTGCCGCCGCAGCCATAGGCTGGCAGTTCACCGAAACCGATTTCCCGCGCGCCTTCGCGCAGGGATGTCAGGCGTGGCAGATCATGTTCGATCCACTGGCCGATGCCGAACTGAACAATTTGTGCATCGACTTCCTGGGCCGAATCTCCAGGTTTGAATTGCACCCGGCCCTCGTCCGGCCAGTGGTGGGCCTTGACCGGCATCCAGCCCAGGGCCTGGACAAAGTGGCCGATCAAATGCCCGGCAGAGTGCATGCGGGTATTAAAGCGGCGGCGTTCTTCGTCGACACGAATCTGGGTCATGCCCAGCGGCACAGGTTGATTGACGAAATGAATGATTCGGTCCGCTTCCTGGACGACCCGCAGCACTTGGCTGTCGCCAATCCAGCCGGTATCACAGGGTTGGCCACCACCCTGAGGATGAAAAAGCGTGGCGCGCAACACAACGGCGAATTCGTTCTCGTGGGGCGTGCAGTCGAGGACTTCCACATTGGCCTTGAGGTCATCACTATGGAAAAAGAGGCGAAGCGTCATATTCCATGCCCTTATTAAAGTTTCTTTTTTAATTATATGAATCGTGCAATAACGTGATAATCCGTTCAAACATCAAAGGACTGTTGCGCTGTGAGCATAAATCTTCCCCTGCCGCTGCTCGGTGAAATGGCGATTTTCGTCAAGGTCGTCGAGACCGGCAGCTTCTCCGAAGCCGCTCGCCAATTGGGCTCATCGCCGTCGGCGGTCAGCCGCAGTATTTCCCGGCTGGAGAAGGCACTGGCCACGCGGCTGCTCCAACGCACCACGCGCAAACTGCGTTTGAGTGACGGCGGGGAAGAGGTGTTCAAGCGCTGTCAGGAAATGGTCAGTGCAGCGAAGTCGGTGATGGAGATCAGCGGCCAGTTCAACCACGAAGCCGAAGGGCTGGTGCGGGTCAGCGTGCCGAAAGCGGTGGGGCGTTTCGTGATTCATCCGCACATGCCGGAGTTTTTGCGGCGCTATCCGAAAGTCGATGTGGAGTTGTTGCTCGAAGACCGCCAGGTGGATCTGATCGACGACCATGTCGATCTGGCCATTCGCATCACGGATCGTCCACCGGCCGGACTGGTCGGACGACAACTGCTGACCATCGACCATTTGCTCTGCGCGACACCGCAATACCTGGCTGAACACGGGACGCCGACTCATCCCCACGACTTGCTCAACCACAGTTGCATCTATCTGGGCGAAACTCCGAGCGATGCGCGCTGGAAATTCAAGAAAGGCACGAAAGCCGTCACCGTCGGCGTGCGCGGCCGGTATGCCGCCAATCACACAGGCGTGCGCCTGGGCGCGGTGTTGCAGCACATCGGTATTGGCAGCCTGCCGTATTTCACTGCGCGTTATGCACTGGAGCAGCGGCTGATCGTACAGGTGTTGCCGGACTGGACATTTCTGGCGTCCTACCACGGCGGATTGTGGTTGCTGCACTCGCCGACGCGCTATTTGCCGCCGAAGCTGCGGGTCTTCATCGACTATCTGGTGGAGTGCCTGGAGAAAGAGCCGACCCTGAGCAAACCGGGAAAGTCTGGCGGAACAAAACCTTTGGCCGAGTACGAATTGCCCGAGAGTGAAGGGTTGCTTTGACCCCATGAAAAAGGCCCGCATGGATCACCATGCGGGCCTTTTTTTATCAGGCAAAAATCAGTGCTTGCTGTCCTGGGCGGACATCGCCAGCAGCTGTTTTTCCTGGTTCCAGTCGAACGGTTCGTCGTTCTGTTCGGCTTCGTAGCGGCGTTCTTCCAGCGCCTGATACATGTCGATTTCTTCGTCGGACAGGTAGTGCAGGCAGTCGCCGGCGAAGAACCACAGCAGATCCCGCGGGATCAGGTGGGCAATTTGCGGGTAACGGGTAATCACCTGAGTCAGGATGTCCTGGCCCAGGTATTGGCTTTCGATCGGCTCGATCGGCAGTGAAGCCAGCAGTTCGTCGAAACGCTCCAGGAACAGGGCATGGCTTTCTTCGGGAACCTGATCGGCCTCACCTACGGCGACCAGGATGCTGCGCAGGTGGTCGAGCAAAACCAGATGATCGGCAACGACGTTGGACACGAGATAAGTCCTCAAGAGCAAAACGGGCGCGGGAGTATAAAGCCCCTGCGCCCGTTTTTCACTGATTGAAGGGATCAGCGGATTTTGCCTTCCGCGGGTTTCAGCTCCTCTTTGTCGAAATCATCGACATCGATCACCTTGCGCCGCGCCGCTTCGGCATCACGCAGGGCCTGGGCTTCCACGGCCTGCAACACCCCGGCCTCCAGTGCTGCATCGATGACGTGTTCGCCGGCCACCGGTTTGACCTGACCGCTCTTGAGTGAAGTGTGCAATTTTTTGTGCAGTGGTTGCGCAGCGTTCAACTGATCGAAGGCGTGTTGCAGCGCACCGACCGCATCGTCTGCCGATTGCGGGCGATAGCAGCCGGCAAGCAGTTCTTCCAGCGCCGGATCGCCCTTGGCCCGGCCGATGACCGCAGCGACTTCTGCACCGAGTCTGTCCGACGGACCTTTGTGACGGCGACCGAACGGGAACACGATCACCCGCAGCAGGCAGCCGAAGACCCGGCTCGGGAAGTTGGTCAGCAATTCGTCCAGCGCTTTTTCCGACTGGCCGAGGCTTTCTTCCATGGCCCATCTGAACAACGGTTCCATGTACGCCGGGGAGTCAAGATCGTGATAACGCTTGAGCGCTGCCGAGGCCAGATAGAGGTTGCTCAGCACATCACCCAGTCGTGCCGACAGACGTTCGCGGCGTTTCAGCTCGCCACCCAACAGCATCATGCTCAGGTCGGCAAGCATGGCAAACGCGGCAGCCTGTCGGTTGAGGGCGCGGAAGTAACCCTGGCTGAGCCTGTCTCCCGGCGCATGTTCGAAATGGCCGAAACCAAGGTTCAGCACCAGTGTGCTGGCGGCGTTGCTCACGGCAAACCCGATGTGCTTGAGCAACAGGCCATCGAATTCCTTGAGCGCCTGATCCTTGTCCTCGCGTCCGGCGAGGGCCATTTCCTTGAGCACGAACGGATGGCAGCGGATCGCGCCCTGGCCGAAGATCATCAGGTTGCGCGAAAGAATGTTCGCGCCTTCCACGGTGATGAAGATCGGTGCGCCGTTCCAGCTGCGGCCCAGATAATTGTTCGGGCCCATGATGATCGCTTTACCGCCGTGCACGTCCATGGCGTGGCTGATGCACTCGCGACCGCGTTCGGTGAGGTGGTACTTGAGAATCGCCGACAGCACCGACGGCTTCTCGCCCAGATCCACCGCATTGGCAGTCAGCATCCGCGCAGCATCCATCATCCACGCGTTGCCGCCGATCCGCGCCATGGCCTCCTGAATGCCTTCGAACGCTGACAGCGGCACGTTGAACTGCTCGCGAATCTGCGCGTATTGCCCGGTCACCAGACTGGTGAACTTGGCCGCGCCGGTGCCGACTGCCGGCAGCGAGATCGAACGCCCGACCGACAGGCAGTTCATCAGCATCATCCAGCCTTTGCCGAGCATTTCCTGGCCGCCGATGAGGAACTCCAGCGGGATGAACACGTCCTTGCCGGAGTTCGGTCCGTTCATGAACGCAGCGCCCAGAGGCAGGTGGCGACGGCCGATTTCCACGCCGGGGGTGTCGGTCGGGATCAGCGCGAGACTGATGCCCAGGTCTTCCTTGTCGCCGAGCAGGTGATCCGGGTCATAGGCCTTGAAGGCCAGGCCGAGCAAGGTCGCGACCGGGCCGAGGGTGATGTAGCGTTTTTCCCAGTTCAGGCGCAGGCCGAGGGTTTCCTGGCCCTCCCATTCGCCCTTGCAGACGATCCCGGTGTCGGGCATGGCGCCGGCGTCGGAGCCGGCGAGCGGGCCGGTCAGCGCAAAGCACGGGATGTCGTCGCCTCGGGCCAGTCGTGGCAAGTAATGATTGCGCTGTTCGTCGGTGCCGTAGTGCAGCAGCAGTTCGGCCGGGCCGAGGGAGTTGGGCACCATCACGGTGGAGGCAAGGTCGCCGCTGCGGGTCGCCAGTTTCATCGCCACCTGGGAGTGAGCGTAGGCGGAGAAACCCTTGCCGCCGAACTCCTTGGGAATGATCAGGGCGAAGAATCCGTGTTCCTTGATGTGCGTCCAGGCTTCTGGCGGCAGGTCCATCGACTGGCCGATCTGCCAGTCGGTGACCATGGCGCAAAGCTCTTCGGTCGGGCCGTCGATGAACGCTTGTTCTTCGTCGCTCAGTTGCGCTTTTGGATAGGACAGCAGCTTGTCCCAGTCCGGGCGCCCGCTGAACAGTTCGCCGTCCCACCACACCGTGCCGGCATCGATCGCGTCGCGTTCGGTCTGCGACATCGGGGGCAGGGTTTTCTGGAACCAGCTGAACAGCGGCGCGGTGAAGTGTTTGCGGCGCAGGTCAGGCAACAGCAGCGGGGCAGCAACCAGGGCCAGCACGATCCAGAAAATCAGCAACAGCCAGCCCGGCGCGTGGCTGAAAATCCCCATCGCCAACAGGTAAGCGGCAACGATGCCCAGTGCAGGCAGCGGGGCGATGCGCCGGTGGGCCAGATACGCCACGCCGACGATCAGAACCAGTATCCACAACAACAGCATATTTAATCCTCCGTGAACCAGGGCGAACCGACCCTCCAGAGCTTAGACGGCATCTGCAAAACGGGGCGGTCAGAGCAAGGTGATTGAAATCGTGGGAAACCCCGGATGTCTTTTGTAGGTTCGGTGGGCAACACGCGTGGGAAATCGTTCGCAGCTTCCGCGTCTTTGCGTGCATGTTTGGCCGAAACGTCGTTATCTCTGTGCTGAACCTCTCGCTAGACTCGAGGCTCAATCAGGAGAGTGTCGTCATGCACGAGTATCTGAGCCCCGGCCGCTTCATCGATAGTGACCACCCCTCGGTGGTGGAGTTCGCCGAGCAGCACCGTGGTACCAGCCGCGATCCGCTCGCGCAGGCGATCAGTCTTTATTACGCCGTGCGCGAGGCGGTGCGTTACAACATGTACACCTTCAGCCGCGACCCGCAAACCTTGCGTGGCAGCTACGCGCTGGCGGCGGGTGAGAGCTATTGCGTGCCCAAGGCCACGCTGCTCGCCGGTTGCGCGCGCCATTGCGCGATCCCCGCACGGATTGGGCTGGCGGATGTGAAAAATCATCTGTCGACGCCGCGTCTGCTTGAGCTGCTGAGAAGCGAGGTGTTCGCCATGCATGGTTATACCGAGCTGTTTCTCAATGGTCGCTGGGTGAAAGCCACACCCGCGTTCAACCAGAAGCTCTGCGAAATGTTCAACGTGGCCCCGCTGGAATTCGACGGCATGAACGACAGCGTTTTTCACCCTTACAACAGTGATGGCGCGCTGTTGATGGAGTACCTGGTCGATCACGGCCAGTTCGCCGATGTACCGGAATCCTTTTTCTTCGAACATCTGCAGAAATGTTATCCGCACCTGTTCAACGATCAGCAGAAACCATTGTCCAGTGACATGCGCGGTGATGTCGGCAGCCTCTGATCCGGCGTATGCTGCCTGCCCATTCACTGGAAAAGAGGCGGTCATGCTGAAGATCTGGGGTCGCAAGAATTCGTCGAATGTCAGAAAACCGTTGTGGGCTGCCGAAGAACTCGGGCTGGCCTACGAGGCCATCGACGCCGGTGGCGCGTTTGGTGTGGTCGACACACCGGAGTACCGGGCAATGAACCCGAACGGGCGGGTGCCGGTGATACAGGACGACGGTTTTGTGCTGTGGGAATCCAATGCCATCGTGCGTTACCTGCTGGCAAAACATGCAGCCGATACCGCGTGGTACCCGGCGGATCCGCAGACCCGCGCCACCGCTGACAAGTGGATGGACTGGACGACTTCCAGTTTTGCAGGGCCGTTTCGCACGGTGTTCTGGGGCGTACTGCGTACCCCGGCAGACAAGCAGGACTGGCCGGCGATCCATGCGGCGATCAAGGAATGTGACAGCTTGCTGGCGATGGCCGATCAGGCGCTGAAGCATCAGCCTTATCTGTCCGGCAACGAAATCGGCATGGGCGATATCCCGCTCGGCAGTTTCATTTATGCCTGGTTCGAGATGCCGATCGAGCGCGCGCCGATGCCGCATCTGGAGGCCTGGTACGCGCGACTGAAGCAGCGTCCGGCGTATCGCAAAGCCGTCATGACCGCGTTGACTTAATACCTACTATCGACACACTTGACTGTACTTGTGCGGCGGCGGCAAGCACCATTGCGCTTGTGCGCCGCGGTTGTCTCCCTCGCCGCCCGCCGTCATTCAGTCCTTTTTCTCTTCTTGGTGCGTAATCCGATATGAGTTCCGCTCTGTCCATCCGGCAGCTAACCAAAACCTACGGCAACGGGTTCCAGGCCTTGAGTGGTATCGATCTGGACGTCGCTGAAGGTGACTTCTTCGCCTTGCTCGGCCCCAACGGCGCCGGCAAATCCACGACCATCGGCATTCTCTCGACCCTGGTCAACAAGACCAGCGGCACCGTGAATATCTTTGGCAACGACCTGGACAAGAACCCGGCGGCGCTCAAGCGCTCCATCGGCGTGGTACCCCAGGAATTCAACTTCAACCAGTTCGAAAAGACCTTCGACATCGTCGTGACGCAGGCCGGCTATTACGGCATTCCGGCGAAGATCGCCAAGGAACGCGCCGAGCAGTATCTGACTCAGCTCGGTCTGTGGGACAAGCGCGATGTGCCGTCGCGTTCGCTGTCCGGCGGCATGAAGCGCCGTCTGATGATCGCCCGGGCGCTGGTGCATGAACCGCGTCTGCTGATCCTCGACGAACCGACCGCCGGGGTGGATATCGAGCTGCGCCGCTCGATGTGGACGTTCCTCACCGAACTGAACCAGAAAGGCATCACCATCATCCTCACCACCCATTACCTGGAAGAGGCTGAGCAGCTGTGCCGCAACATCGGCATCATCGACCACGGCACCATTGTCGAGAACACCAGCATGCGTCAGTTGCTCGGGCAACTGCATGTGGAAACCTTCCTGCTCGACCTGAAGAACGATCTGGCGGTCGCGCCGCAACTGGCCGGCTACCCGGCCCGTCTGGTGGATGCGCATACGCTGGAAGTCCAGGTCGACAAGTCCATGGGCATCACTGCGCTGTTCGGCCAACTGGCCCTGCAGAACATAGAAGTGCTGAGCCTGCGCAATAAAACCAATCGCCTCGAGGAGCTGTTCGTGTCCCTGGTGGAGAAAAATCTGTCGAAGGTGGCGGTATGAGTTCCGAGCTGCGCCCCAACCTCATTGCCCTCAACACCATCGTTTACCGCGAAGTCAGACGTTTTACCCGGATCTGGCCGCAGACCCTGCTGCCCCCGGCGATCACCATGGTTCTGTACTTCGTGATCTTCGGTAACCTGATCGGCCGGCAGATCGGCGACATGGGTGGCTTCACCTACATGGAATACATCGTGCCGGGTCTGATCATGATGTCGGTGATCACCAACTCATACGGCAACGTGGTGTCGAGCTTCTTCGGCAGCAAGTTCCAGCGCTCCATCGAAGAATTGATGGTGTCGCCAGTGTCGCCGCACACGATTCTGATCGGTTACACCATTGGTGGCGTCCTGCGAGGCCTTATGGTGGGCGTGATCGTGACGATTCTGTCGTTGTTCTTCACCAGCCTGCAGGTGCATCACCTGGGCGTGACCGTTCTGGTGGTGGTGCTGACGGCGACGATTTTCTCGCTGCTGGGCTTTATCAACGCGGTGTTTGCGCGCAACTTCGATGACATCTCGATCATCCCGACCTTCGTGCTGACCCCGCTGACCTACCTCGGTGGCGTGTTCTATTCGATCACCTTGCTGCCGCCGTTCTGGCAGACCGTGTCGCTGGCCAACCCGGTGCTGCACATGGTCAACGCCTTCCGTTACGGCATCCTCGGTGTGTCGGATATCCGCATCGGTATCGCGATCACTTTCATGCTGGTGGCGACGGTGGTGCTGTATTTCGGTTGCGCGCGGCTGCTGGTAAGCGGGCGCGGAATGCGTACCTGATTTCTTCGATGTTGCAATGAAAAACGGCCTCCCACAGTGGAGGCCGTTTTGCATTCACGCCTGACGACTTTTTTTGCGCCGCGCCCATTGCCGCGCCACCCACCAGCGCCAGTACATCATCACCAGGCAATAGGCGAGGGCACCCAGTACCAGCCCGACCACCACCGACCCCAGCAGGAACGGTTGCCACAAGGTCGAGAGTTCACCGCTGATCCATTCCCAGGTCAATTCATCGGGGAGGGTGCGGGCGGGCACATCCATCAGCCAGGCCCCGGCCTGATACGTGCAGAAAAACACCGCCGGCATGGTGATCGGATTGGTCAGCCAGACCAGGCTGACAGCAATCGGCATGTTGCCGCGCACCATGATCGCGAGGACGGCGGCCACCAGCATTTGTGCGGGAATCGGCAGGAACGCGGCAAACAGGCCCACGGCCATGGCGCGGGCCACCGAGTGTCGGTTGAGGTGCCAGAGGTTCGGGTCATGCAGCAACGTGCCGAGAAAGCGTAAGGATTTGTGTTCCCTGATGCTCGTCGGATCGGGCATGTAACGTTTGAATAAGCGCCGGGGCATAAGGCTTCTCGGTCGGTTAAGGCGGCAAGTATGTCTGGATTCTACGAACCGCCCATTCAGACTTTGTGACAATTGATAACGACGCCCGTGTCCCGCAACCGCTATGCCTGAGGGTGGGACTCTCAAGGACGGGCTTATGCGCACAGGGATGATGGCGCTGGCAGCCGGTCTGCTGGCTGCGGTTTTTTTACCGGCCTTGCCGCCGGTCGGGGTATTGGTGGTGTTGCCGTGGGTGGCGCTGATGCTGCTGCCGTTTCGCAGCTATCCACTGGCGTTTTTGCTGCTTGGATTTACATGGGCGGGTTTCAACGCGCAGATGGCGCTGAATGATCGACTGCCTCACCGGCTGGATGGCGAAACGCGCTGGGTGGAAGGGCGGGTCGTCGGCTTGCCGCAGAATGTGGAGGGCGTCGTACGCTTTGAACTGGCCGATGCGCACTCACGTCACGAGAAACTGCCATCACTGATGCGTCTGGCCTGGTATGCCGGGCCTGAGGTCAAAAGTGGCGAACGCTGGCGAGTGGCGGTCAAGCTCAAGCGCCCCGGTGGGCTGCTCAATCCGGATGCGTTCGATTATGAAGCCTGGCTGTTGGCGCAGCGCATTGGCGCCACCGGGACGGTGAAGGATGGCCAGCGTCTGGCGCCGGCGCAGTGGGCCTGGCGCGACAGCATTCGTCAGCGCTTGCTTGCGGTGGATGCTCAGGGACGCAACGGAGCCTTGGCCGCGTTGGTGCTGGGCGATGGCTCGGGACTCAGTCGCGAAGACTGGCAGTCCTTGCAGGATACCGGCACCGTGCACCTGCTGGTGATTTCCGGGCAGCACATTGGGCTGTTGGCGGCGTTGATGTATGCGCTGGTCGCCGGCCTGGCAAGGGTCGGGATTTGGCCGTTGCGTTGGCCCTGGCTGCCTTGGGCGTGTGGTCTGGCGTTCACGGCGGCGCTGGGTTACGGCCTGCTGGCCGGGTTCGACGTGCCGGTGCGGCGGGCGTGCGTAATGGTTGCACTGGTGTTGTTGTGGCGTTTGCGTTTTCGCCATCTCGGTGCGTGGTGGCCGTTGCTGCTGGCGTTCGACGGCGTGTTGTTGATGGATCCGCTGGCCAGCCTGCGTCCCGGGTTGTGGCTGTCATTCGCGGCAGTGGGTGTTTTGATCTTTACCTTCGGCGGCCGACTGGGGCCGTGGCGCTGGTGGCAGACCTGGACGCGCGCGCAATGGCTGATCGCGATCGGCTTGTGCCCGGTGTTGGTGGCGTTGAGCCTGCCGATCAGCCTCAGTGGGCCACTGGCCAATCTGCTGGCGGTGCCGTGGGTCAGTTTTGCGGTGCTGCCGCCGGCGCTGCTGGGCACTTTGTTGCTGCCAATCCCTCATGTCGGGGAAGGGTTGCTGTGGCTGGCCGGCGGGCTGATCGATGGCTTGTTCAGGACGTTGGCCCTGATTGCCGGGCGTTGGCCGGCGTGGATGCCGCCGACGATGCAAGGGTGGGGCTGGGCGCTGGGAAGTCTTGGTGCCGTGTTGTTATTGCTGCCCCGAGGCGTTCCTTTGCGTCCATTGGGTTGGCCGTTGCTGCTGGTGCTGGCATTTCCGCCGCGAGAGCTTCTGGCCGAAGGCGTGGCCGATGTCTGGCAACTCGACGTCGGTCAGGGCCTGGCGATTCTGATCCGCACCCGCCATCACACCTTGCTGTACGACAGCGGCCCGCGTTTCGGTGACTTCGACCTCGGCGAGCGAGTGGTGCTGCCGGCATTGCGCAAACTTGGGGTGGAACACCTCGATCTGATGCTGCTCAGCCATGCCGATGCCGACCACGCAGGTGGCGCGCTTGCCGTGGTGAAAGGGATGACTGTCAGGCGGATCATCAGCGGCGATCCGCCGGGGCTGCCCGAAGCGCTGACCGCCGAGGCCTGCGAAAGCGGCCGGCAATGGCAGTGGGACGGCGTTGCTTTCCAGCTATGGCAGTGGGCTGACGCCCATGACAGCAACCAGCGGTCCTGCGTCCTGCAGATCGAAGCCAATGGCGAACGCTTGCTGTTGACCGGCGACATCGACAGCGCTGCCGAGCGGGACCTGCTCGACAGCGTGCTGGCAGTTCATACCCAATGGCTGCAAGCCCCGCATCACGGCAGCCGCAGTTCCTCTTCGATGGCCTTGCTCAAGGCTTTGCAGCCCCGGGCCGTGCTGATTTCCCGAGGGCAGGGCAATTCATTCGGCCATCCGCACCCGACCGTCATTGCCCGCTACCGCAAACAGGGAGTGCATATCCACGACAGCGCCGAGCAGGGTGCCATTCATCTGCAACTGGGACGGTTTCAGCCGGCCCGGTCGATGCGTCAACAACGCCGGTTCTGGCGCGACCCGCCGTTGTCGGAGGCAGAGTACCGTTGAGCACGGTCGTCGGGGCGACGGGTCTTTATCGCGAACCGGTATGGTAAAGTGGCGCACTTTTTCGAGGGGGCTGTCACTGTGTGGGAATTGGTCAAATCCGGCGGCTGGATGATGTTGCCGATCATTCTGAGTTCCATCGCCGCCATGGCGATTGTCGCCGAGCGCCTGTGGACCCTGCGCGCCAGTCGCGTCACCCCTGAGCATTTGCTGGGTCAGGTCTGGGTCTGGATCAAGGACAAGCAGCTCAACAAGGAAAAACTCAAGGAATTGCGCGCCAACTCGCCGCTGGGGGAAATCCTCGCCGCGGGTCTGGCCAACTCCAAGCATGGTCGCGAGATCATGAAGGAGTGCATCGAAGAGGCCGCCGCCCGGGTCATCCACGAGCTGGAACGCTACGTCAGCGCGCTGGGCACCATCGCTGCGATGTCGCCGTTGCTGGGGCTGCTGGGTACGGTGCTGGGCATGATCGACATTTTCAGCGCCTTCACCGGTTCCGGCATGACCACCAATGCTGCGGTGCTGGCCGGCGGTATTTCCAAAGCGCTGATCACCACCGCAGCGGGCCTGATGGTCGGTATTCCGGCGGTGTTCTTCCACCGTTTCCTGCAACGCCGCATCGATGAGCTGGTGGTGGGCATGGAACAGGAAGCGATCAAGCTGGTGGAAGTGGTGCAGGGCGACCGTGACGTCGATCTGGCCGGGGGCAAAGCGTGAAATTCCGTCGCAAACCCCGGGAAACGATCGACATCAACCTCGCGTCGCTGATCGACGTGGTGTTCATCCTGTTGCTGTTTTTCGTCGTGACCACCACTTTCACCCGCGAAACCCAGCTGCGCGTCGATCTGCCCGAAGCGGTCAGCGGTTCACCGGCCGAGGATCAGCAGGTCAAGCAACTGGACGTCGCCATCAGCGCCGAAGGTGTGTTCTCGGTGAACAACAAGATTCTGCCGAAGAACGACCTGGCCACTCTGATGGAAGCCATGCAGAAGGAAGCCAACGGCGACACCAGCATGCCGTTGTCGATCAGTGCTGACGGCAAGACTCAGCACCAATCCGTGATCACCGCCATGGACGCGGCCGGCAAGCTCGGTTTCAGCCATCTGCGCATGACCACGGTCGAGGCGGCGCCAAAATCCTGATGGCCATGTCCGATCGTCTGCTCGCCGCGTGGTATCAGGGGCACCCGGCCCTGACGCTGTTGCGGCCGCTGGAGTGGCTGTACCGTCGCGTCGTGGCCGGCAAGCGTCAGCGTTTTCTCGACGGCGAAGGCGAGATTTATCAGTCGCCGGTGCCGGTGATCGTGGTCGGCAATATCACCGTTGGCGGCACCGGCAAGACCCCGATGATCCTGTGGCTGATCGAGCACTGCCGACGCCACGGACTGCGGGTCGGTGTGGTCAGCCGTGGTTACGGCGCCAAACCGGCGCAACTGCCATGGCGGGTCGAAGCCGATCAGACTGCCGACATCGCCGGCGACGAACCCTTGCTGATTGTGCAGCGTACCGGCGTGCCGCTGATGATCGATCCCGATCGCAGCGCCGCCGTCAGAGCCCTGCTGGACAGCGAGCCGCTGGACCTGATCCTGTCCGATGACGGCATGCAGCATTACCGTCTGGCCCGCGATCTTGAGCTGGTGCTGATCGACGCCGCCCGAGGGCTTGGCAATCAGCGTTGCCTGCCCGCCGGCCCACTGCGCGAACCGATCGAGCGTCTGCAAAGCGTCGACGGCGTGTTGTTCAACGGCGCCCTCGACGATCGCGATGGCGGTTTCGCTTTCCGCCTCAAGCCTTCGGCGCTGGTCAATCTGCGCAGCGGCGAACGCCGGTCGCTCGATCATTTTTCGCCCGGTCAGGCCGTGCACGCG
This sequence comes from Pseudomonas sp. B26(2017), assembly GCF_002113045.1. NCBI lineage: Bacteria > Pseudomonadati > Pseudomonadota > Gammaproteobacteria > Pseudomonadales > Pseudomonadaceae > Pseudomonas > Pseudomonas sp. B26(2017). The sequence continues at coordinate 75,034 of NZ_NEJJ01000003.1, read as the reverse complement.
GTGGCCGGGATCGGCAACCCGCAACGTTTCTTCAATACCCTCGAAGCGCTAGACTGGCGGCCTGTGCCCCACGCGTTTGCCGACCACGCCGAATACAGCGTGCAGGCCTTGAGTTTCACGCCGTCATTGCCAGTGGTGATGACTGAAAAGGATGCGGTGAAGTGCCGTGCCTTCGCTGCTGCCGACTGGTGGTACCTGGCGGTCGATGCCGTGCCGTCTCCGGCCTTCGTGGCCTGGTTCGATACGCAGTTGATGCGCCTGTTGCCGGATCGTCTTTTGCCTTAATCCGTTTTTATCCAGGGAATGTTCATGGACACCAAATTGCTCGACATCCTCGCCTGCCCGGTCTGCAAAGGCCCGCTCAAGCTCAGCGCCGACAAGACCGAACTGATCAGCAAGGGCGCCGGCCTGGCGTACCCGATCCGCGACGGCATTCCGGTGATGCTGGAAAGCGAAGCCCGCACCCTGACCACCGACGAGCGTCTGGATAAATGACCACAGCCTTCACCGTTGTCATCCCGTCGCGTTTCGCCTCGACCCGTCTTCCGGGCAAGCCGCTGCTGGACATCGCCGGCAAGCCGATGATCCAGCACGTCTGGGAGCAGGCCAGCAAAAGCAGCGCCAGCCGTGTGGTCGTGGCGACCGACGATGCGCGCATCGTCGAAGCCTGCAAGGCCTTCGGCGCCGAAGTGGTGCTGACCCGTGAAGATCACAACTCCGGCACCGATCGTCTGGCCGAAGTGGCCGCGAAGCTGGGCCTGGAGCCGGATGCCATCGTGGTCAACGTGCAGGGTGACGAACCGCTGATCCCGCCGAGCGTGATCGATCAGGTCGCCGCCAACCTCGCGGCCCACACCGAAGCAGGCATGGCCACTCTGGCCGAGCCGATCGAAGATCTCGAAACGCTGTTCAACCCGAACGTGGTCAAGGTTGTCAGTGACCTCAACGGTCTGGCGCTGACCTTCAGTCGCGCGACTCTGCCATGGGCTCGCGATGCCTTCGCCAAGAGTCGCGACGTGCTGCCGGAAGGCGTGCCGTATCGTCGCCACATCGGCATTTATGCGTACCGCGCAGGCTTCCTTCAGGACTTCGTGAGCTGGGGCCCGTGCTGGCTGGAGAACACCGAATCCCTTGAACAGCTGCGTGCCCTGTGGCACGGCGTGCGGATTCATGTGGCTGACGCGTTGATCGCGCCGCCAACCGGAGTCGACACCGCCGAAGACCTTGAGCGCGTCCGTCGCCTGCTGGAGGCCTGATGCGCGTTTTGTTCGTGTGCCTGGGCAACATCTGCCGTTCGCCCACTGCCGAAGGTGTGTTGCGCCACAAGTTGCGCGAAGCGGGGCTGGCGGATCAGGTCGAAGTGGCCTCCGCCGGCACTGGCGACTGGCACGTCGGCAATCCGCCGGACAAGCGCAGTCAGGCCGCGGCCAAGCTGCGTGGTTATGACCTGTCGGCGCAGCGCGCTCAGCAGGTCAGCCGCGCCGATTTCGCCAGCTACGACCTGATCCTCGCCATGGACAACAGCAACCTGCGTAACCTCAAGGCCCTGCAGCCGTCCACCGGCAAGGCCGAGCTGGACCTGTTCCTGCGCCGCTATGCAGGTGTGGTCGACGAAGTGCCGGATCCTTATTACGACGGCGATCAGGGCTTCGAGCAGGTGCTGGATCTGATCGAGCGTGCCTGCGATCAGCTGTTGATCGAAGTGAAGGGGCGGTTATGAGTTTGCAGGTGCAACCGCAGGTTTCCCTGAAACCCTTCAATACCTTTGGCGTTGACGTTCGCGCGCAGCTGTTTGCCGAAGCCCACAGTGATGCTGATGTGCGCGAAGCCCTGGCTTACGCGACCTCCCACGACGTGCCGTTGCTGGTGATCGGCGGCGGCAGCAATCTGTTGCTCACGGCGGATATCCCGGCTTTGGTACTGCGCATGGCCAGCCGTGGCATCCGCGTCATCAGTGACGACGGCAATCGCGTGGTGATTGAAGCCGAAGCCGGTGAGCCGTGGCACCCGTTCGTGCAGCACACGCTGGCCCAGGGTTTCTCGGGGCTGGAAAACCTCAGCCTGATCCCCGGCACGGTCGGTGCCGCGCCGATGCAGAACATCGGTGCCTACGGTGTCGAGATCAAGGACGTCTTCGCCGGCCTGACGGCGCTGGATCGCCAGACCGGCGAGCTGCGTGACTTCAGTCTGGAAGAGTGCAACTTCGCCTACCGTGACAGCGTGTTCAAACAGCAGCCGGGTCGCTGGTTGATCCTGCGGGTGCGCTTCGCACTGGATCGAGTCGCCCATCTGCATCTGGAATACGGCCCGGTGCGCCAGCGCCTGATCGAGCAGGGTATCGAGCAGCCGACACCGACGGACGTCAGTCGAGCGATTTGCAGCATCCGCAGCGAAAAGCTGCCGGATCCAGCAGTGCTCGGTAATGCTGGCAGTTTCTTCAAGAACCCGCTGGTGTCGGCGGCCGTAGTCGCACAGATCAAGGCGCGGCATCCGGATCTGGTGGCCTACGCGCAACCGGACGGGCAGATGAAACTGGCGGCCGGCTGGTTGATCGAGCGCGCCGGTTGGAAAGGTTTTCGTGAGGCCGATGCCGGCGTGCATAAATTGCAGGCGCTGGTGCTGGTCAACTACGGCGCGGCGACCGGGCTGCAATTGCTCGATCTGGCCCAGCGCATCCAGAAAGACATTTCAGAGCGTTTCAATGTCGAGCTGGAAATGGAGCCCAATCGCTATTGAGGCTACGCTTTCAAGGCTGAACAAAAAGCCCTGCACTTTTTAAAAAGTACAGGGCTTTTTTGTTAATCGCGGGTTAACGTAGCCAGCTAACGATACCGGTCATTTACTCCACTATTTGTTTCACCAAAGGCCCGGTGCAGACGTTCCCGTCGGCACAAGAGAGCCTGATTAGCCTGAGCCGATCTGCGCGAACCACCACTGTCCCTGCGGTGGCAGATGGCTCGACCCCATAACCTCCATGAATATGCGGGCGTGCCCATGATTACCCTGAAACTCAATGGTCAAGACCATCCACTCGATGTCACCGAGGACATGCCGCTGTTGTGGGCGATCCGTGACGTCGCCGGTTACAACGGCACCAAGTTCGGTTGCGGCATGGGCCTGTGCGGTGCATGCACCATTCATATCGACGGCGCGCCGGCGCGCAGTTGCATCACGCCGATCGGTTCGGTGGTCGGGCAGAACGTGACCACCATCGACAACCTGCATGCCGACCCGGTTGGCCAGATCGTCCAGCAAGCCTGGCTCGACACGGCTGTAGCCCAATGCGGTTACTGCCAGGGCGGACAGATCATGTCCGCCACTGCGTTACTCAAGACCAACCCGAACCCGAGCGACGAACAGATCGAAGAAGCGATGGTCGGCAACATCTGCCGCTGCGGCACCTACAACCGGATCAAGACTGCGATCCGTCAGGCCTCCACTCATCTGAAGGAGGCCAAGGCATGAGCCGTTTACCGAACGATTTCGCCCTGAGCAATCTGAGTCGCCGGGGCTTCCTGAAGGGCGTCGGCGCCACCGGTGCACTGGTACTGGCGGCGAGCTGGGGCTGGCAGGATGCGCTGGCCGAAGACAAACCGAAGCAGTTCGGCGCCGACGGCATGCCCAACGGCTGGGTCGACGATCCGAAGGTTTACGTCAGCATTGCCGCCGATGGCACGGTGACTGTGGTCTGCAACCGCTCGGAAATGGGCCAGGGCGTGCGCACCAGCCTGACCATGGTGGTGGCCGATGAACTGGAAGCCGACTGGGCGCACGTCAAGGTTCAGCAGGCGCCGGGGGATGAAGTGCGCTTCGGCAACCAGGACACCGACGGCTCGCGCAGCATGCGTCACTGGTACGAGCCGATGCGCCGTTGCGGCGCTGCCGCCCGGACCATGCTGGAGCAGGCCGCCGCCGCGCAGTGGAAGGTGCCGGTCGGCGAATGCCGCGCGCAACTGCATAAAGTCATTCACACACCGTCCGGGCGCGAGCTGGGGTACGGTGAGCTGGCCGCTGCGGCCAGTGCACTGACGGTGCCGGCCCGTGACAGCCTGCGGCTCAAGCAACCGGCGGAATTCCGCTACATCGGCAAGGAAGGCACCAAAGCCATCGACGGTGCCGACATCGTCAATGGCCGCGCGGTGTACGGGGCCGATGTGCATTTCGACGGCATGCTGTTCGCGGTCATTGCGCGTCCGGCGGTATACGGCGGCAAGGTCAAGTCGGTGGACGACAGCGCCGCGCTGAAAGTGCCGGGCGTACTCAAAGTCATCCAGATCGAACCCCGGCCATTGCCTTCGGAATTCCAGCCATTGGGTGGCGTGGCCGTGGTGGCCAGCAACACCTGGGCCGCATTGAAGGGCCGCGAGGCACTGAAGATCGAGTGGGACGATGGCCCGAACGCCAGTTACGACTCGGTCGCCTATCGCAAGGAGATCGAAGCCGCTTCGCAGAAGCCGGGCAAAGTCGTGCGCAACACCGGTGACACCGACAAAGCCATCGGCAGTGCTGCCAGCACGCTGGAAGCCTCTTATTACTTGCCGCATCTGGCCCAGGCACCCATGGAGCCGATGGTTGCCATTGCCCGTTACAAGGATGGCACCTGCGAGGCATGGGCACCGAGCCAGGCGCCGCAGGTCACCCGCGAGCGGATCGCCGAACGTCTGGGGCTGCCATTCGATAACGTGACCTTCAATGTCACGCTGTTGGGCGGTGGTTTCGGGCGCAAGTCCAAACCGGACTTCGTCGTTGAAGCGGCCGTGCTCGCCAAGGAATTTCCTGGCAAGGCAGTGCGCGTGCAATGGACCCGCGAAGATGACATCCACAATTCGTATTTCCACACGGTGTCCGCCGAATACCTCAAGGCCGGCGTCGGCAAGGATGGCTTGCCTTCCGCCTGGCTGCACCGCACGGTAGCGCCGAGCATCACTGCGCTGTTTGCACCGGGCATGAATCACGAAGCCGCGTTCGAGCTGGGCATGGGCTTTACCAACATGGCCTACGCGATTCCCAACGTGCGCCTGGAAAACCCCGAGGCCACGGTGCATACACGGGTTGGCTGGTACCGTTCGGTGTCGAACATTCCCCATGGTTTTGCGATTCAGAGTTTCGTCGACGAACTGGCGCACAAGGCCAAGGAAGATCCGCTCAAGTACCAGATCAAATTGCTCGGCCCGGATCGGCAGATCGACCCGCGTACGCTCAGTGAAGAGTGGAACTACGGCGAGTCCCCCGAGCGTTATCCGATCGACACCGGGCGCATGCGCACCGTGCTGGAAACGGCGGCCAAGGCGGCGGGTTGGGGGCGTCAGTTGCCCAAGGGCCGTGGTCTCGGATTGGCGGTGCATTACAGCTTCGTTACCTATGTGGCGGCGGTGATCGAAGTCGAGGTCAAGGACGACGGCACGCTGATCGTGCACAAGGCCGATATCGCCGTCGATTGCGGCCCGCAGATCAACCCCGAGCGGATCCGTTCGCAATTCGAAGGCGCGTGCGTGATGGGCCTGGGCAATGCCGTATGGGGCGAAATCAGCTTCAAGGACGGCAAGGTGCAGCAGGACAACTTCCATATGTATGAAGTGGCGCGCATGTCGTTGGCGCCGAAGGAAGTCGCGGTGCACCTGGTGACGCCGCCGGGCGAGGTGCCATTGGGCGGTGTTGGTGAGCCGGGCGTGCCGCCGATTGCGCCGGCGCTGTGCAACGCAATCTTTGCCGCGACCGGCCAGCGCATCCGCAGCCTGCCGGTGCGTTACCAGTTGCAGGGCTGGCAAAAGGCGCAAGCGTAATGGACAGCGCCGATCTAAATGTCCTGCGCAGCGTGCTCGAATGGCGCCGCGCCGGGCAACGGGTAGTGTTGTTTTCGGTGGTGCAGACCTGGGGCACCGCCCCCCGGGCGCCTGGCGCGATGCTGGCGTTGCGCGAGGACGGCGTGGTGATCGGTTCGGTGTCCGGCGGTTGCGTCGAGGACGATCTGATCGCCCGGCTGCACGATGGGCGGATTCCCGCCAGCGGGCCGCCGGTGCAATTGATCACCTACGGCGTGACGCAGGAAGAAGCCGCGCGTTTCGGCCTGCCCTGCGGCGGCACCCTGCGCCTGACCGAGGAGCGGGTCGGCGATCCGGCGTGGGTCGCCGAGTTGCTGGATCGCTGCGAGGCCCATGAAATCGTCGCGCGCGAGTTGAACATCGGCACTGGCGAAGTGGTGTTGCGACCCGCCGGCAAGGCCGACACCTTGAGCTTCGACGGCCAGACCCTGCGTGCCATTTACGGTCCGCGCTGGCGCTTGCTGTTGATCGGTGCCGGGCAGTTGTCACGGTATGTGGCCGAGATGGCGCGACTGCTGGATTTCGAAGTGCTGATCTGTGATCCGCGTACCGAATTCGTCTATGGCTGGGAAGAGCAGCATGGACGGTTTGTCCCCGGCATGCCCGACGAAGCGGTGCTGAATATCCAGACCGATGAGCGCACGGCGATCGTCGCGCTGACTCACGATCCACGGCTGGACGACATGGCGCTGCTCACGGCGCTCGACTCCAAAGCGTTCTACGTCGGAGCACTGGGCTCTCGGGTCAACAGCCGCAAGCGTCGGGAAAATCTCGCTGAACTAGGCTTGTCAGAAGCGGCCATCGCCCGTTTGCACGGGCCGATCGGTTTGCATATTGGCAGCCATTCACCGGCGGAAATCGCCTTGTCGCTGTTGGCGGAGATCGTCGCGATCAAGAATGGTGTCGAGCTCAAGCAGAAGAAAACCGTGGAGAGTGTATGAGCCGAACCATAGGAGTGATTGTGCTGGCGGCGGGCGAGGGTAGCCGTTTTCGCGAAGTGGCGGGCGCAGACAAGGACAAGCTGCTGGCCGATTGCACCGGGCGCGATGGCGCGGTGCGTTCGGTGATCGAGCAGGTGTTGGTGAACCTGCCGGCGAGTCTCGATCAGCGAGTGCTGGTGACGACCGAGGCGCGCCCACAGGCAGTGCGCATGGCGCAGGCTTATGGGTGTGACATTGTCTCGATCGAGTCCACCGGGATGGGTGACAGCCTTGCGGCGGGCGTGGCGGCTTGCCCGGATGCCGATGGCTGGCTGATTGTCCTGGGGGATATGCCGTTCATCCTGCCGTCGAGTATTGAACGTGTCGTGGCGGCCATTGCCGAGGATGCGGTCAGCGTGCCGACGTTGAATGGTGACTATGGGCATCCGGTCGGGTTTGGTCGCTCGTTTGCAGCGGGGCTGATGGCCTTGTCCGGTGACCGGGGCGCGCGACCGTTGTTTGCCCAAGGGCGGGTGGTTGAAGTCGCGGTGGATGATCCGGGCGTGTTGTGGGATATCGACGTGCCGGATGCGCTGGTTTTCCCGCCGTCCTGATAAAACCTTGAGATATAAAAAAGCCCCGCCTGGATTACCAGGCGGGGCTTTTTAGTGGCGTTTGGAATCAGACGAGGGGTTTAGGCTCGTGTTCTTTTTCCTGGGCCTCTTCGTGTTGCTCGACCGCTTCCTGAACGGAGCGTGGAGCTTCGGCAATCACGGCTTCAACGGCAACTTCTTCAGCGACCGGGGCAGGCGCTGCCTCGATCACTTCGGCAGCTGGAGCAGCAGCGGCGGCAGCGGCAGCCAGTTCCGCTTCCTTCTGCAGACGCTCTTCTTCACGCTTGCGACGACGCACTTCACGCGGGTCGTTAGGTGCGCGGCCGCTTGGGGTCAGGGCGCTGACCGGGGCGACAACTGGAGCCGCTTCAACTACCGGGGCAGGTGCTTCGGCGACCACTGGCGCTTCAACCGCTGGGGCTTCAACGACCGGTGCCGGTTCGGCAACCACTGCTGGCTCGACAGCCTTGGCTTCTTCAACAACAGGCGCTTGGACCACTGGCGCTGGTGTTTCAGCGACAGCCGGCTCGGCGACCCAGTTGAAAGCGGTCTGCTCTTCGCGAACTTCACGCACGGTTTCAGTCACGGTTTCAGCGACGGTCTCGACAACCGACTCTTCGACTGCGGCTGGTGCTTCGAAGGTCACCGCTGGTTCAGCGGCCGCTTCAACCAGGGGCTGAGCTTCGCGAGCCGGAGCCACTTCGACTTCCGGAGCGGCAACTACTTCTACCGGAGTGGTTGCTTCAACGACCGGCGCTTCTGCTGGAGCAGTTTCCAGAGTGGCAGCTGTGGCGCGTTCAGCTTGTTCATGGGCCTGAGCTTCAGCCGGAGCGCTGATCACGGTGCTGGCAACAGCAGCGGTAACAGCCAGACCAGCGGCCAGATCGGCAGTGCTTGGCGCTTGAGCGTTTTCGCCGGACTCGGATTCTTCCGAACCTTCGATCACGTTGCCATTGGCATCACGCTGACGTTCGCGACGGTTGCTGCGACGACGCTGACCACGGGAGCGGCGGCGTGGACGATCGCCTTCAGCGTTCTCCGAACCGTCTTCCGGCAGTTGCTCTTCGTTAATGTTGGTTTCTTCTTCGGCGGCAGCGGCAGCGGCCTGTTCGGCGCGCGGCTGACGCTCTTCACGCGCAGGACGTGGCGCACGTTCTTCACGCGGCTGACGGGCCGGACGCTCTTCAGCGGTGGCGGCGGCAGCAACGGCGGGAGCGGCATCCAGAGGCTCGCGCAGTTCGCGTACGCGTTCTTCACGCTCGCCACGTGGCTTGCGATCTTCACGCGGGGCACGTGGTGCACGTTCTTCACGAGGCGCGCGCGGTGCGCGGGCTGTCGGTGCTTCGTCACGGGATTCGCGTGGCTCGCGGACTTCGCGTGGTTGACGCTCTTCACGCGGCTCACGTGGGGCGCGTTCTTCACGCGGTGCACGTTCTTCGCGCGGCTTGCGTTCTTCATCGCGGCGACCGTTACGGTTGCGGCTCTGCTGACGACCGTTGCGACGCTCTTCGTTGCGGGCCGGACGCTCGGTGGCAGGTTTTTCAACCACAACCGGCGCAACAGGCTCTTCCTTGGTGGCGAACAGGCTGACCAGCGACTTCACCAAGCCTTTGAACAGGCTTGGTTCTGGCGCGGCAACCGGAGCAGGTGCCGGGGCCGGCGCGGCGACTTCGGTCGGAACCGGAGCGTTGGCGCGGGCCGGAGCGGTCTTGACCGCGGCTTCCTGGCGAACCAGGGTGCGGGTCGCGGCGGCTGGCTGGACGTCTTCGACATCGGCGGCAGCGGCAGCGATTTCGTAGCTGGACTGGTTGGTCGCGGCTTCCGGGCTGTCGTCACGCAGGCGCTGAACTTCGAAATGCGGGGTTTCGAGGTGATCGTTCGGCAGGATGACGATGCGGGCGCGGGTGCGCAATTCGATCTTGGTGATCGAGTTGCGTTTTTCGTTGAGCAGGAACGCGGCCACCGGGATCGGCACTTGAGCGCGAACTTCGGCGGTGCGGTCTTTCAGGGCTTCTTCTTCGATCAAGCGCAGGATCGCCAGAGAGAGCGATTCGACGTCACGGATGATGCCGGTGCCGCTGCAGCGCGGGCAGACGATGCCGCTGCTTTCGCCGAGCGAAGGACGCAGGCGCTGACGGGACATTTCCAGCAGGCCGAAGCGCGAGATGCGGCCGATCTGCACACGGGCGCGGTCGGCTTCCAGGCATTCGCGGACTTTCTCTTCCACGGCGCGCTGGTTCTTGGCAGGGGTCATGTCGATGAAGTCGATGACGATCAGGCCGCCGATGTCGCGCAGGCGCAACTGACGGGCGATTTCTTCGGCCGCTTCCAGGTTGGTCTGCAGGGCGGTTTCTTCGATGTCGCTGCCTTTGGTGGCGCGTGCCGAGTTGATGTCGATGGACACCAGGGCTTCGGTCGGATCGATGACGATGGAGCCGCCGGACGGCAGTTCGACGACGCGCTGGAAAGCGGTCTCGATCTGGCTTTCGATCTGGAAGCGGTTGAACAGCGGAACGCTGTCTTCGTACAGCTTGATCTTGCTGGCGTACTGCGGCATCACCTGGCGGATGAAGGTCAGGGCTTCGTCCTGGGCTTCAACGCTGTCGATCAGCACTTCGCCGATGTCCTGGCGCAGGTAGTCGCGGATGGCGCGGATGATGACGTTGCTTTCCTGGTAGATCAGGAACGGCGCGGAACGATCCAGCGAGGCTTCCTTGATGGCGGTCCAGAGTTGCAGCAGGTAATCGAGGTCCCACTGCATTTCTTCGCTGCTGCGGCCAAGGCCAGCAGTGCGCACGATCAGGCCCATGTCGGCTGGAGCGACCAGACCGTTCAGGGCTTCACGCAGTTCGTTGCGCTCTTCGCCCTCGATGCGACGGGAGATGCCGCCGGCACGCGGGTTGTTCGGCATCAGAACGAGGTAACGACCGGCCAGGCTGATGAAGGTGGTCAGGGCTGCGCCCTTGTTGCCACGTTCTTCTTTTTCGACCTGGACGATGACTTCCTGGCCTTCGCTCAGGACGTCCTTGATGTTGACGCGGCCTTCAGGGGCTTTCTTGAAGTATTCGCGGGAGATTTCTTTGAGGGGCAGGAAGCCGTGGCGCTCGGAGCCGAAATCGACAAAGGCAGCCTCAAGGCTTGGTTCGATGCGAGTGATGCGGCCCTTATAGATGTTGGCCTTTTTCTGCTCGCGTGCACCGGATTCGATGTCCAGGTCGTAGAGGCGCTGGCCATCTACCAGTGCAACACGCAACTCTTCGGGTTGAGTTGCGTTAATCAGCATTCTTTTCATGTAGTACCGTCGGTTTCCGGGCTGCCGGAAACGGCGTTCGGCACACACGACTTCTCACGGTCGGTGTCAGGTGCGTCGGGAGTGGTTGGCCATTCCCGTGTCCAGCGATGTCCGGCCAATTGGGCCGTTATCGCGACGTACGCGTCCTGCTTGCTGTGGCTACTTAAGCACTCAGTCAGGAGGAGGAATCAACCGGTGGCTGTGGACGAGATGAAGCGTCTTGATAAAGCCTGTTGCTACACAGTCCAGCGGTTGTGCATCTCCACCCTACACGTATCCCTGATAATTCGGGTGCTGCCGCGCGCAGAATCCGCAGCGGGTTGGCATTTACCGTGAGCTCCGAAAGGGGAGGTCACGCATCATGGCTAATTCAGGCGGTGTTTCCGGAGCCTTCGCTCGGGGTCATCCGCGGCTGACTGCACTTTGTGAACTGGCCGTGAATATGGCTCGCGTGGCGAGTGAAAACTCTGCTTTGCGGCGTGATTCAGGCCTCATGTCACCTGCGCTTGTTACAGCTGCAAACTCCACCGTTACGTAGCAAAAGCCCCGTAGGACGGCCTCGCGTCCTGGTGAATTGCGTTGGTCAGGGCCGGTTTTTGACCGTGGTTCCGCTGTCCAGGCCGCTTTTGGCGGCGTTCGCGACTATAGCAGCAATGATTAAGTGCTTCAATTCCATAAAAAATTGTTATTATCCGCGCCATGACGACTACTGCCCCTACGACTCCAGGCGTTCAACTGCTTGAGGTCTCGCCGGAATATGCCGGCCAACGAATCGACAATTTTCTCCTCGCCCGGCTCAAAGGCGTGCCCAAGACCTTGATTTATCGCATTTTGCGCAAAGGCGAAGTGCGCGTGAACAAAGGTCGGATCAAGCCCGAATACAAGCTGCAGGCCGGCGATATCGTGCGCGTGCCGCCGGTTCGCGTGCCTGAGCGTGACGAACCGGTGCCTTTGGCTCAAGGCCTGCTGCAGCGCCTGGAAGCCTCGATTGTCTACGAAGACAAGGCCCTGATCGTGATCAACAAGCCCGCCGGCATTGCGGTTCACGGTGGCAGCGGCCTGAATTACGGCGTTATCGAAGCCTTTCGTCAGTTGCGCCCCGATGCCAAGGAGCTCGAGCTGGTTCACCGTCTCGATCGCGACACCTCCGGCCTGCTGATGATCGCCAAAAAGCGCAGCATGTTGCGCCACTTGCATGCCGCGTTGCGCGGTGACGGTGTCGACAAGCGCTACATGGCACTGGTTCGCGGCAACTGGGCGACCTCGATCAAGCAAGTCCGGGCCGCGCTCGGCAAGAGCAATCTGCGCTCCGGGGAGCGCATGGTCGAGGTCGATGAGGAGGAGGGCAAGGAGTCTGTGACCGTGTTCAAGGTCCTGCGTCGCTTTGGCGATTTTGCCACTTTGATCGAAGCCAAGCCGATTACTGGCCGCACGCACCAGATCCGCGTCCACACGTTGCACGCCGGGCACTGCATTGCCGGTGACACCAAATACGGCGATGACAGTTTCAGTAAGGAAATCCGTGATCTGGGCGGCAAGCGCCTGTTCCTGCACGCTTACATGCTGACCGTGCCGCTGCCCGATGGTGGTGAACTCAAGTTGCAGGCCCCGGTCGATGAAATGTGGGCCAAGACTGTGGAGCGATTGAGTGCGCCCATCTGATTACAAACTGCTGATTTTCGATTGGGACGGCACGCTGGCCGATTCCATTCATCGGATTGTCGAGGCAATGCACTCGGCGTCCGGGCGTTCAGGTTTCGAGTTGCGTGATGACCTTGCCGTCAAAGGCATCATCGGTCTGGGTTTGCCCGAGGCGATTCGTACCTTGTATCCGGAAATCAGCGATGCGGAAATGACCTTGTTCCGCGAGTATTACGCCGATCACTACATCGCTGCAGAAGCCGTGCCTTCGCCGTTGTTCGAAGGTGTAGTCGAGTCGATGGCGTCGTTTCGCGAGCAGGGCTATCACCTGGCTGTCGCGACTGGCAAGAACCGTCGCGGGCTGGATCGGGTACTCAAGGCCAATGGTTGGGAAGATTATTTCGATATCACCCGCGCTGCCGATGAAACTGCGAGCAAGCCGCACCCTCTGATGCTGGAGCAGATCCTTGCGCATTGCGGTGTGCGTGCCGGGCAGGCGCTGATGGTCGGCGATTCGTCCTTCGATCTGTTGATGGCGCGCAATGCGGGGATGGATTCGGTGGCGGTCAGTTATGGCGCGCAATCGATCGAATCGCTGCAGCAGTTTGCGCCGCGACTGTCGATCGACCATTTTTCCGAATTGCACGCCTGGCTGGAGAAGCAGGCCTAATACGTTTTTGCTGGGGTGGATGGCATGACCGACGAATGGAAAGCACCGGCCAAGGCAACTGCCGACGACGGTGATGCGAAAAGCTGGAAGCTGCTGGAGAAGACACTGCTGGCTGGCGTGCAGGAGCAGCGTCGGTCGCGGCGCTGGGGCATCTTCTTCAAGTTGCTGACCTTTGTTTATCTGTTTGTTGCGTTGATTCTGTTCACGCCGTTGATGGACATGGAAAAAAGCGCCACTCGCGGTCCGAACTACACCGCGCTGATCGATGTCACCGGCATGATTGCCGATAAAGAGCCTGCCAGCGCCGACAATATTGTCGGTAGTCTGCGCGCGGCGTTCGAGGACAAGAAGGTCAAGGGCGTGATCCTGCGCATCAACAGTCCGGGCGGCAGTCCGGTGCAGTCGGGTTATGTGTATGACGAGATCAAGCGCCTGCGCGGTCTGCATCCGGATACCAAGCTGTACGCGGTGATTTCCGACCTGGGCGCTTCCGGTGCCTATTACATCGCCAGCGCGGCGGATCAGATCTATGCCGACAAGGCCAGTCTGGTGGGTTCCATTGGCGTGACGGCGGCCGGTTATGGGTTTGTCGGCACCATGGAGAAGCTTGGCGTCGAGCGTCGCACCTATACCTCCGGCGAACACAAGGCGTTCCTCGACCCGTTCCAGCCGCAGAAGCCGGAAGAAACGGCGTTCTGGCAGAGCGTGCTGGATACCACGCACAAGCAGTTCATCAACAGCGTCAAGCAAGGGCGTGGCGATCGCTTGAAAGACAAGGATCATCCGGAGTTGTTCTCCGGGCTGGTCTGGTCTGGCGAACAGGCGCTGCCGCTGGGATTGATCGATGGGCTGGGTAATGCCAGTTCGGTGGCGCGCGACGTGATTGGCGAAAAGGAACTGGTGGACTTCACCGTTCAGGAATCGCCGTTCGACCGCTTCTCGAAGAAGCTGGGTGCCAGCGTTGCCGAGAAACTGGCAATGTGGATGGGTTTCAGCGGCCCGTCGTTACGCTGATCGAATGCTGCAAGAAAAACCGGCCTGAGAGCCGGTTTTTTTGTGGGTCAGGGAATCTGTACGCCTTCGGCCAGCAGCATGTCGATCAGGCGAATCAGTGGCAGGCCGATCAGGCTGGTTGCGTCCGGTCCTTCGGTGGATTGAAACAGGCTCACGCCCAGTCCTTCGGCTTTGAAGCTGCCGGCGCAGTCGTAGGGTTGCTCGGCGTGCAGATAGCGCTCGACGCGGGTCTGATCCAGTACGCGCATATGCACGGTAAAAGGCACGCAGTCGACCTGGCAGTGGCCGGTCTGGCTGTTGAGCAGGGCAAGGCCGGTGAGAAAGGTCACACTGGCGCCGCTGGCGGCCATCAGTTGTTCGCGGGCCTTTTCGAAGGTGTGGGGCTTGCCGATGATGCGCTCGCCGAGTACGGCAACCTGGTCGGAGCCGATGATCAGGTGAGTGGGGTGGCTGGCGGCCAGGGCTCGGGCTTTTTGTTCGGCGAGGCGCTTGACCAGTTCGAGGGCTGACTCGTCCGGGCGACGGCTTTCATCGATATCCGGCGAGCTGCAGACGAACGGCAGGTGCAGACGGCTGAGCAATTCCCGACGATAGGTCGAGCTTGAAGCGAGTAATAAAGGCAGCATTCGCATCTCCTGAGGCAGGCGACAGATTCTAGCGGAGCCGCGCAAGTGACGGACAGGGCACAATTTCCTTTGACATGGGTGGGTGCATCCCTATAATGCTGCGCCTATGTTGAATGACCCGATTCCACCTCACGTTGACCCGCGCAAATTGGCTGACCGTGGCACCACCCTTCAAGGTGAACTGCTGCTGGCCGATTTGAAGAGACTCTGCGACCCGCTTTCCGACGATGTCGGTACGGTGCAGGCAAAATTCGTTTTTGAACGAGATGAACGTAAATCTGTGGTGATCCACAGCTTTATCGACACCGAAGTCAAGATGGTTTGCCAGCGTTGTCTTGAGCTGGTCACCCTGCCGATCCACAGCGAATGCAGTTACGCTGTAGTGAAGGAGGGTGCGAATACCCAGTCGTTACCGAAAGGTTATGACGTGCTGGAACTGGGCGAAGATCCATTGGATCTGCAGTCACTGATCGAGGAGGAGCTTCTGCTCGCCTTGCCCATTGTGCCTGCTCATCATCCGGAAGAATGCCAGCAGCCGGCGGGAGCAGATGAGCCCGAACCGAGCGAGGACGAGGTAACGCGGTCCAACCCGTTCAGTGTATTGGCGCAGTTAAAGCGTGACCCAAACGTTTAGGAGTTAATCAATTATGGCTGTTCAGCAGAACAAAAAATCCCGCTCTGCCCGTGACATGCGCCGTTCGCACGACGCTCTCGAGGCTAGCACTCTGTCTGTAGAAAAAACCACTGGTGAAGTTCACCTGCGTCACCACGTATCGCCAGAAGGCGTATACCGTGGCCGTAAAGTGATCGACAAGGGCGCTGACGAGTAATCACTTGTCCGCTCAAGTCATCGCGATTGACGCAATGGGCGGGGACTTCGGTCCCCGCAGCATTGTTCAGGCCAGCCTTGCTTGCCTTTCTGCTACGCCCTCGCTGCACCTGACCCTCGTCGGTCAACCCTCCCTTCTTGAAGAATTGATCACCGGCCAATCGGCTGCCGATCGCGCGCGCCTGACGATTGTTCCGGCGTCCGAAGTCATCACCATGGACGAAAAACCTGCCCAGGCCCTGCGTGGCAAGCCGGACTCGTCGATGCGTGTCGCCCTCGAGTTGCTGCGTGATGGCAAGGTCCAGGCTTGTGTCAGCGCCGGCAATACCGGTGCGTTGATGGCTCTGTCGCGATTTGTGCTCAAGACCCTGCCCGGAATCGACCGTCCAGCCATGGTCGCGGCGATCCCTACTCAGAAGGGCTACTGTCAGCTGCTCGATCTGGGCGCCAACGTCGATTGCAGCGCCGAGCATCTTTTGCAGTTCGCCGTGATGGGGTCCGTGGCGGCGCAAACGCTGGGCATTGCCCGCCCTCGAGTCGCATTGCTGAATATCGGCACCGAAGACATCAAGGGCAATCAGCAAGTCAAGCTGGCCGCGACGTTGCTGCAGGCTGCCCGGGGCGTCAATTACATCGGTTTCATCGAGGGCGACGGTTTGTATCGCGGCGAGGCGGATGTGGTGGTTTGCGACGGTTTTGTCGGCAATATCCTGCTCAAGTCCAGCGAAGGCCTGGCGACCATGATTGCTGCGCGCATCGAGGCGTTGTTCAAGAAAAGCCTGGCATCGCGCGTCGTCGGTGCACTGGCGCTGCCATTGATGAAACGTCTGCAGGCTGATCTGGCGCCGGCGCGACATAACGGCGCAAGCTTCCTCGGTTTGCAGGGTATTGTCGTTAAAAGTCACGGTTCGGCCGGGGTTCAGGGATTTCAGAGTGCCATTCAGCGGGCGCTTATCGAGATTCAGGAGAATCTTCCCGAGCGCCTGCACGGCCGTCTGGAGGATTTGTTGTCTTAGGCGTTTTCGTCGGACAATGCTTAAATGTGACCGCCCGGTTCAAAGGGCCATCCAACTGTCAGTTTCTTGCGTCCCACTAGCGGGATGCCATTTTTCCGACGACAAGATCATTAGGGGCTTGTTACATGTCTGCTTCCCTCGCATTCGTCTTTCCAGGACAGGGTTCGCAGTCCCTCGGCATGCTGGCCGAGCTGGGCGCGCAATATCCACTGATCCTCGAAACTTTCAAAGAAGCATCCGATGCTCTGGGCTACGACCTGTGGGCGCTGACCCAGCAGGGCCCGGAAGAGCTGCTTAATCAAACCGACAAAACCCAACCGGCCATTCTGACCGCCTCGATCGCCCTGTGGCGTCTGTGGCTGGCGGAAGGTGGTGCGCGTCCGGCCTTTGTTGCCGGTCACAGCCTGGGTGAATACAGCGCGCTGGTCGCCGCCGGCAGCCTGAGCCTGGCGGACGCGGTGAAGCTCGTCGAGCGCCGTGGCCAGTTGATGCAGGAAGCCGTTCCAGCGGGGCAGGGCGGCATGGCTGCCATCCTTGGTCTGGAAGATGCCGACGTTCTCGCTGCCTGCGCTGAAGCGGCGCAGGGCGAAGTGGTCAGCGCGGTGAACTTCAACTCCCCGGGCCAGGTGGTGATCGCCGGTGCCAAGGCGGCAGTAGACCGCGCCATCGAAGGTTGCAAGGCCCGTGGCGCCAAGCGTGCCATGCCGCTGCCGGTCAGCGTGCCGTCGCACTGTGAACTGATGCGTCCGGCCGCCGAGCGTTTCGCGGAATCCATCGCTGCCATCGAATGGCAGGTGCCGCAGATCCCTGTGGTACAGAACGTCAGCGCTCAGGTGCCGGCGGATCTGGAAACCCTGAAGCGTGATCTGCTCGAACAGCTCTACAAGCCGGTTCGCTGGGTCGAGTCCGTACAGACCTTGGCCGCCAAAGGCGCGACCAATCTGGTCGAGTGCGGCCCTGGCAAGGTGCTGGCCGGTCTGAACAAACGTTGCGCCGAGGGCGTTTCGACTTCCAACCTCAATACCCCAGACGCTTTCGCTGCCGCTCGTGCAGCGGCTGTCTGAATCAGGAGAAGCTTGCATGAGTCTGCAAGGTAAAGTTGCACTGGTCACCGGTGCAAGCCGTGGCATAGGCCAGGCTATCGCACTGGAACTGGGCCGTCAGGGTGCCATCGTTGTTGGCACCGCGACTTCCGCTTCGGGCGCCGAGCGCATTGCTGCGACCCTGAAGGAAAACGGCATTCAGGGCGCAGGTTTCGAACTGAACGTCACCAGTGACGAATCGGTCAGCGCAGTGCTGGCGAACATTCAGGAGCAGTTCGGGGCGCCGGTGGCGATTCTGGTCAACAATGCCGGCATCACCCGCGATAACCTGATGATGCGTATGAAAGACGACGAGTGGTACGACGTGATCGATACCAACCTGAACAGTCTGTATCGCCTGTCCAAAGGCGTTCTGCGCGGCATGACCAAGGCGCGTTGGGGCCGAATTATCAGTATTGGCTCGGTGGTGGGTGCCATGGGCAACGCTGGCCAAGTAAACTATGCAGCCGCCAAGGCCGGTCTGGAAGGTTTCAGCCGTGCCATGGCGCGTGAAGTCGGTTCGCGATCAATTACGGTCAACTCGGTAACCCCAGGGTTCATCGACACCGATATGACCCGCGAACTGCCTGAAGCACAGCGTGAAGCCTTGCAGACGCAGATTCCGCTGGGCCGTCTGGGACAGGCTCAAGAGATCGCGTCCGTGGTCGCTTTTCTTGCATCCGACGGTGCGGCATACGTGACCGGGGCTACAATCCCGGTTAACGGCGGGATGTACATGTAATTCAAATGTGACGGATTGCTTCAAAAAAATGTCATACGAGCTGTCTAAAATCCGTTATAAAGCTGCAATCTATTTATAGGCAGAGGGCTCCAGGGTTTGAGGAGTGAAGCTTTCAGTTGAAAAGCTGAAAAGTCTTTCTATACACTTACCCACTGGCCAGCTGCCTGAATTTGTCCATTAGGAGTGAAAACAAGGTATGAGCACCATCGAAGAGCGCGTCAAGAAAATCGTTGCCGAGCAACTGGGTGTTAAAGAAGAAGAAGTGAAGAACGAATCTTCTTTCGTTGACGACCTGGGTGCCGACTCCCTTGACACCGTTGAGCTGGTGATGGCTCTGGAAGAGGAATTCGAGACCGAAATCCCTGACGAAGAAGCTGAGAAGATCACTACTGTACAAGCTGCAGTCGACTACGTTACTAGCCACCAGGCGTAATAGTTTGTAATCGTTGCTTGCTGTCATGGAAAAACCGCACTGCCATCATGGCGTGCGGTTTTTTCTTTAGGCCTGATGCAAAGTCGTCATTTGAAAAAGGAGAGTGCTGTGTCGCGTAGACGCGTCGTAGTCACCGGTATGGGTATGTTGTCGCCACTGGGCACGGATGTGCCGAGCAGTTGGCAGGGCATTCTGGCTGGCCGCAGTGGCATTGGTCTGATCGAACACACCGACCTTTCTGCCTATTCCACCCGCTTTGGCGGCTCGGTAAAGGGCTTCAATGTCGAGGAATACCTGTCGGTCAAGGAAGCGCGCAAGCTCGACCTGTTCATTCAGTACGGTCTGGCGGCCGGCTTTCAAGCCGTACGCAATGCCGGTCTGGAAGTCACCGATGCCAACCGTGAACGCATTGGCGTGGCCATGGGTTCGGGTATCGGCGGTCTGACCAACATCGAAGAAACCAGCCGCACCCTGCACGAGACTGGCCCGCGCCGGATTTCTCCGTTCTTTGTGCCTGGCTCGATCATCAATATGATTTCCGGTTTCCTGTCCATCCACCTGGGTGCACAGGGGCCCAACTACGCCATCGCCACAGCGTGTACCACCGGTACGCACTGCATCGGCATGGCTGCGCGCAACATCATGTACGACGAAGCCGACGTGATGATTGCCGGCGGTGCCGAGATGGCCGCGTGCGGTCTGGGCATGGGCGGCTTCGGTGCTTCCCGTGCACTGTCGACTCGCAATGACGAGCCGACCCGTGCCAGCCGTCCGTGGGACAAGGGCCGTGACGGCTTCGTGCTGTCCGACGGCGCCGGTGCCCTGGTGCTCGAAGAACTCGAACACGCCAAGGCTCGTGGCGCGACCATCTACGCCGAGCTGATCGGTTTTGGCACCAGTGGTGACGCGTTCCACATGACCTCGCCACCCGCCGATGGCGCCGGTGCTGCACGCTGCATCACCAACGCGTTGCGCGATGCGAAGATCAACGTTGATCAAGTGCAATACATCAACGCCCACGGCACTTCGACGCCGGCCGGCGACCTCGCTGAAGCCAACGCGATCAAGTCGGTGTTCGGTGATCACGCCTACAAGCTGGCGGTCAGCTCCACCAAGTCCATGACCGGTCACCTGCTGGGTGCGGCGGGCGCGGTCGAGGCGATCTTCAGCGTGCTGGCGATCAACAGCCAGGTGGCGCCGCCAACCATCAACCTCGATGAGCCGGACGAAGGCTGCGACCTCGATTTCGTGCCGCACACCGCGCGCAACATGGATATCGATGTCGTGCTGTCCAACTCGTTCGGGTTTGGCGGCACCAACGGCACGTTGGCGTTCCGTCGGTTCGCCGGCTGATGGACTGCTGGGTCGACGGTCTGCCGGCTGACGCTCTGTCGCTGAAAGATCGCGGCCTGGCTTACGGCGACGGTCTGTTCGAGACCATCGCCGTGCGAAGTGGTCAGCCGTTGCTGCTGGATCGGCATCTGACGCGTCTGGCCGAAGGCTGTGCGCGTCTGGCCATTGCTGCCGACATCGAGCGGGTTCGCCATGAGCTGCAATCCTATGCCGCCGCGATGGGCGAGGGCGTGCTCAAGCTCATCCTTACTCGTGGTGACGGATTGCGCGGTTATGCGCCGGACCCTACGGCGCAGGGCCGACGCATTTTGCAAGGCAATCCTCCCGCCGTTTATCCAGCGACCCACGCCGAGCAGGGCGTGCGCCTGTTTCCGTGCAGCACGCGCCTTTCCAGGCAGCCGTTGCTCGCCGGGCTCAAACACCTCAATCGACTGGAACAGGTCATTGCCCGCGCCGAATGGCAGGACAGTGAACATGCCGAAGGTTTGATGCTCGATCAGGCCGGTCGGGTGATTGAAGGCGTGTTCAGCAATCTGTTCATGGTGCGTGACGGTGTGTTGATCACGGCGGACCTGAAACGCTGCGGCGTGGCCGGCGTGATGCGTGCAGAAATATTGTTTCAGGCCGAGTCCCTGGGCATTCCTGTGCAGATCACCGACATCCCCCTCGAACAGCTGCAATGGGCCGATGAGGTCTTCGTCTGCAACAGCGTGTATGGCGTCTGGCCGGTACGCGCCTGTGCTGCTCTGAGCTGGCCGGTTGGCCCGCTCACCCGTAAACTGCAAACCATTGCCCGCGCGCTACTGGATGCCTGATTCGTGAGACGTAAACTTTTGTTGCTGCTGGAAACCGGACTGGTTCTGGCAGGGCTGCTGTTGGGCGCCAGCGCCTGGAAGATTCATTCGGCACTGGAACAGCCCCTGAACATCACGCAGGAAGAACTGCTGGATGTGCCCAAGGGATCCACCCCGACCCGTACTTTTCTTGGACTCGAAGCCGATGGCGTCATCAAGGACGCGTTCTGGCTGCGGGTCTATTGGCGTTTCAATCTCGCCGGCACGCCGATTCACAGCGGTGAATACCGCATGCAGCCGGGCATGACCGTCAACGGTCTGATCGACCTGTGGAAGCGCGGCGATGTAGTTCAGTACAGCCTGACGCTGGTCGAAGGCTGGAACTTTCATCAAGTGCGCGCCGCGCTGGCCAAAGACGAAAAGATCGAACAGACCCTCAATGGCCTGAGCGACAGTGATGTGATGGCCAAAATCGGTCACAAGGGTCTGTTCCCTGAAGGGCGCTTTTTCCCCGATACCTACCGCTTCGTGCGCGGTGTGACCGATGCCGAACTGCTGAAAAAGGCTTTCGATCGCCTCGACGAGGTGCTGGCGAAGGAGTGGGAAAAGCGATCCGCCGATGTGCCTTACACCGAGCCCTATCAGGCCCTGATCATGGCGTCACTGGTGGAGAAGGAAACCGGCGTGCCTCAGGAACGTGGGCAGATTGCCGGCGTTTTCGTGCGTCGCATGGCGCTGGGCATGCAGCTGCAGACCGATCCGACGGTGATCTATGGCCTGGGTGATCGCTACAACGGCAAGCTGACCCGTGCCCATCTCAAAGAAGCCACGCCGTACAACACGTACATGATTCCCGGCCTGCCGCCGACGCCGATCGCCATGGTCGGACGCGAAGCGATTCACGCCGCACTCAACCCGGTGGATGGCACCAGCCTCTATTTCGTTGCTCGTGGCGATGGCAGTCACGTGTTCTCCGATGATCTGGACGCGCACAACAACGCGGTGCGCGAGTACCAGCTCAAGCGGCGCGCGGATTACCGCTCCAGCCCGGCGCCAGCGACCGCGCCCGAGGCCTCTCCGGCAGGCGAGGAGGCGATTCCTGCCGCCTCCCCCGATACCGCACCGGAATCGTTGCCGCAGCCGCCTGCTCAAGAACCTGCACCGGCGCCTGAACCGGAAGCCTCCGCTCCCCAAAACACGCAATGACTTTGATTAAGGACTGCCTGTGACTGGCTTGTTTATTACCCTGGAAGGCCCGGAAGGCGCCGGCAAAAGCACCAACCGCGAATACCTCGCCGAGCGCCTGCGCGCCGCCGGTATCGAAGTGGTGCTGACCCGCGAACCCGGCGGTACGCCGCTGGCCGAGCGCATTCGCGAGGTGTTGCTGGCTCCGGTCGACGAAGTGATGAACCCGGACACCGAGCTGCTGCTGGTGTTCGCCGCCCGTGCCCAGCATCTGGCTGAAGTCATTCGCCCGGCGCTGGCCCGTGGCGCGGTGGTGCTGTGTGATCGGTTCACCGATTCGACTTACGCCTATCAGGGCGGTGGTCGCGGCTTGTCGCTGGAGCGCATCGCGGCGCTGGAGACTTTCGTGCAGGGCGACCTGCGTCCCGACCTGACGCTGATTTTCGATCTGCCGGTGGAAATCGGCCTGGCCCGCGCCAGTGCCCGTGGTCGTCTGGACCGTTTCGAGCTGGAAGGCCGTGAGTTTTTCGAGGCGGTGCGCAATGCGTTCCTCAAGCGCGCCGAGGCAGATCCTGCGCGGTATGTGCGGATTGACGCCGGTCAGCCGTTGGCCAAGGTTCAACAATCGCTGGATACCTTGATTCCGAACCTGCTGGAGCTGAGCCGTGGCTGAGGCCTATCCGTGGCAGGACAGCCTCTGGCAGCAACTGGCCGGTCGCGCTCAGCACGCCCACGCCTATCTGCTGCACGGGCCGGCCGGGATCGGCAAACGCGCGCTGGCCGAGCGGCTGATGGCCAGCCTGCTGTGCCTGCGGCCGACACCTGAAGCCTGCGGCGAGTGCAAATCCTGCCTGCTGCTCAATGCCGGCAGCCACCCGGACAATTACATCCTTGAACCGGAAGAGGCAGACAAGGCGATCAAGGTCGACCAGGTGCGCGATCTGGTCAGTTTCGTGGTGCAGACCGCGCAGCTGGGCGGGCGCAAGGTGGTGCTGATCGAGCCGGTCGAGTCGATGAACATCAACGCCGCCAACGCCTTGCTCAAAAGCCTTGAAGAACCGTCCGGCGATACCGTGCTGTTGCTGGTCAGCCACCAGCCGAGCCGATTGTTGCCAACCATCAAGAGCCGCTGCGTGCAGCAGGCCTGTCCGCTGCCGAGCGAGTCCATGAGCCTGCAATGGCTGGCTCAGGCATTGCCGGAATGTTCCGAAGACGAACGTGTCGAACTGTTGACCCTGGCCGCCGGTTCGCCGTTGGCCGCTGTCACGTTGAACGGGCAGGGCGTGCGTGACCAGCGCGCGCAGGTTGTCGAAGGCGTGAAGAAGTTGCTCAAACAGCAGCAATCGCCGACGCAACTGGCCGAGGAGTGGAAAAACATTCCGATGCTGCGGCTGTTCGACTGGTTCTGTGACTGGTCGAGCCTGATCCTGCGCTATCAATTGACCCAGGATGAAGCGGGCCTCGGCCTGACCGACATGCGCAAAGTCGTGCAGTATCTGGCGCAGAAAAGTGCCCAGGCTAAAGTGCTCGATATTCAGGACTGGATCCTCGCCCAGCGCCAGAAAGTCCTGAGCAAGGCCAACCTCAATGCGGCGTTGTTGCTGGAAGCGTTGCTGGTGCAATGGGCGAGCTTGCCTGGCCAAAGATAAGAATGTGTACCTAGACTCTGAACATCAGCAGTGGAGGTCAACATGAACGAACCTGTCAGCCCGGGGCCGCGCAACGGCATCTTGTCCCTGACCATCAAGGACAAGTCGGTCCTTTACGCCGCATACATGCCGTTCATCAAGAACGGTGGCCTGTTCATCCCGACCAACAAGAGCTACAAGTTGGGCGACGAGGTGTTCATGCTGCTGAACCTGATGGACGAGGCGGAGAAGATTCCGGTGGCCGGCAAAGTGGCCTGGATCACCCCCAAAGGCGCCCAGGGCAACCGCGCAGCTGGCGTCGGCGTGCAATTCAACGATGGCGACAACACCGCGCGCAGTCGCATTGAAACTCATCTGGCCGGAGCCCTGAAGTCCGACCGTCCCACTCATACGATGTAAGTTGCAGTCCTTTTTATGCTCGTAGATTCCCATTGTCACCTTGATCGCCTCGACCTCGCCGCTCACGACGGTTCCCTGGATGCCGCGCTGGATGCGGCCCGTCTGCGCGGAGTCGGGCATTTCCTGTGCATCGGCGTCAGTGCCGACAACGCGGCCGACGTCAAAGCCCTGGCCGAGCGTTACGAGGACGTCGATTGTTCGGTCGGCGTGCATCCTTTGGATGTGCAGCCGGGCGCGGCGCCGGCGCTGGACTGGCTGCTGCACGAGCTCAATCACCCGAAAGTGGTAGCGATCGGCGAAACCGGTCTGGATTACCACTACGAGCCGGAAGCCGCTGAATTGCAGCAGGAGTCGTTCCGTCTGCACCTGCAAGCCGCCCAGCAGACCGGCAAACCGGTGATCATCCACACCCGTGGCGCCCGCGCCGATACGCTCGAGCTGCTGCGCGAAGCCGCGTTGCCCCAGGCCGGCGTGCTGCATTGCTTCACCGAAGATTGGGACATGGCCAAGGCCGCGCTGGACATGGGTTACTACATTTCCCTGTCAGGCATCGTCACCTTCCGCAACGCCGATGCGTTGCGCGATGTGGCGAGCAAGGTTCCGGTCGATCGCCTCTTGGTGGAAACCGATTCGCCGTACCTGGCGCCGATCCCGTATCGCGGCAAACCGAACCTGCCGCAATACGTGCGGGAAGTGGCAGAGTTTCTGGCGATGCTGCGCGGCGAGAACTATGAGCGTTTTGCCGAGCAGACCACCGAGAACTTCAAGCGATTGTTTCCGCTGGCGAATGTAAAAGCCTGAATCGCAGGCAAAAAAAACCCGGGTTCTGGGGGGTGAATCCGGGTTAAGACCATTAGGAGTAAAACAAAGGCACGCGGTCCCTTGGTACCTTTACCGGCGCGACACTTGGGGGAGATGTCGCCCGACAGTTCAAGTATTGATCAGTCTGGCGTTCAGTCCAGTTGGCCGGTCGGGGTTTTTAAACAAATTTGGAATACGTTCGCTTCGGTTATGTTCTCATTCCCCCCGAAACGTTCGTGAAATGAACAAGAAACACAGATATGGTCGGATGATCCGTGCATTTTTGCGCAAGTTAGGCATAATACGCGGCTTCGAATTTTGACCCCTACAGACCTTTTCTTATGCACAAAGAACCTCGTAAGGTCCGTGAGTTTCGTCGCCGTGAGCAAGAAATTCTCGATACCGCGCTCAAGCTGTTCCTCGAACAAGGTGAAGACAGTGTCACCGTCGAGATGATTGCTGATGCCGTGGGTATCGGCAAAGGCACGATCTACAAGCACTTCAAGTCCAAGGCCGAAATCTATCTGCGCCTGATGCTCGATTACGAGCGCGACTTGAACGAGCTGTTGCATTCGGCCGATGTCGACAAGGACAAGGAAGCGCTGTCCCGTGCCTACTTTGAATTCCGCATGCGCGATCCGCAGCGCTATCGCCTGTTCGATCGCCTGGAAGAAAAAGTGGTCAAGGGCAATCAGGTGCCGGAGATGGTCGAGGAACTGCACAAGATCCGTGCCTCGAACTTCGAACGCCTGACGCTGCTCATCAAGGGCCGCATCAGCGAAGGCAAGCTCGAAGACGTGCCGCCGTACTTCCACTACTGCGCATCCTGGGCGCTGGTGCACGGCGCGGTGGCGCTGTATCACTCGCCGTTCTGGAGCAATGTGCTGGAAGATCAGGAAGGTTTCTTCCAGTTCCTGATGGATATCGGCGTGCGCATGGGCAACAAGCGCAAGCGCGACCCGGAAACTCCAAGCAGCTGAATCATTCAGTCGCCTTATGCGCCGTGTTTTTCATTACATGGCGCAGTACCGCAGGAATATACTCAGGCATAGGGCTTGCTAAAACTTGAATTGTGAGTCAAGTTTTAGTCGCTCGATTTTCCATCGCCGGAGTGCTTCATGATCGTTGACCGTCAAGGCAGGCGTTTTCGCAATTTGCGGATCAGTCTGACTTCAGCCTGCAATTACGCTTGTACCTACTGCGTGCCAAACGGCAAGCGGCTGGTGGCTGCGCAGGATGAACTGTCGGCCGAGGCCATGGCGCGTGGCGTGGCTTATCTGATCGAAGCCGCCGGCATCGAGCGGCTGCGCATCACCGGCGGCGAGCCGCTGGTCAGCCCCAAACTCGAATCTTTCATGAGCGCCGTCGGCAAGTTGGGCCTGGAAGACATCAGCCTGACCACCAACGGCCAGCTCCTGGCAAAAAAACTCCCGTTGCTGGTCGATGCCGGCCTGCGACGCATCAACGTTTCCCTCGATACCCTGGACGCCGGCGCGTTCCGCAGCATTGCCCGTGGCGGTGATCTGGCCACCGTGCTGGACGGCATGGATCAGGCGGCCGCGGCGGGGATGAAGATCAAGGTCAACATGGTGCCGTTGCGCGGACAGAATCTCGACCAGGTGATGCCGCTGCTCGATTACTGCCTCGAGCGTGGTTTCGAGCTGCGCTTCATCGAGCTGATGCGCATGGGCCACCTGGCCACTGACTCCAACGCCTTTCTGCAACAGTTCGTGAGCCTGCAACAGTTGCTGAGCCTGATCGGCGAGCATTACGAGTACGCGCAAACCGACGCGCCGGTGGACGCCACGGCGGTTCGTTATGCGATTCCCGGTCGGGGTAACTTCGGCGTGATTGCCAACGAAAGCGTGCCGTTCTGCCGAACCTGCTCGCGCCTGCGCCTCTCGTCCACCGGATGGCTGCATGGTTGTCTGTCGTCGAGCAACCGCCACTACGTCGGTGACCTGCTCGACAAACCACGTCACGAGGCGCTACCGGCGCTGCAGCGACTGCTGGTCAAGGCGCTGGGTGACAAACAGGAAGTCACATTCTCCGGCGGCGCCACCGTCATGAAGATCATCGGCGGCTGAGTCCTTCGCCACAAAAAGCCCTGTTTCAAAGCGGATACCTGCGCATTTCCAAGGACTGGCGCAAAAGCTGCATCCTACGGCCATTCGCCGGTTTTCCGTCACCGGCTTCTGGAGGATTAGGATGCGTAGCCTGGTTTTGCTGCTGGCCGTTTTGGCGCTGGGCGGCTGTATGACTGTCAGTGACATGGCCGAAGGGACTCGCTACCAGATGAGCGACGCGGGCTTGCTGGACCACAGCGACAGCCGTCGCGTAAACAATTTCCGCATTCAGCCGGATTCGTTCATCTACATCGCGCAAGGCTCGTTCGCACCGCCGGGCGGTTCTTACCCGCGTCCCAACGTGGTGGCCGAAGAGGCCTTCAAAGGCTTCGTCGAATACTTCCCGATGGTCCGCCGTGCCCGTGCGCCGGAAGGCCTTGACCAGGCGATGGGCGAGGCCCGCGACGCCGGTGCCCACTACCTGCTGTACACGCGTTTCGCCAAGGCCGACGACCGCATCGGCAACTCCGATGAGTGGCTGGATCAGGAAGCCGTTGATCGTCTCGGCATCGATGGCGGCGTGATTCAGATCATGTTGATCGAGACCAGCACCCAGTATTTGATTGATACTGCACGGATCAAGAGTCGTGGCGGTTTACTGACGTTCCACGACAACAAACCCGAAGACCTGATCGGCCCACCGCTTGCGCAGTACGCGCGCAGCCTGCTGGGCGTCGGGGACCAGTAATTCAAGGAGTACGCCATGAGTGGCCCGCAAAAAGCCAATGACCTGCTGGGGCAAATCCCCAAAACCAAAGGCTTGCCGCCGGTGCACTTGTGGAACCCGGATTTCTGCGGCGACATCGACATGCGCATCGCCCGCGACGGCACCTGGTACTACCTGGGTACTCCGATCGGGCGCAAGCCGATGGTCAAGCTGTTCTCCACGATCATCCGCCGCGATGGCGATGACTATTTCCTGATCACTCCAGTAGAGAAAGTCGGGATCAAGGTCGACGACGCGCCGTTTGTGGCGATTGCCGTCGAGGTGGAAGGCGAGGGCGAGGCGCAACGGCTTCGCTTCACGACCAATGTCGATGAAACCACCGAAGCCGGCGCGGAACATCCGATCCGCGTCGAGATTGATCCCGCAACGCAAGAACCCGCGCCCTACGTGCATGTGCGCACCAATCTCGAGGCGCTGATCCACCGCAACGTGTTCTACCAATTGGTCGAGCTGGCAGTCAGCCGTGAAATCGATGGCCAGCGCTGGCTCGGCGTCTGGAGTGGCGGCGAGTTCTTTCGTATCGGCCTTGAACCTTGAAAAACCGCAGTCTGTGGAAGCAGGCTGCGGTTTTTTGTCGTTGACTCTCAATCGTATGATGATTAGCTTAGGCACCCACAGCGAACGGCTTCGGGGTGTCCATGTCGAGCAGTTTTCACGCATCAACGGTTGACTGGCTGGGCGCCTGGATTGCCGCCGGCCAGGTAAAGCCGGGGCAGGCGATCAAGGTTGAGGCCGATCTGGGCGAGCAGCTCGGGGTCAGCCGCACCGTGATCCGCGAAGCCATCAAGACCCTCGTCGCAAAAGGGATGCTGGAAGTCGGGCCGAAAGTCGGCACGCGAGTGCTGCCGATCAAGCGCTGGAACCTGTTCGATCCGCAAGTCGTCGGCTGGCTGTCACGCAGCGGCCTGCCGGAAAACTTTGTCGATGACTTGCTCGACCTGCGCCGCACCATCGAACCGATGGCGGTGCGCTGGGCCTGTGAGCGGGCGACCGTCGAACAGGTGCAAGCCGTGCGGCAGGCCTACAACGCGCTGGAGCGGGCGGTGGACAGCGGCATCGACTACAACCGCGCCGACCAGTTCTTCCACGAATGCATTCTCGCTGCCAGCCACAATCAATTCATCGAGCAGATGGTGCCGGCCCTCGGCGCGTTGCTCGCGGTGTCCTTCGAAGTTTCTGCGGCCGACCCCGATGAATTGCGCCGCACTCTGCCCATCCATAAAGACATGGCCGACGCCATCGCCGCCCGGGATGCCGCGCGCGGTGTATGGGCCTGCATGACCCTGATCGACAATGCCGACCTGGCCATCAAGCGGTTTTACCCGCAGGTAATGGCCGACAAAAAAGCCAGCTGACAAAAACAACAAGACAGGAGGTTGCATGACGTGGACTGCGGTGACAGAGCATCGGGCGCAACTGGGCGAGGGACCGTCCTGGGACGCACCGACCCAGGCGCTGTATTGGGTCGACATTGCCGGCAAGCAGGCGCTGCGGCTGATCGGGCATAACGTGCAGATCTGGCAGATGCCGGAGCACGTTTCGGCGTTCATTCCCTGCGCCAGCGGCGACGCACTGGTGACCCTGAGCAGCGGCGTCTACCGGCTCGATCTGGACTCCCCCGGACTTGAGCCGCGACTGACGCTGTTCTGCGTCGCCGATCCACAACCGGGCAACCGCGCCAACGAAGCACGTTGCGATGGCCAGGGCCGCTTGTGGCTCGGCACCATGCAAAACAACATCGGCGAACGGGGCGAGGATCTGCCGATCACTCGACGTTCCGGCGGGCTGTTCCGGATTGATCCGGATAAAAGGGTCACGCCATTGCTGCGCAACCTGGGCATTCCCAACACGCTGCTCTGGAGTGACGACGGCACCACGCTGCTGTTCGGCGACAGCCTCGACAGCACGTTGTACCGCTATTTCATTCACACCGACGGCAACCTCGACACTGCTCAGCCTTGGTACAGCGCCGATCAGCACGGTGGCCCGGACGGTTCGGCGATGGACGCCGAAGGCTACGTGTGGAACGCCCGCTGGGACGGCAGTTGCCTGCTGCGTTTGACGCCGGATGGGCACATCGACCGCAAGATCGACCTGCCGATCAGTCGCCCGACCAGTTGCGTATTCGGCGGCGCAGACCTGAAAACCCTTTACATCACCAGCGCCAAAAGTCCGCTGAACCATCCGCTGGACGGTGCCGTGCTGTCGCTGCGGGTGGATGTTGCCGGAAAGCTGTGTACGCGGTTTGCCAGTTAAATCCCAAAATATGGGATGCAAAATTATATATTGAGATTATTTGGCGGTCGGGTTTATAGTCGGCTCCAGCAGTAACACGCACTCACACTTAAAAAGAACAAAACAGGTGAAGTGATGCAGCGAATTTCCATCGCACTCCACAGCGGAGTCAGCGCTTCGGGCCGTTCCGGTACCGCGGCGTGCGCTCGCCTGTTTTGTTCCAGAAGCCTTCCAGACCGGACATCGTCAGATGCCCGGTTTTTTTATGCTTTCGAACAGGAGTCCTGATTCATGGCTGAACCTCTGTCCCTGCCACCGGTGCCCGAGCCGCCGAAAGGTGAGCGCCTGAAAAACAAGGTTGTGTTGCTGACCGGCGCCGCCCAAGGCATCGGCGAAGCGATCGTCGCAACCTTTGCCTCCCAGCAGGCCAAACTGGTGATCAGCGATATCCAGGCTGAAAAGGTCGAGAAAGTCGCCGCACACTGGCGCGAGCAGGGCGCCGATGTGCAAGCGATCAAGGCCGACGTATCGCGTCAGGAGGATCTGCACGCCATGGCCAGACTGGCCATCGAACTGCACGGTCGTATCGACGTGCTGGTCAACTGCGCCGGGGTCAACGTGTTCCGCGATCCGCTGGAGATGACCGAAGAAGACTGGAAACGCTGTTTCGCCATCGACCTCGACGGCGCCTGGTATGGCTGCAAGGCCGTGCTGCCGCAGATGATCGAGCAAGGCATCGGCAGCATCATCAATATTGCCTCGACCCATTCCACGAACATCATTCCCGGCTGCTTCCCGTACCCGGTGGCCAAGCACGGCTTGCTCGGACTGACCCGCGCGTTGGGCATCGAGTACGCGCCGAAGGGCATTCGCGTCAACGCCATTGCCCCTGGCTACATCGAGACCCAGCTCAACGTCGATTACTGGAACGGTTTCGCCGATCCGCACGCCGAACGCCAGCGCGCCTTTGATCTGCATCCACCGAAACGTATCGGTCAGCCGATTGAAGTGGCGATGACCGCCGTGTTCCTGGCCAGCGACGAAGCGCCGTTCATCAACGCCTCGTGCATCACCATCGATGGTGGTCGCTCGGTGATGTACCACGACTGAAAAAGCGGATTTCAGGCGGGAAGGTCTGCCTGAAATCCAATCATCATACGATATGACTATTGTTGTCATGATTTGCGGCAAACGCTTCGACCGCTGTAACGCTTTTCAAATAACGCTCAAGAAAAATAACAAGGAGTCTGCTTATGAAACGTCGTTTCGGGATTCGTACCCTTTGCAGTACCGCGCTGGCGGTTACTGCGTTCAGCCTGAGCAGTTCGCTGCTGGCCGCTGACCCTGTGAAAATCGGTTTCTTGGTCAAGCAGGCCGAAGAGCCATGGTTCCAGACTGAATGGGCCTTCGCCGAGAAAGCTGCCAAGGACAAAGGCTTCGAGCTGATCAAGATCGCCGTGCCGGACGGCGAGAAAACCCTCTCGGCCATCGACAGCCTTGCTGCCAACGGCGCCAAGGGCTTCGTCATCTGCCCGCCGGACGTGTCCCTCGGCCCTGCGATCATGGCGAAGGCCAAGCTCAATGATCTGAAAGTCATTGCCGTCGACGACCGTTTTGTCGACGCCAATGGCAAGTTCATGGAAGACGTGCCGTACCTCGGCATGGCCGCGTTCGAAGTCGGCCAGAAGCAGGGCGCTGCCATGGCCGCCGAGGCGAAAAAGCGTAACTGGGACTGGAAGGACACCTACGCGGTGGTCAACACCTACAACGAACTCGACACCGGCAAGAAACGCACCGACGGTTCGATGAAAGCGCTCGAAGACGCCGGCTTGCCGAAAGAGCACATCCTGACCGCCGCCCTGAAAACCCTCGACGTACCGGGCAGCATGGACGCCACCAACTCGGCGCTGGTCAAGCTGCCGAGCGCGGCGAAGAACCTGATCATCGGCGGTATGAACGACAACACCGTGCTGGGCGGCGTGCGTGCCACCGAAGCCGCCGGGTTTGCCGCCGCCAACGTGATCGGTATCGGCATCAACGGCACCGACGCCATCGGCGAGCTGAAAAAGCCCAACAGCGGCTTCTACGGTTCGATGCTGCCGAGCCCGCACATCGAAGGCTACAAGACTGCCGAGATGATGTTTGAGTGGGTCACCACCGGCAAGGAACCGCCGAAGTACACCGCGATGGATGACGTCACTCTGATCACCCGCGACAACTTCAAGCAGGAGCTGGAGAAGATCGGCCTGTGGAACTGACGGCAGCGGCGGCCCGGGCAGCCGGGCCGCTTGAACGGTGTGATGAGGTGGCTTAAATGCACGCGCAAGTACAGACACAAGAACACAGCGCCAGTGGCAGCCTGCGTTTCAACGGGATCGGCAAGACCTTTCCGGGCGTGAAGGCGCTGGACGGCATCAGTTTCGTCGCGCACCCGGGGCAGGTTCACGCCCTGATGGGCGAGAACGGCGCCGGCAAATCGACCCTGCTGAAAATCCTCGGCGGCGCCTACATCCCGAGCCGCGGTGAGTTGCAGATCGGCGAGCGGACGATGGCCTTCAAGTGCACTGCCGACAGCATCGGCAGCGGCGTGGCGGTGATTCACCAGGAGCTGCATCTGGTGCCGGAAATGACCGTGGCCGAGAACCTGTTCCTTGGTCATCTGCCGGCCAGTTTCGGCTTGATCAATCGCGGCGCGCTGCGTCAGCAGGCCTTGGCTTGTCTCAAGGGGCTGGCCGATGAAATCGACCCGCAGACCAAGGTCGGACGCCTGTCCCTCGGCCAGCGGCAACTGGTCGAAATCGCCAAGGCACTGTCCCGTGGCGCCCATGTGATTGCTTTTGACGAACCGACCAGCAGTCTCTCGGCGCGGGAAATCGACCGCTTGATGGCGATCATCGGCCGACTGCGCGACGAGGGCAAAGTGGTGCTCTACGTCTCCCATCGCATGGAGGAAGTGTTCCGTATCTGCGACGCGGTGACGGTGTTCAAGGACGGTCGCTACGTGCGCACTTTCGACGACATGAGCCAGCTGACCCACGATCAACTGGTGACCTGCATGGTCGGGCGCGACATTCAGGACATCTACGATTATCGCGGCCGCCCGCGCGGTGCCGTGGCGCTGAGAGTCGATGGTTTGCTCGGCCCGGGCCTGCGCGAGCCGATCAGTTTCGATGCGCACAAAGGCGAGATTCTGGGCCTGTTCGGGCTGGTCGGGGCAGGGCGCACCGAGTTGTTCCGGCTGCTCAGCGGTCTGGAGCGAAACACCGCCGGACGCCTGGAATTGCGCGGCCATGAACTGAAGCTGCGGTCGCCTCGCGATGCGATCGCCGCCGGGATTCTGCTGTGCCCGGAGGACCGCAAGAAGGAAGGCATCATCCCGCTGGCGAGCGTCGCCGAAAACATCAACATCAGCGCGCGCGGCGCGAACTCCGGGCTTGGTTGCCTGCTGCGCGGGATCTGGGAAAAGGGTAACGCCGAAAAACAGATCAAGGCCCTGAAAGTGAAAACGCCCCACGCCGGGCAACAGATCAAGTTCCTGTCCGGCGGCAATCAGCAGAAGGCGATTCTCGGCCGCTGGCTGTCGATGCCGATGAAAGTCCTGCTGCTCGACGAGCCGACCCGGGGCATCGACATCGGCGCCAAGGCCGAGATCTACCAGATCATCCATAACCTGGCCGCCGATGGCATTTCGGTAATCGTGGTGTCCAGCGATCTGATGGAAGTGATGGGCATTTCCGACCGCATTCTGGTGCTGTGCGAGGGCGCCCTGCGTGGCGAAGTCAGCCGCGACCAGGCCAACGAATCCAACCTGCTGCAACTGGCTTTGCCGCGCCACCGCGCTGACGGCGTGGCGAACTGAGAGGTGACTATGATGACAACCCAAAACGAAACCCTGCCGACCGCGCGCAAACCTCTGGATATGCGGCGCTTCCTCGATGACTGGGTCATGTTGCTGGCAGCGGTGGGGATTTTTCTCGCCTGCACTTTGCTGATCGACAACTTCCTCTCGCCGCTGAACATGCGTGGCCTGGGCCTGGCGATTTCCACCACTGGAATCGCCGCATGCACCATGTTGTATTGCCTGGCATCCGGGCACTTCGACCTGTCGGTGGGTTCGGTGATTGCCTGCGCCGGGGTGGTTGCGGCGGTGGTGATGCGCGATACCAACAGCGTGTTCCTCGGCGTCAGCGCCGCGCTGGTGATGGGCCTGATCGTCGGCTTGATCAACGGTATCGTGATCGCCAAGTTACGGGTCAATGCGCTGATCACGACGCTGGCGACCATGCAGATCGTCCGTGGCCTGGCTTACATTTTTGCCAATGGCAAAGCGGTGGGGGTGTCCCAGGAATCGTTTTTCGTGTTCGGTAACGGCCAGTTGTTCGGCGTGCCGGTGCCGATCCTGATCACCATTGTCTGCTTCCTGTTTTTCGGCTGGTTGCTGAACTACACGACCTACGGGCGCAACACCATGGCCATCGGTGGCAACCAGGAAGCGGCTCTGCTGGCGGGGGTGAATGTTGATCGCACGAAGATCATCATCTTTGCGGTGCATGGTGTGATCGGTGCGCTGGCGGGAGTGATTCTGGCGTCGCGGATGACGTCCGGGCAGCCGATGATCGGGCAGGGTTTCGAGCTGACGGTGATTTCGGCTTGCGTGCTGGGCGGGGTTTCGTTGAGCGGCGGGATCGGGATGATCCGGCATGTGATTGCCGGGGTGTTGATTCTGGCGATTATCGAGAATGCGATGAACCTGAAGAATATCGACACGTTTTATCAGTATGTTATTCGGGGTTCGATTCTGCTGTTGGCTGTGGTTATCGACCGACTCAAGCAACGGTAATCCGCAATACCCTGTGGGAGCTAACTTGCTCGCGATAGCGGTAGATCCGGCACGTTGATGTCGGATGCGCAGGCCTTGTCGCGAGCAAGCCAGCTCCCACAGTTCACCTTTTCTAACGAACCTTCCGTCACTCCCGGATAAATATTCCTTGCTCGTCCTGTCTTGTTTCGGTTATCAATTTGTACATGATTAGACAGGTACGATTTGACAAGAAACAACGGGTGGTCGACGAGCTCGTCCGACGCATCGAAAGCGGCCTCATGGAGGACGGCTTTCTGTTGCCTGGCGAGCATCAGTTGGCTCAGGAATTCAACGTCAGCCGAGGCACGTTGCGCGAAGCGCTGGCCGAATTGAAGCGGCGCAATTACATCGCCACGCAAAGCGGGGTCGGCTCGATCGTCACATTTGACGGGATCGTGCTCGATCAGCGCAGCGGCTGGGCCCAGGCCCTGGCCGACAGCGGGGCGATGATCAATACCGACGTGTTGCGTCTGGAAGCCGTGACTCGCGCGGATCTGCTTGCGCGTTTCGGCTCCGATCAATTCATTCTTCTCGAACGTCGCCGCCGTTCCAACGATGGCACGGCGGTGTCCCTTGAACGCTCTCTGATGCCCGCCTCCGGAGGCCTGGAAAGCCTGCCGCGGGTCGGCCTGATCGACAATTCCCTGACCATCACCCTGGCCGCTTACGGCTATATCGGCGAGCGCGGCGATCAATGGATCGGCGCCGAACCGCTCAACGCGGTGGACGCCGAACTGCTCGGTCGTCCGGAAGGCACGGTGTTCCTCAAGGCATTGCGCACCACCTACGACCGGCAGAACCGTTTCATGGAACAGGTCGAAAGCCTGCTCGACCCGGTGCATTTTCGTCTGCACCTGCAATTCGGAGAATCGAAATGACCGCCCTTGACCGTGCCTTGGGCGCGTTTTACGGCCTGGCCCTCGGCGATGCGCTGGGGATGCCGACGCAATCCCTGAACCGCGAAACCATCAGGCAGCGCTTCGGCCAGATCACCGATCTGCAAGACGCCGGCCCCTTGCAACCGATTGCCGCGAACATGCCCAAGGGCTCGATCACCGATGACACCGAACAGGCGATTCTGGTCGGCGAATTGCTGGTCGAAGGTCGCGGCCGGATCGAGCCGGCGGTGCTGGCGCAACGGCTGATCGAATGGGAAGCCGAGATGCAGGCCAAGGGCTCGCAGGACTTGCTCGGCCCGTCGACCAAACGTGCGATCGAAATGATCCTCGCCGGCCATTCGCCGGAAGAGGCCGGGCGCTATGGGACCACCAACGGCGCAGCGATGCGCATCACCCCGGTGGGAATCGCGGCGGATGTCGCCAACCCCGAGCGCTTTATCGCGGCGGTGGTGCAAGCGTGTCAGGTCACTCACAACACCACGCTGGGGATTTCCAGCGCGGCGGCGGTGGCGGCGGTGGTCTCGGCCGGCATCAACGGCCTGGATCTGGGCGAGGCGCTGAACCTCGGTCAACAGATTGCCCAGCAAGCGGAAGCGCACGGGCACTGGGTGGCCGGCGGGCGCATCGCGTCGCGGATCAGTTGGGCGCGCAGCATCAGTGTCGAGAGCGATCCGGTGTTGCTCGCGGATCTGCTGTACGACGTGATCGGCACCTCGGTGGCCTCGCAGGAATCGGTGGTGGTCTCGTTCGCCCTCGCGCAGCAAGTCGCGGTCGGTGAAATGACGCCGTTCGATGCGCTGTGCATGGCCGCGAGCCTGGGGGGTGACACCGACACCATCGCCGCGATTCTCGGCGCCATGCTCGGGGCCTGCCTGGGCCTGCAGAGCTGGCCGGCACCGATGATTGAAACGGTGAAGGCCGTCAACGATCTGGAGCTTGAGCCGTTGGTGACAGGGCTGTTGGCCTTGCGCTGATTGAACTGACGCCTTCGTCGGATCGCCGCCCGGAGCAAGCTCGCTCCCACAGGGACAGTGCAATCTCAAGGTTCACTTCGAACCTGTGGGAGCGAGCTTGCTCGCGAAAGGCGCACCACAAGTCTTGAATAATCACCCGCAATGGATCGCGCAGACAGGCCCAGGAAGGGCGGGATGTCTAGTCGTTCTGCGTCATTGCCACAACCACAATAAAGGCAAACAGGAGCATTTTTCATGAGTTCATCGAACGCCGGGCAAAGCGCCGGGCAACTGGAAACCCGGGGCATCGAACCGGTGCCGGAAGGCGAGTGCAACGGCCATCCGCTGCAACTGTTCTGGGTCTGGTTTGCTGCCAATATTTCCATCCTCGGCCTGCCGCTGGGCGCCACGCTGGTTGCGTTTCGCGGCCTGGCGATCTGGCAGGCGATCATTGTCGCGATCCTCGGCGCTGCCGGTTCGTTCGCGGTAGTGGGGATCATCTCGATTGCCGGCCGTCGCGGTCGTGCTCCGAGCCTGACCCTGTCGCGGGCGATCTTCGGGGTGCGCGGCAATATCGGCCCGACGCTGGTGTCGCTGATGTCGCGCCTGGGTTGGGAAACCGTCAACACCACCACCGCCGCGTTCGTGCTGCTGTCGTTGTGCTCGATCCTGTTCGGCTCGCCGGTGGAAGCCAAAAGTGCGCCGGTGCTGACTTTGATCTTCATCGCGATTTTCGTGCTGCTGACCTTGTCGGTGTCCGGCCTGGGCCACGCCACTTTGCTGGTGATCCAGAAGTGGGCGACTTACGTGTTCGGCGCGCTGAACATTCTGGTCGGTGGCTTCCTCTGCGCGACCATCGACTGGAGCGCGGTGTTCAACGCCACGCCGGCGCCGATGAGCGCGATGATCATCGGTATCGGCACCATGGCCGCCGGCACCGGGATCGGCTGGGCCAATGCCGGCGCCGACATGTCGCGTTATCAGCATCGCAGCGTCAAAGCCGTGCGCCTGGTGGCTTCGGCAGCGTTCGGCGCAGGGATTCCGCTGGTGTTGCTGATCACCCTCGGCGGCCTGTTGTCGGTCGGCAACAACGACCTCGCTTCGGCGACTGACCCGATCGTGGCGATCCGCGACATGCTGCCGACCTGGATGGCCGTGCCGTACCTGATCACCGCGTTCGGCGGTCTGTTGCTGTCGAATAACCTGTCGGTGTACTCCGCCGGTTTGACCACGCTGACCCTCGGCCTGAAGGTCAAACGCGTGTACGCGGTGGTGGTCGATATCGTTGCGATTTTCGCCGGTTCGATCTACTTCATGCTGATCGCCGACAGTTTCTACGGCCCGTTCATCACCTTCATTTCGTTGCTGGCCGTGCCGATCACTGCATGGGTCGGGATCTTCGTGGTCGATCTGATTCATCGTCACTACTACAGCCCCAAAGACCTGCTCGACGTCAGCCCGAGCAGCGCCTATTGGTACAACGGCGGCATCGAGTGGCGCGCATTCGGCGCGTGGGCGATTGCGATTGTGCTGGGCTTCAGTTTCACCACCATCGGCACCACCGCCGAGAACGTCTGGTTCAAGGGCTTTCTGTCCGATTCGTGGCTGGGCCACAACGGCCTTGGCTGGATCGTGACCTTTGTGGTCGCCGGCGGCATTTACTTCGTACTCGGCGGGGCGAGAGATCGCCGCGCTGCGCAATCCGAGAATGCTCATGCCTAAGATGTTGCACACCGGCCAGGTCATCATCGACCTGGTCATGGCCGTGGATGCGCTACCCCAAATCGGCGGTGACGTGCTGGCGCAGTCCGCCAGTTTCGAAGCCGGCGGCGGCTTCAATGTGATGGCCGCCGCCGCGCGTAACGGCTTGCCGGTGGTCTACCTCGGTCGCCACGGCAACGGCCGTTTCGGCGATCTGGCGCGCCAGGCGATGAACGCCGAAGGCATCCGCATCGGCATCCAACAGCCTGCAGAACGCGACACCGGGATCTGCGTGGCGCTGACCGATGCGTCGGCGGAACGCAGTTTCATTTCCTACATCGGCGCAGAAGGTGAAGTGACGGCGGCGGAGCTGAACAGCGTCGCCGCCAAGCCGGGGGACTACGTCTACGTCAGCGGTTACAGCCTGCTGCACAGCGGCAAGGCCCAGGCGTTGCTGGACTGGACGCTGGCGTTGCCGAAGGCGATCAACGTGGTGTTCGATCCGGGGCCGCTGGTGGAAACTCCGGACTCATCGATGATGCAGGCATTGTTGCCGCGCATTGATGTGTGGACCAGCAACCGCGTCGAGGCGTTGCGCTTCACTGGCGCAGCCGACATCGAAACCGCGCTGGACCGATTGACCGTGCACCTGCCGCAGGAAGTGCTGATGGTCGTGCGCGACGGCCCGCAAGGTTGCTGGATTCATCAGCGGGGCGAACGCCAGCACGTACCGGGTTTCAAGGTACAAGCCGTGGACAGCAATGGCGCGGGCGATGCGCATGCCGGCGTGTTCATGGCCGGGTTGGCGCAGGGACTGACCGCTCACCAGGCCGCAAGGCGCGCCAACGCTGCGGCTGCATTGGCCGTCACCCGATGGGGCCCGGCGACCGCTCCTGGCACTGCCGAGGTTGATGTGCTGATCAGCAAAAAATGCACTGACTGAACGCTCGCAATCGCTGGCAAGCCAGGTCCCACAGGTTTCAGTAGGGGGCGCAGTTTTTGCGAGCCCTTTGATTTCTATGGGAGCTGGCTTGCCAGCGATAAGCCCTTCAGCCGTTACATCCAGTCTGGACCTAACCGGCTCTGCGCAACGCCGCAATTAACTCATCTTTACGCATCGACGAACGCCCGGGGATTTTCCGCTCCCGGGCCTCCTTGCGCAGGCTCTCGACCGTTTGCACTTCGCGTGAAGCCTTGCTATCGCGCGAATGTCCCTCACGGCTTACTGTCGCGCGTCGCGCCGATTCCTTGCGATCGTCGGCCTTGGCGCTGGCGGGTTTTCGGCGTCCGGAGCCACCGGCTTTCTCACCTCCGCCGGACTGTTTGTTTACCGTCGCCCAGGCTCGCGCTTCAGCTTCGTCCTGCGGAACGCCTTTCTGTTCATAGCTGTCTTCGATGTGCGCGGCCTTGCGCTTTTGCTCGGCGGTGTATTTGGCTTTGCTTCCACGAGGCATGGCAGGTCTCCTGGTGGCTGGATGAATCTCGGAATGACCGGCGCAGGCAATGCATCCGAACACTGCTTGCGCCAGTGACCGGAAGCGTCAGTTATCGAGCTTACGCGCCGCTTCCACACCTGCAGCGCTGAGCTTGATCGGCAGATTCAGCGAATGCTCTCCCGCTTCATTGCAAGTGATGTGGCCGTGGTGAATCAGTCCACGCTCCTGCAGGGCGGCAAGGGCACTGGCCACGACTTTCTCGCCGCGATAATTGTCCAGCACCTCTTTACCGAGGCCGCTTGGGTGGGCATGCAACAGCCGGGTCAGGACTTCTTTTTCCAGGTTTTTATCGACGTTCATGGTTACCTCTTCAGAGAAGTGGATAAGACACGTTGCGTGGATGAAGCACGGATCACTGTCCTGCGCCTTCAGAGCCCGAACCACCCGTGGTGGTTTTCGAGCCGACGCCGGGACCGGCGTTGTCGGGGGCGGCCGGAGCGTCGGGGGTGTTCATCCCGCCCTGGCGGCCGGGATCGCTGCCCTGGGTGCGAGGATCGGTTCCCGTTGCGGGTGGCTGGTTGATCAGCGGTACACCCGAACCGTCGGTATTCATACCGGGGGCACTGTTGATGGCGGGTGCTCTGGGCTGGGTGACCGGATCGGTCGGCCCGGTGCCGGCGGCGGTGGTCGAGGCGGCGAATGCCGCAGGACTGAGGAGGGTTGCGAATACGAGCGCAGTCAACCTTGACGGGATCATAGGGTGTCTCCAGTGATTGAAATCCTTACCTCATGTTGGTCTGCCCTCGTGAAAGATTGGTGCCTGATGATCGACGAACGGTTCAGAAGGGCTGAGTGCTTTCGAGGCCGATCTCTTCCTTGAATTGCTCCATGAAACCCTTCAGGCGCTGATGACGGATTTGCGCCAGACGCTGACCGGCAGCGGTCTGGAAACCGTCGGCGAGGTGCAGCAGTTTGGTCTGGAAATGATCGAGGCAGAATCGCGTGTCGTCGTAGTCCCTTTCCCGAGCCTCGGGATCGTTCGGGTCGTACAGCGCGCTGCCCATACGTCCGGCGGTGTAGAAGGTGCGGGCGACGCCGAGCAGGCCGAGGGAGTCGAGACGGTCGGCGTCCTGCAACAGTCGGGCTTCGAGGGTGAGCGGGGTGATGTTGGCGGAAAAACTGTGGGCTTCGATGGCGTGGATGATGGCGCTGATTTTGGGTTCGGGCCAGTTCAGGTTTGCCAATACCGCTGATGCTTTTTTCGCTGCCAGGCGTGAAGCCTGTGAACGTAGCGGCGAGTTCTTTTCCACCGCGACGCAATCATGCAGCAACACCGCCGCCAGCAGCACCTCAAGGTCGCCACCTTCCTCGGCCTGCAAAGTGCGCACGTTGTGCCAGACCCGTTGCAGGTGCGACAGATCATGAGCGCCGTCCTCCGACGGTTCCAGCGCATGGGGTAGCAGTTCGGCGGCGAGTGAGGCCAGTGGTTCGAAAGCGATCGTGTTCATGCATGTCCTATAAAGCAAACAACAATCC
The DNA here is from genome assembly GCF_002113045.1 of Pseudomonas sp. B26(2017). Taxonomy (NCBI): domain Bacteria; kingdom Pseudomonadati; phylum Pseudomonadota; class Gammaproteobacteria; order Pseudomonadales; family Pseudomonadaceae; genus Pseudomonas; species Pseudomonas sp. B26(2017). The sequence goes on along the minus strand of NZ_NEJJ01000003.1, from coordinate 33,678 downwards.
TTGCGGGAGCGCGGATCACCGTGTTTCTGTGATTGAGTAGGGTAGTGTTTGGATTGCCATGTGACGAGCGCCGCGCGGCACCTTAGTATGGCGTTTTCCTTTTTCCGACAAGGCCCGTCCATGACGATCGAAATCCGCCCGGCGACCCCCAGCGATGCTCCGCAAATCCTCGCGTTCATCACCGAATTGGCAGACTTCGAAAAGGCCCGTCACGAAGTTATCGCCAGCGTCGCCGACATCGAGCGCAGTCTGTTCAGCGAAGGCGCCACCGCCCATGGCCTGATCTGCCTGCGCGATGGTCTGCCAATCGGTTTTGCGGTGTTCTTCTTCAGCTATTCGACCTGGCTGGGCAGCAACTGCCTGTACCTCGAAGACCTCTACATTACCCCGGAACAACGGGGCGGCGGCGCCGGCAAAACCCTGCTGCGCCATCTCGCGAAAATAGCCTGCGCCAACGACTGCGGCCGCTTCGAATGGAGCGTGCTGGACTGGAACACCCCGGCCATCGAATTCTACAAATCCCTCGGCGCCCAGCCGCAGGAAGAGTGGGTGCGTTACCGCATGGATGGCAAGGTATTGCGCGAGTTTGCCGAGGGCAACTGAGCCGCGCCAGGAATATCGCAGCCCGAGACGATTCCTGCAGGGAAATTGAATTTCTCTGTAGGCGCTGTTTCTGCCTGCGATATTTTTTTTGCATCATCCCATAATGTGAGAATGATATTTATATATTGAGATTTTGTTTTGCCCGGGTTTATAGTCCAGCTCACTCACTGCCAATAACAAAACAGGTGAAGCGATGCTGGCGCAATTGATCGCGCTCGATTGGGGGACGACCTCACTACGTGCTTACAAACTTGGGGCGGGCGGGCAGGTGCTGGCGCAGCGGTCGCTGTCGTTCGGGATCATGCAGTTGCCGAAGACGCCGCGGGTCATCAACGGTCGTGAATGCGCCGAGGGTTTTGAACTGGCGTTCGACGAGGCATGCGGCGACTGGCTCGATGCGCAGCCCGGCTTGCCGGTGATTGCCTGCGGCATGGTCGGCAGCGCTCAGGGCTGGCGCGAAGCGTCCTACCGCGATACGCCGGCCAATGTGGCCGATCTCGGAAAATCCCTGCAAACCGTTCGCAGTCTTCGCGGTGTAAATGTGCATATCGTGCCGGGTGTGATTCAGCGCTCGGCACTGCCGAACGTGATGCGCGGCGAAGAAACCCAGGTCCTCGGCGTCCTGCAGAATCTGCCGCTCGAGGCGACCCATGATCTGCTGATCGGCCTGCCGGGCAGTCATTCAAAATGGGTGGAAGTGGCCGACGGCTGCATCACCCGTTTCGATACCTTCATGACCGGCGAAGTGTTCGCCGTGCTCAGCGAACACAGCATTCTCGGTCGTACCCAACAGCACAGCGCGACGTTCGACGCCGAGGCATTTGATCGCGGCGTGCAAGTGGCGTTGTCGGCAGAGGGCGAGATAGGCGTGCTGTCGACCCTGTTCAGCGCCCGCAGTCTGGGCCTGACCGGTGAACTCAGCGCCACCGCGCAACCGGATTATCTGTCCGGCCTGTTGATCGGCCATGAACTGTCGGCGCTGGCCGCAGTGCAACGACGCCGGCGCAACAGCGCACATCTTCCTTCGATCATCCTCATCGGCAACGCGCAATTGTGCGCCCGTTACAGCCGGGCCCTCGACGCCTGTGGTTTCGCCCGGGTGACTCTGGCCGAGCAAGCCACCGAGCGTGGTCTGTGGCAACTGGCGCTCGCCGCCGGACTGATCGATTCCTCACCCCGTTAACCCTGACTGGAGGCCTGACATGCTCAAGCAAGCACTGGCGCAAAACGGTCTGATCGCGATCCTGCGCGGCCTGCATCCGCAGGAAGCCGCCGCTGTCGGAGAAGTCCTGTATGCCGCCGGATTTCGCGTCATCGAAGTACCGCTCAATTCCCCCGCGCCGTACGAAAGCATTCGCACCCTGCGCAAGACCCTGCCCGCCGATTGCCTGATCGGTGCCGGCACGGTGCTGACCCCGGAACAGGTCGAACGGGTGAAGGAGGCTGGCGGCCAGGTCATTGTCATGCCCCACAACGATGCCAAGGTGTTGCGGGCTGCAAAAGCGGCGGGGCTGTACCTGTCGCCGGGTGTTGCCACACCGACTGAAGCCTTCGCGGCACTGGAGGAGGGCGCGGACATTCTCAAGCTGTTCCCGGCCGAGCAGATGGGACCTGCGGTGGTGAAAGCCTGGCTGGCGGTGTTGCCGGTCGGGACGATTCTGGCGCCGGTCGGCGGCATCACGCCGGACAACATGCAGGCGTTCATCGACGCTGGCGTCAAAGGCTTCGGCCTCGGCTCCGGGCTGTTCAAACCGGGCATGACGACTGAGCAAGTGGCGGCCAATGCCAAGGCCTACGTGGCGGCCTGGAAAGCCCTTCACTAAGACTTTTCCGGCGCTGCGTGCGCTGCATCCAACAAGAGAGACAAGAGATGAAAATCACCAGACTCACCACCTTCATCGTCCCGCCGCGCTGGTGCTTCCTCAAGGTCGAAACCGACGAGGGCGTGACCGGTTGGGGCGAGCCCGTGGTCGAGGGCCGCGCCCACACGGTCGCCGCAGCGGTTGAGGAATTGTCCGACTACCTGATCGGCAAAGACCCACGCAATATTGAAGACATCTGGACCGTGCTGTATCGCGGCGGCTTCTACCGGGGCGGTGCAATCCATATGAGCGCACTGGCCGGCATCGACCAGGCGCTTTGGGACATCAAGGGCAAGGCCCTCGGTGTGTCGGTCAGCGATCTGCTTGGCGGTCAGGTGCGGGACAAGATCCGCGTGTATTCGTGGATCGGCGGCGACCGTCCGGCGGACACCGCGCGGGCCGCGAAAGAGGCGGTGGGCCGTGGTTTTACGGCGGTGAAAATGAACGGCACCGAAGAACTGCAATTTCTCGATACCTTCGAGAAAGTCGATCTGGCGCTGGCCAACGTTGCCGCCGTGCGCGATGCGGTCGGGCCGAACGTCGGCATCGGCGTCGACTTCCATGGCCGGGTGCACAAACCCATGGCCAAGGTGCTGATGAAGGAGCTCGACCCGTACAAGCTGATGTTCATCGAAGAGCCGGTGCTCAGCGAAAACTACGAAGCGCTGAAAGAACTGGCACCGCTGACCAGCACCCCGATTGCCCTCGGCGAGCGACTGTTTTCGCGCTGGGACTTTAAACGGGTGTTGAGCGAAGGTTACGTCGACATCATCCAGCCGGATGCGTCCCACGCCGGCGGCATCACCGAGACCCGCAAGATCGCCAACATGGCCGAAGCCTACGACGTGGCGCTGGCACTGCATTGCCCGCTGGGGCCGATCGCGCTGGCGGCGTGCCTGCAACTGGACGCCGCTTGTTACAACGCGTTTATCCAGGAGCAGAGCCTGGGCATCCATTACAACGAGAGCAATGACCTGCTCGATTATGTGAAGGATCCGCAGGTGTTCGACTACGACAAAGGCTTTGTGAAAATCCCGAACGGCCCGGGACTGGGGATCGAGATCAACGAGGAATACGTCATCGAACGCGCGGCGGTCGGCCACCGCTGGCGCAATCCGATCTGGCGTCATGCCGATGGCAGTTTTGCCGAGTGGTGAGTCGCTGATTCCCTTCTAAGCGATCGTTCCCACGCTCCGCGTGGGAATGCCTCAATGGACGCTCTGCGTCCGCTCTTGGGACGCAGAGCGTCCCGGGCTGCATTCCCACGCGGAGCGTGGGAACGATCTCGCCAACAACCCTCGACCTCAATAAACATAAGAAGAGGCGCTCCCCATGCAACCGCAAACCCTCACCGGGCAAGCGACGTTAGTCACGCCCAGCCGCAAACGATTTTTCATCATGGTGTTGCTGTTCATCACCGTGGTCATCAACTACCTCGACCGCAGCAACCTGTCGATTGCCGCCCCGGCACTGACGACGGATCTGGGCATCGACCCGGTGCACGTCGGGCTGATCTTCTCGGCGTTCGGCTGGACCTACGCCGCAATGCAGATCCCTGGCGGCTGGCTGGTGGACCGGGTGCCGCCGCGCATCCTTTATAGCGTCGCATTGCTGCTGTGGTCGCTGGCCACCGTGATGCTCGGTTTCGCCGCCAGTTTCATCGCGCTGTTTGTGCTGCGCATGGCGGTCGGTGCGCTGGAAGCGCCGGCCTATCCGATCAACAGCCGCGTGGTGACGACCTGGTTCCCCGAGCGTGAACGGGCCACGGCCATCGGTTTCTACACCTCCGGGCAGTTTGTCGGGCTGGCGTTTCTGACCCCGGTGCTGGCGTGGCTGCAACATGAATTTGGCTGGCACATGGTGTTTGTCGTGACCGGTGCGGTGGGCATCGTGTGGGCGGCGATCTGGTACGCGGTGTATCGCGAACCACGTGATTTCAAAGGTGCCAACCAAGGCGAAATCGACCTGATTCGCGAGGGCGGCGGCCTGGTGGATATCGCAGCCGAAACTGCCAAGGTGAAGGCGAAATTCAGCTGGACCGATCTCGGCATCGTCCTCAGCAAACGCAAGTTGTGGGGGATCTACCTCGGCCAGTTCTGCCTGAACTCGACGCTGTGGTTTTTCCTGACGTGGTTCCCGACCTATCTGGTGAAATATCGCGGCATGGACTTCATCAAGTCCGGCCTGCTGGCGTCGCTGCCGTTTCTCGCCGCGTTCATCGGCGTGCTGTGCTCCGGGTTCTTTTCCGACTTCCTGATTCGTCGTGGTTGCACCGTCGGGTTTGCGCGCAAGTTGCCGATCATTGGCGGGCTGCTGATTTCCACCTCGATCATCGGCGCCAACTTCGTTGAGTCGACGCCGCTGGTGATTGCCTTCCTGGCGTTGGCGTTTTTCGGCAACGGGCTGGCGTCGATCACCTGGTCGCTGGTCTCGACACTGGCACCGGCGCGCTTGCTCGGCTTGACCGGTGGGGTGTTCAATTTCATCGGCAATCTGTCGGCGATTGCCACGCCGATTGTCATCGGCTTCCTGGCCAGTGGTGATTCGTTCGCCCCGGCGATCACCTACATCGCGGTTCTGGCATTGATCGGTGCTTTGTCCTACGTGCTGCTGGTGGGCAAGGTCGAACGCATCGAGTTGTAGTCGGCTATGTCGGGCGACCATAATGCCGCCCGTTCCCTCGCTCAACGCTAAAGGCTGGATATGCAGGAAGACGCCCCAAAAACCGCCAAGGACGCCGCGCCGACCGGCACCCAGACCCTGCTGCGCGGGTTGGGTGTGGTGCAGGCCGTCGCCAGTGGCGCCCGCGATCTCAAAGAGATTGCCCGCCTGATCGGCACCACGCGCAGCACCACTCATCGTCTGGCCAGTTGTCTGGTGGACGAGCGCTACCTGCGCGTCGTGCCGCAAGTCGGTTATCTGCTGGGGCCGAAATTGATTGAGCTGGGTTTCCAGGCGCGCGAAGAGTTACCGCTGGTGACGTTGGCCGGGCCTTACCTGGACGAGTTGTCGGCGCTGACCGGCGATACCGTTCACCTGGGAATCCGTGAAGGCGACGAGGTGCTTTATCTGCTGAAGAATCCGGGGCGCAACGGCCCGGAAATGCGCTCGCGGGTCGGCCATCGCATGCCGCTGGTGCGCACCGGGATCGGCAAGGCGCTGATGCTGGATGACGCGCCGAAGGACTGGCAGCGTCTGTACGACATCAGCCTTCCGGCGGGTGGGAAAAGTCAGTTCTGGCCGCAGCATCCCCAGCAGTCGTGGGAACAGCTGGAGCAGCGGATGACCGAGTACGTGGCCGGCGGCTATGCGTTCGATCTGGAAGACAACGAACCGTCGATCCGTTGCGTGGCGGCGCCGATCCGCGACGCGAGCAAGCGCATCGTCGCGGCGATCAGCATCGCCAGCACCGTGCCGTACATGCCGCTGGAAAAAATGGCCGAGCTGATTCCCCTGATCAAAGGGGTCACGGCCCGGCTTTCGGCAGAGCTTGGCTTGAAGGTCTGAATCAGAGCTTCAGAGTCGCCATGTCGATGACGAAACGATACTTCACGTCGCCGGCAATCATCCGCGCGTAGGCTTCGTTGATCTGGCGGATGTCGAGCATTTCGATGTCGCAGCTGATGTTGTGCTCGGCGCAAAAATCCAGCACTTCCTGGGTTTCGGCGACGCCACCGATCAACGAGCCGGCCAATACGCGACGGCCCAATACCAGTTTGGCGGCGTGGACCGGTGGATCGATCGGTTCGATCAGACCCACCAGAATGTGCACGCCGTCGAAGCGCAGGGTGTCGAGGTACGGGTTGAGATCGTGCTGCACCGGAATGGTGTCGAGCAGGAAGTCGAAACGACCGGCCGCAGCTTTCATCTGCTCTTCGTCGGTGGAGACGATGACGTGATCGGCACCCTGGCGACGACCTTCCTCAGCCTTGCTCGCCGAGCGGGTGAACAGCGTCACTTCGGCGCCCATGGCCTTGGCGAACTTGATACCCATGTGACCGAGGCCACCCATGCCGAGAATCCCGACCTTGTCGCCGGGCTTCACGCCGTAGTGTTTGAGCGGCGAGTAAGTGGTGATTCCGGCGCAGAGAATCGGTGCCGCGGCTGCCAGATCCAGTTTCTCGGGGATGCGCACCACGAAGTGTTCGCTGACGACGATGCTGTCCGAATAGCCGCCCATGGTGTTGCTGCCGTCGACCCGGTCCGGGGTGGCATAGGTCATGGTCGGGCCTTCGAGGCAGTATTGCTCGAGGTTCGACTGGCAGGCTTCGCAGGTGCGGCAGGAATCGACCATGCAGCCGACACCGACCAGATCGCCTACCTTGTGTTTGGTGACGTTCGCACCGACGGCGGTGACTTTTCCGACGATCTCATGGCCGGGCATCAACGGGTAAACGGCGATGCCCCATTCGTTGCGCGCCTGGTGGATGTCGGAGTGGCAGACGCCGCAGTACAGGATGTCGATGGCGACGTCGTCGGCCCGAGGGCTGCGGCGTTCGAATTTCATCGGGGCGAGGGGCGTGGTGGCCGTTTGAGCGGCATAGCCGATGGCGGTGTACATGTGAAACCTCGCAAAAGCAGTGACAAGTGAGGCGGCGCATTCTGGGCGCCGTCCGGTCGTCCGGCCATGGCGATTCCTCCGGGTGTCATGCCTAATCCTCCGGCATGCGGGGTTGATCGGTCGCATTGGCAAAAGGATCTGCGATGATGCTTTTATCCCTTTTTCCGTGATTTTTTCTGAAGAGCCACCCGATGCAATTGACCCGTCACCTTGATGCCAACGCCACCCTGGTTTCGCTGATCGAACCGCTGGCGCTGCGCGATGGTTACAGCCAGACCGGGCTGCCGGGCGTACAGGTGCTGCGCGCCAGTTGCGACGTCGCCCGTGGCCCGCATATTTATGAGCCGAGCCTGCTGATCATTGCTCAGGGCAGCAAGCTCGCGTATCTCGGCCCTCGCACCATGGAATACGGCGCCGGGCATTACCTGATCCAGGCCTTGCCGGTGCCGTTCGAGTGCGAAACCTATGCGTTGCCGGATGCGCCGTTGCTCGGTGTGTCGGTGGCGATCGACCGGGTGCTGCTCGGTGAATTGGTGCTGGCCATGGGGCTGGCGCCGGGGCGGCATATTCCGGCGCAGACACCGGAATCGATGACCTCGGTGGTGCTTGACGATGAGATGCGCGGTTGCGTCGAGCGCCTGCTGCGTTGTCTGCACGATCCGCTGGAGTGCCAGATTCTGGGGCCGGCGCGGGTGCGTGAATTGTTGTTCGTCGCGTTGCGCGGACCTCAGGCCGATGTGTTGCGGGCATTGGTGGAGCAGCAGGGGCAGTTTGCACGTATTGCGGCTTCGATCAGCCATTTGCACTCGCACTACACCGAACCGTTGAACGTCGAGACATTGGCCAGTTGCGCGAACATGAGCGTGTCGACCTTTCATGAGCATTTCAAACGCAGCACGCTGTTGTCGCCGGTGCAATACTTGAAGCGTTTACGTTTGTTGAAGGCGCAGACGTTGTTGATCGCCGAGGGATTGGGGGTTGCGCAGGTGGCGCACCGGGTGGGGTATCAGAGCACGTCGCAGTTCAGTCGCGAGTACAAACGCTATTTCGAGCGTAGTCCGGGGGATGAGCGGGCGGCTTGATCCTTTACAAATCGCAGGCAACAAAAAGGCCCCCATACAGGGAGCCTTGATGTTCAGCGGATCGACTTACATGTTCGGGTAAGTCGGGCCGCCAGCGCCTTCCGGCGTCACCCAGGTGATGTTCTGCGAAGGGTCCTTGATGTCACAGGTCTTGCAGTGCACGCAGTTCTGGGCGTTGATCTGGAAGCGCTTCTCACCGTCTTCCTTGGTGATCACTTCATATACGCCGGCCGGGCAGTAGCGCTGCGCGGGTTCGTCGTACATCGGCAGGTTGCGGCTCAACGGGATGGTCGGGTCGGTCAGCTTCAGATGGCACGGCTGTTCTTCTTCATGGTTGGTACCGGAGATGAACACCGAGCTCAGCTTGTCGAAGCTGATTTTGCCGTCGGGTTTCGGGTAGTCGATCTTCTTGCAGTCGGCCGCGAGCTTGAGGCAGGCGTAGTCCGGCTTGGTGTCGTGCAGGGTGAACGGCAGTTTGCCGCCGAAGATGTTCTGGTCCAGCCAGTTGAAACCGCCGCCGACGATGGCACCGAACTTGTGGATCGCCGGGCCGAAGTTGCGGCTGGCGAACAGTTCTTCGTAGAGCCAGCTCTTCTTGAAGGCGTCGACGTAGGTGGTCAGTTCTTCGGTGCCATCCTTTTCAGCGAACAGCGCGTCGGCCACGGATTCAGCGGCGAGCATGCCGGACTTCATTGCGGTGTGACTGCCTTTGATCTTGGCGAAGTTCAGGGTGCCGAGGTCGCAACCGATCAGCGCGCCGCCCTTGAACACCATTTTCGGCAGCGAGTTCAGGCCGCCCTTGCAGATCGCACGTGCGCCGTAGCTGATGCGCTTGCCGCCTTCCAGATATTGTTTCAACACCGGGTGATGCTTGAGGCGCTGGAATTCGTCGAACGGCGACAAGTAGGTGTTGCTGTAGGACAGATCGACGATCAGGCCGACTACAACCTGGTTGTTTTCCAGGTGATAGAGGAAGGAACCGCCGGTGTTCTCGGTGCCCATGATGTCCATCGGCCAACCGGCAGTGTGCACCACCAGGCCTGGCTGGTGCTTGGCCGGGTCGATTTCCCAGATTTCTTTCAGGCCGATGCCGTAGTGCTGGGCGTCGGCATCGCTGTCGAGGTTGTAGCGCTTGATCAGCTGCTTGCCGATGTGACCACGGCAGCCTTCGGCGAACAGCGTGTATTTGCCACGCAGTTCCATGCCCGGGGTGTACAGGCCTTCTTTCGGATGGCCTTCGCGGTCGACACCGAGGTCGCCGGTGATGATCCCGCGCACCACACCGTTTTCATCGATCAGCGCTTCCTGAGCGGCGAAGCCCGGGTAGATTTCCACGCCCAGGTTCTCGGCCTGCTGAGCGAGCCAGCGGCACAGGTTACCGAGGGAGATGATGTAGTTGCCTTCGTTGTGCATGGTCTTGGGCACAAAGAAGTCAGGAATTTTCTGCGCGCTTTCGGCGTTTTTCAGCACGAAAATGTCATCGCGGGTGACTGGCGTGTTCAGCGGGGCGCCGAGTTCTTTCCAGTCCGGGAACAGTTCGTTCAGGGCCCGTGGTTCGAATACGGCACCGGACAGGATGTGCGCGCCGACTTCGGAGCCTTTTTCGACCACGCAGACGCTGATTTCCTTACCGGCTTCGGCGGCCTTCTGCTTCAGACGGCAGGCGGCGGACAGGCCAGCGGGGCCGGCACCGACGATGACCACGTCGAATTCCATGTATTCGCGTTCCACAGGCTATCTCCTACTCAAGGCTCAACAGTTTTTTTTCTAATTTGGAGGTTCGGTGTCGTATCCGTTATTGCCTTTACGTTAACGTCAAGGCTAATAATGGGCAAACCACCTTTCTCTCTAGGCGGCGCATTATATCTACACCACTCTTAGCGTCCAATACAAACGTTTGTTTGAATCGGCTCCAGCCCAGAGAAATCAAAGAAGCGCGGCTTATGACAGGGCATTTTGGCGTATTGACCAGAATGGGCGTTCCGGTCAAGATACGGGCGGTTTTGCGCTCGCCGTAGGCTGAATGGTGGTTTCAAGAGCACCTCTAAAGACAGGGCGTAGGCGGTAACCGGTGATGCGCAGCGCAGGTTTGGCGCGCAGTTTACACACCGCGGCGCGGCATGACTCATCGGTCACGACTGACGAACGGTCATCCCGCTCAGCCGGCGTTTTTAGAGGTGCCCTTGTGCCCGATGAGCATCAACCGCCAGGTTCGCCTAGGCGACTTTCTTTTCACCGGAGAGTAACGAGGAATCCATGAAGGTTCTTGTAGCTGTCAAACGCGTTGTGGATTACAACGTCAAGGTTCGCGTCAAGGCGGACAATTCCGGCGTAGACCTCGCCAACGTCAAGATGTCGATGAACCCGTTCTGCGAAATCGCAGTGGAAGAAGCCGTACGCCTGAAAGAAAAAGGCGTTGCGACTGAAATCGTCGTCGTCTCCATCGGTCCGTCCACTGCTCAGGAACAGCTGCGTACCGCACTGGCTCTGGGTGCCGACCGCGCCATCCTCGTCGAATCCGCTGAAGACCTGACTTCCCTGGCCGTGGCCAAACTGCTCAAGGCCGTGGTCGACAAGGAACAGCCTCAGCTGGTGATCCTGGGCAAACAGGCCATCGACAGCGACAACAATCAGACTGGCCAGATGCTCGCTGCACTGAGCGGCTACGGTCAGGGCACTTTCGCTTCGAAAGTCGAAGTCTCCGGCGACAGCGTTGCCGTGACCCGCGAAATCGACGGCGGCGCGCAGACCGTTTCCCTGAAACTGCCAGCGATCGTCACCACCGACCTGCGTTTGAACGAGCCGCGCTACGCGTCCCTGCCAAACATCATGAAAGCCAAGAAGAAGCCTCTCGAGACGCTGACTCCGGACGCTTTGGGCGTTTCCACCGCCTCCACCAACAAAACCCTGAAAGTCGAAGCGCCGGCCGCACGCAGCGCAGGCATCAAGGTCAAGTCGGTGGCTGAACTGGTCGAGAAACTGAAAAACGAAGCGAAGGTAATCTAAATGACTATCTTGGTTATTGCTGAACACGACAACAAAGTGCTGGCCCCGGCCACTCTGAACACCGTTGCTGCCGCTGCCAAAATCGGTGGCGACATCCACGTTCTGGTTGCAGGCCAGGGCGCTGGCGCCGTGGCTGAAGCCGCTGCGAAAATCGCTGGCGTGAGCAAAGTCCTGAACGCTGACAATGCTGCCTACGCGCATCAGCTGCCGGAAAACGTTGCTCCGCTGGTTGCCGAACTGGGCAAGGGCTACAGCCACATCCTGGCTGCCGCCACTTCCAACGGCAAAAACATCCTGCCGCGCGTTGCTGCCCAGCTGGACGTTGACCAGATCTCCGAGATCATCTCGGTAGAAAGCGCTGACACCTTCCAGCGCCCGATCTACGCCGGTAACGCCATCGCTACCGTGCAATCGACCGCTGCGATCAAAGTGATCACCGTGCGTGCCACCGGTTTCGACCCGGTTGCCGCTGAAGGCGGTTCGGCTACTGTTGAAGCGGTTGCTGCTGCTCACAACGCCGGCACTTCCAGCTTTGTCAGCGAGGAACTGGCCAAGTCCGATCGTCCTGAGCTGACCGCTGCCAAGATCGTCGTTTCCGGCGGCCGCGGCATGCAGAACGGCGATAACTTCAAGCACCTGTACGCTCTGGCCGACAAGCTGGGCGCTGCCGTGGGTGCTTCCCGCGCCGCGGTCGACGCAGGTTTTGTACCGAACGACATGCAGGTCGGTCAGACCGGCAAGATCGTTGCGCCACAGTTGTACATCGCCGTCGGTATCTCCGGCGCGATCCAGCACCTGGCCGGCATGAAAGACTCCAAAGTGATCGTTGCGATCAACAAGGACGAAGAAGCACCGATCTTCCAGGTGGCCGATTACGGCCTGGTGGCGGATCTGTTCGAAGCCGTACCTGAGCTGGAGAAGCTGGTCTAATCCGGCTGCTTCACTTATAAAGAGCCCGACCTTTTGGTCGGGCTTTTTTTTGTCTCGGATTTGAGTGGGAGCGTTTCGCCATGGATCTGCATCGTCGGTTGGGCTGCTCGTGGTTGCTGGGGCTGGCATTGTTGCCGGGCCTGTCGGTGGCGGCGGGCAAGTGCGAGCGGCTCGTCGTGACCGGCAGCCCGGATGCACCGCCGTACCTCTGGCAGGATCCGCAGAATCCCAAACAACTGATCGGTGCCAGTGCCGACCTGTTGCAACAGGTGGCCAAGGATCTGGGCATCAAAGTCGAACTGCTGTATGCCGGCAAGCGTTCCCAGGCCCTCGACGAAGTGCGCAGCGGGCGCATGGACATGCTGGCCGACGCGCCGATGACCTTCAATGAGCTGGAAAATTTCGACTACATTCACCCGCCGTTGCTGGAAAACGATTACCTGGTATGGACGCGTAAAGGCTCGACGCTGGTTTACACCGAAGCCATTGATCTGCACGGGCATACCGGCGGCTTGTCGGAAAAGTCTCGAATGACTCCGGCATTCGGCACTTTCGCCGAGCAGCAATTGACCCTGAGCCGTACGGCAAACCTGACCCAGGCGTTTCAGAAACTTCTGCTGGGCGAGGTGGAATATGTACTGGCCGGTCGCTATTCGGGCATGGCGGCCGCGCAGGCACTGGGTATGGCCAATGATCTACTGGCCTTTGAACAACCTATCGATCGGCCTGGTCTGTTCCTGGCGGTTTCGCACAACTCGGCCTGCAACGATCCGTGGTTGCGCGGACAGCTGGCCAAAAAGATGACAGAATTGCCCGCATCCGGCCTGACGGAAGCCGCGCTGCAACGCAACATCGAGCGCTGGAAGGCGCAGCAGCAACAGCCACCGCAAGCACCTGTCAGCGCCCCAAAACAGTAGGGATTCTTAGTGAGTAATCGACTTCTTTTCGCGGCCATGGCCGTTCTGGCCCTGGCCGGTTGCGCGAGCGATCCGGCACCCAACGAACAAATGCGCCTGACCGAGCAGGCCCTTGAGCAAGCCAAAGCCGTGGGCGCCACCGCCGAAGACGTGCCGGAAATGAAACTGGCAGAAGACAAGTTCAACCGGGCCAAAGGCAGTATGGCGGGTGAGTCTTACAAAAATGCGCGAATGCGATTCGAACAGGCCGAACTCGACGCACGTCTGGCGGAAGCCAAAGTGTTGACCCAGAAGAGCGAAGAGCATGTGAATGTGCTCAATACCCGCATCGTCCGACTGCGCAAGCAACTGGGGGATGCCCAATGAGCCCGAAGTCCAAAGCCATTGGCGCTCTGCTCCTTGCCGGTTGCGCCAGCCTTTACGGCTGCGCCGGTCAGCACAGCGAATCCGCATTGCAGCAGGCCAGCACCGATTTCCAGAAGGTCAAGGAGGATTCCAACGTGCTGCGCATCGCGCCGAAAGACGTGATTCGTGCCGGCGAGTCCCTGGCCCGTGCCGATCGACTGTCGACGTACTGGGGCAGCGGCTCGGACGTGGTGCATTACGCCTACCTGAGTCAGCGCTACAGCGAAATTGCCCGTGAGCACACCAATCAGGTCCTCAACGAAGAGCGCGCAGCGAAGCTGGAACTGGAGCGCCAACGCCTGCAACTGGCACTGCGCGAGTCCAAACTGCTGAGCGTGCAACAGCAGGGTAAATGGCTGGAAGAGCAGATCGTTGCACTGGCCACTACCCAGACCGACCGTGGTCTGGTGATGACCCTGGGTGACGTGCTGTTCGACACCGGTGAAGCCGAACTGAAAAACTCGGCCAACCGCGTTGTGCTGAAAATCGTGCAGTTCCTGCAACTCAACCCGAAACGCGTGGTGCGTATCGAGGGTTACACCGACAGCACCGGTGGCAAACAGGAAAACCTCAAACTGTCCCGCGATCGCGCGCAGTCGGTAGCAGACGTGTTGACGGATCTGGGCATCGACGAAAAGCGTATTCAGGTCGAAGGTTACGGCGACGAATACCCGGTGGACGCCAACGCTTCCGAGCGCGGGCGTGCACAGAATCGTCGGGTTGAAATCGTGTTCTCCGACGAAAAAGGCCAGCTCGGCGCCGCCCGCTGAGGGTGGCGTTACTGGAAAGCCCGGGCTGTCAGGCAGCGCCGGGCTTTTTTACGTCTGTCGATTACCTCACAAAGCAGTACAGATTTCACCGACACTGCACTGTATGGTTGACTAATATGGCAACTGTCCCAGTACACTTCCAAACTGTTCCGGTATTGTTTCACACAAGAATAAAACGCCCGTGAAATCGAGTGCTGCGTCATGACCAATCTCTTGCTCTACCAACGTATTGCTCAACAGCTGGCCGAAGATATCCGCCGTGGCGTCTATCAACCGGGCGAGCGCGTGCCTTCGGTGCGCAAGATGAGTTCGCAGCTCAACGTCAGCCATGCCACGGTGCTGCAGGCTTACGCCAACCTCGAGGATCAGGGCCTGATCCGCGCGCGGCCGCAGTCCGGTTACTACGTGCACCAGACTCCCGCACTGACGGCGCCCACGCCGGACATCGCCCGGGTCGAACGGCCAGGCCTGGTCACCCGCAGCAGCATCATTCAGCAAGTATTGGTCGAATCACGTCGTGAAGGCGTGTTCCCGCTGGGAGCGGCGGTGCCGAGTGTCGATTACTTGCCAGTGCGTGCCCTGCATCAGCAACTGGCCAAGGTCACCCGGTTTCACAGCCCTCGGGCGTTCAGCTATATGTTCAGCCCCGGTTTCGAACCGTTGCGCCGGCAAGTGGCAATTCGCATGCGCGATGCAGGCGTGGTCGTTGACCCCTCGGAAGTAGTGATCACCCACGGCTGCGTCGACGCCTTGCAGATGTCGTTGCGGGTGCTGACCCGCCCCGGCGACCTGATCGCCGCCGAATCACCGACTTATTACGGACTGCTGCAACTGGCGGATCTGCTGGGCCTGAAAGTCATCGAGATCCCCAGCGACCCCGCCACCGGCATGAGCCTCGAAGCCCTGCAACTGGCGGCCAACCAATGGTCGATCAAGGCGCTGGTGCTGACCACGCGCCTGAGTAATCCGCTCGGCGGCACCATGCCAGAGGAGCGTCAAAAACAACTGCTGAGACTGGCTTCGGACTTCGATATCCAGATTGTCGAAGACGACATCTATGGCGAGTTGATGTTCGAGCAGGGCCGCACCAAGTCGCTCAAGGCCTACGACCGGCTCGATCGGGTGATCTATTGCTCGAGTTTTTCCAAGACGTTGTCCCCCGGTGTGCGCATCGGCTGGATGATCGCCGGCAAGTATCAGCAGGAAATCCAGCGCTTGCAGACCTTCAGCACCCATTCGGCGTGCAGTGTCACGCAAATGGCCATCGCGGCTTACCTGGAAAACGGTGGTTATGACCGGCATTTACGGTACATCCGCCAGGAATACCGAAAAAATCTCAGTGCGTTCCAGCTGGCGGTTCAGCAGTACTTTCCCGAAGGCACACAGATGACCCGGCCGACCGGCGGATTCATTCTGTGGGTCAGTCTGCCGGGGCGGGTCAACACCCAGGAATTGCACGTGCGGGCGCTGCAACAGGGCATCAGCATTGCGCCGGGCCTGATTTTCAGCAACACCGAGCAGTTTAACCACTGCATCCGGTTGAACTGCGGCATACCGTGGAATCGTGAAGCGGAACGGGCGCTGATGACCCTTGGCATGTTGGCGACCCAGCTCTGCCAGGAGATGGCCGGCGGATTTTGAAACAGTGGCGGAGCTTGTCATGTGGCGTCCAACAGGCGAGCATATGGCCCTCTGCCGTTAGCTTCGTTGGGTTCATGAAAGCGAAATTTTCTGTCGCCTGGGTTGTGCTCTGCCTGTTGATGATGGGTCATGTGCCTGGCGCGACGGCGGCCGCGGCTCAGGAAAAGACGCCGGCTGCAGCCACCGCGAAAAAAACGGTCACGGTCAAGAAAGCCGTTCCAGCGAAGAAAGAACCGCAGAAAAAGGCTGTTCCAGCCAAGAAGCGCGCTCCGGTCGCTTCCAAGTCCAAGTCGGCGAAAGAAGTGGCCAAGACGCCGTTGCCGTCCACGAAGCTCGATTTGAGTCTGCCCAAAGACATGGTCCAGGAATTGAAACCGCCTGGCTCCGTGACGCTGCCCAAGCGCGAACCGATCCTGCCGCAAATGTTCGGCGACAAGAACAGCGGGTTCCAGCTCAACGGCCGTTTGCTCAGCAACGAAATGCAGTTGCAGCTGCGCAATGAGGAGCGTCGGGAAGTCGAAGGCGCGGCGCTGGATTTCGAGTTCAAGCAATAAATCGTCCCCATCGGTGACCCGCAGACCAGACGCTTTGTCGGAGACTGGTCAGTCACTTTCGTTTCTGCGTAAAAACCCCGGTTCAGGGAATTTAAAACAGCCGTTTAAGCGGTTACCCTGTTCCGCGTCCCTTTAACACATTGCCCGCTGCGAGGAACGCGTCGTCATGAAATGCCGTGAAGGCTGTGGCGCCTGCTGCATTGCCCCCTCCATCAGTTCGCCGATTCCAGGCATGCCCGATGGCAAACCTGCCGGTGAACGCTGCGTTCAGTTGTCGGTCGATAACCTGTGCAACATTTTCGGCCGACCGGAGCGTCCGGCGGTCTGTTCAGGCTTCAAGGCCGATCCCGACGTCTGCGGCAGCAGCCAGGAAGACGCGATCAGACTGCTCGGATGGTGGGAGCAGATGACGGCGGCGTGATGTGTCAAACGAACGGAACTTCAACAATAAGGAATAAGACTATGGGTTCGCTGCATCGTATCGCTGTGTTGTGTGGTTTGACTGCCGTGCTGGCCACCTCGGCCGCCCAGGCTGAAGACTGGAAAGTCGCCAAGAACGAGGACGGCATCAAGGTCTCCCTGAGCGAAGTGCCGGGTTCGGACTACAAGTCTTATCAGGGCGTGACCTTGATGAAGACCACCATCGCTAAACTGCGCGCCTTGCAGGAAGACGTTTCCGGTGCGTGCGCCTGGATTCACGAGTGCAAGACCCAGAAACTGCTCAAGCACGAAGGTGACCAGAGCTGGACCTACACTCAGTTCAACACGCCATGGCCGGTCACTCCGCGCGACTCCATCCTGCATGTCACCACTGTTGAAGGCGCCGATGGCAGCCTGACCCGCAATCTGGAAGGCTTGCCGAAGTACCTGCCCGAAGAGAAGGGCTTTGTGCGGGTCGCGCAGGTCAAAGGTTTCTGGAAGTTCGTGCCAAAGGGCGATCAGGTTGAAGTGACTTATCAGGTTCACACCGAGCCAGGTGGCAGCGTGCCGTCGATGATCGCCAACAAGTTTGTGGTCGATGCACCGTTCAACACCCTGAAAGCCTTGAAAGAACGCGCCGAGAAATAAATATCGCGTTCATCTGTAAACGCCCCGAAGAATTCGGGGCGTTTTGTTTTCAAGGCTTATTGTGTTTCCGGATATGCGTTGAACGAAATTTTCACAAAGTCTCCAAGACAATTCGCCCGCGCTGTTTGCACCTGTCCCGATGCGCTGTGCCTTGAATGAAAGCGTCCGGCAGCGGGCACTAATCAATGGCAATGCCGCCGGTGATCGTGCAACATTTGCGCTCCGCGCAAGCCCCGGGGCCTGGAACGGCCAACAGAGGGCAGGGCGCAGCTGAATTTTTGCAACTTCAACTTCCAATGGGTCCTAAAACGACATGGCAAACCCGGACGCCCTGAGTCAGCAGCGATCTTCCAGTCGCCTGCTGCAACCGACCGTCAAATCGCATCTGGCCTACACGCTCCTGTGCGCGCTGGTCATGATGGTGATGTTTTCCGTGCTGCGCCTCGCGCTGCTGGTCTACAACCGCGAGATGATCCTCGACACCCCGGCCTCGACGTTCCTCGAAGCCTTCGCCAACGGCCTGCGCTTCGATATTCGCCTGGTGGTGTATGTCTGCATTCCGCTGGTGCTGGCGCTGTTCAGTGCCCGGGCCATGGCGGCGCGCGGGTTCTTCCGTCTGTGGCTGACTGTCGCTTCGAGCATCGCGCTGTTCCTCGGCCTGATGGAGATGGACTTCTATCGCGAGTTCCACCAGCGCCTCAACGGCCTGGTGTTCCAGTACGTGAAGGAAGATCCGAAAACCGTGATGAGCATGCTCTGGTACGGTTTCCCGGTGGTGCGCTACCTGTTGGCGTGGGTCGTGGGCACGTTGATCCTGACCCTGGCGTTCAAGGGCGCCGACCGTCTGACCCGCCCACGTGGCCCGTTCAGCGGTGGCAACGTCGGCACCCGTCAAGTGGCGCCTTGGTATGCGCGTCTGGCGGTGTTCGTGGTGTGCCTGCTGATCTGCGTGGTCGCCGCTCGCGGCACTCTGCGTCAAGGCCCGCCGCTGCGTTGGGGTGACGTGTACACCACCGATTCGAACTTCGCCAACCAGCTCGGCCTCAACGGCACGCTGTCGCTGATCGCGGCGGCCAAGGACCGGATGGGCGAGGATCGCGACAACATCTGGAAAGCTACGCTGCCGCAGGATCAGGCGCAGAAAGTCGTGCGCGAGATGCTGGTGATGCCGGACGACAAACTGGTAGATGCCGATATCGCCGCCGTGCGTCGTGAATACACGCCGCCTGCCGACAAGACCCTGCCGATCAAGAACGTCGTCGTGATCCTGATGGAAAGCATGGCCGGTCACTCGGTCGGTGCTCTGGGCGCGCCGGGCAACATCACGCCGTACCTCGACAAGCTGTCGAAGGAAGGCCTGCTGTTCGACCGCTTCTTCTCCAACGGCACCCATACCCACCAGGGCATGTTCGCCACCATGGCCTGCTTCCCGAACCTGCCGGGTTTCGAGTATCTGATGCAGACCCCGGAGGGCAGCCACAAACTGTCCGGCCTGCCGCAGTTGCTCAGCGCGCGCAACTATGACGATGTCTACGTCTACAACGGTGACTTTGCCTGGGACAACCAGTCCGGATTCTTCAGCAACCAGGGCATGACCAACTTCGTCGGCCGCAACGACTTCGTGAACCCGGTGTTCTCCGATCCGACCTGGGGCGTGTCCGACCAGGACATGTTCGACCGTGGTCTGGTGGAGCTCAAGGCGCGGGAAAACGGCAAGCCGTTCTACGCGCTGCTGCAGACCCTGTCCAACCACACGCCGTATGCCTTGCCGACGCCGTTGCCGGTCGAGCGCGTCACCGATCGTGGCCCGCTCAACGAGCACCTGACCGCCATGCGTTACGCTGACTGGGCGCTGGGCCAGTTCTTCGAGAAGGCCCGCAAGGAGCCGTACTTCAAGGAAACCCTGTTCGTCATCGTCGGCGACCACGGTTTTGGCAACGAGCGTCAGATCACCGAAATGGACCTGGGCCGCTTCAACGTGCCGATGCTGATGATCGCACCGGGCATCCAGGAGAAATTCGGTACCCGCGACCACACTGTGGGCACCCAGATCGACATCGTGCCGACCATCATGGGTCGCCTCGGCGGCGAAGTGCGCCATCAGTGCTGGGGCCGCGATCTGCTGAACCTGCCGCAGGGTGACACCGGTTTCGGTGTGATCAAGCCGTCGGGCAGCGAGCAGACCACCGCCATTGTCACCGCCGACCAGATCCTGGTGCTGCCGAAAGAGAAGGAAATGGCACCGAAGATCTATCAGTACCAACTGGGCGCCAATCCTTCTGCCGAAATCATTCCGGACGCCCCGCGCACCGCCGAGCTGAAGCTCAAGCTCGAAGCGTTCCTGCAGACGGCTACCAAGAGCCTGCTCGACAATACCGCCGGTGTGATTAACGGCAAGCCGGACTGATCATTCGGCGCAATAAAAAAGAGGCCCTTTTGAAGGGCCTCTTTTTTTGTCGGTCAAACAGTCATATCCGACCGAGTAACAACAGCACCAACAGTACTACCAGCACCACACCGATAATGCCCGAAGGGCCATAACCCCAACTTCTGGAGTGCGGGAAGACCGGCAGACCACCGATCAGCAACAGGATCAGGATGATGATTAGAATTGTGCCCATGTCTATTTCCTTGTTGATAGCGTCTGTGAAGTCTTGGTGTTCAAGGGCGGCTGGAAGTTGAACTAATTCCAGACGGCTTACAAATTCCGACTGGTGCGCATGAAAGAAAATTCAATGTTTTTTTAAGGTATTTGGCTCGCGTGCTTATTTCGTTTGTTGTCGCGGTTTGCCCTCGCCATTCAGCAATCTGATGGAGCGTGGGTCGCTGATGATCCTTCGCTACACTCCGCGCATCTTCCCCGGAACAACAAGGCTGTCTGCTATGCAAAATCGCATGATGATCACTGGCGCGGGCTCAGGCCTGGGTCGCGAAATCGCGCTGCGCTGGGCGCGTGAAGGCTGGCAACTGGCCTTGTCCGACGTCAGCGAGCCCGGTTTGCAAGAGACCCTGAAACTCGTTCGCGAGGCTGGCGGCGATGGCTTCATCCAGCGCTGCGACGTGCGTGATTACAGCCAGCTCACCGCATTCGCCCAGGCCTGCGAAGTGAAACTTGGCGGCATCGACATCATCGTCAACAACGCCGGGGTGGCCTCGGGCGGTTTCTTCAGCGAGCTGTCGCTGGAGGACTGGGACTGGCAGATCGCGATCAACCTGATGGGCGTGGTCAAGGGCTGCAAGGCGTTCCTGCCGTTGCTGGAGCAGAGCAAGGGCAAGATCATCAACATTGCCTCGATGGCCGCGCTCATGCAGGGCCCGGCGATGAGCAATTACAACGTAGCCAAGGCCGGTGTGGTGGCGCTGTCGGAAAGTCTGTTGATCGAACTGGCTCAACAGGAAGTCGGGGTTCATGTGGTCTGCCCGTCGTTCTTCCAGACCAACCTGCTGGATTCTTTCCGTGGCCCGACGCCGGCGATGAAAGCCCAGGTCGGCAAGTTGCTGGAAAGTTCGCCGATCACCGCCAGCGATATTGCCGACTACATCTACAAACAAGTCGCGGCCGGTGAGTTCATGATCCTGCCCCACGAACAAGGACGCATGGCCTGGGCGCTCAAGCAGAAGAATCCGCAATTGCTTTACAACGAAATGACCGCGATGGCTGAAAAGATGCGTGCCAAGGCCAGACAGAACAACGGCTGAACTTGCCCCGCGTTCGCCGCATCGTTAGGGTGGCCGCAACAGTCACCCCGACGAGATGTTTTGCATGCTCAACTACCTGTGGTTTTTCCTCGCCGCGCTGTTCGAAATCGCCGGTTGTTTCGCGTTCTGGATGTGGTTGCGCCAGGGCAAGAGCGCCCTGTGGGTGATCCCGGCGCTGATCAGCCTCACCCTGTTCGCGCTGCTGTTGACGCGCGTCGAAGCGACCTACGCCGGTCGCGCCTATGCCGCATACGGTGGCATCTACATCATTGCTTCGATTGGCTGGCTGGCGGTGGTCGAACGCATCCGCCCGCTGGGTTCGGACTGGATCGGAGTGGCGTTGTGTGTGATCGGGGCGAGTGTGATTCTGTTCGGGCCGAGGTTTTCCGCGAGCTGAATCTCGCAGGCCTGAAGGAAACGTCTGAAGGCTTGCGCGCCTTGGCGCGTAGGGAATGACTGAATTGCCCGGCGTGCATTGTAGGGCGGGCGAAACCCGCGCATCTTCAAGGCTCGCAAACCTTGAAGGACACCTCCCATGCTTGTACTCAGCCGTGTTGTCGGTGAACTGATTTCCATCGGCGACAACATCACTCTGCGCGTTCTGGCGGTCAACGGCTCCAGTGTGCGGTTCGGCGTCGAAGCGCCGGAGCAGGTCGGCGTGCATCGCGCCGAGGTCTACGAACGGATCCAGCGCAAACAGGCCAGCGGCAAGGGCCGCTGACCGTTTTCAGTCGAACAGGTGCTTGGGCACGTCGTGCTTGAGCATCAATTGGCATTGCTCGCTTTCCGGATCGAAGACAATCAGCGCCTGACCTTTGGTCAGTGCCTGGCGAACCCGCAGCACGCGGGTTTCCAGCGGCGTGTCGTCACCGTTGTCGGTACCGTCACGGGTGACGAAATCCTCGATCAGGCGGGTGAGGGTGTCGACTTCTAGCGCGTCGTAGGGAATCAGCATGGGCACCTCGGCTAAATCAATGTCGGGATGCTACGGCGAATGACCGCCGAGGGCCAGACTCAACTTTCCGAGCGTTGCCCCACCAGGCTGTCCACCGACGGCACACGGGTGTCGCTCTCCATCTGCGTTTCGTGTTCGATCTGATGACTGAATCGGTCCAGTGAAGCATTGGCCGGTTGTGCATCGCTGGCGAACACCGGCGGGCTCAGAATGTAGGCCCCGAGCAAGCGACTGAGTGCCGCGAGGCTGTCGATGTGCGTACGTTCGTAGCCGTGGGTCGCGTCGCAGCCGAAGGCGAGCAGGGCGGTGCGGATGTCGTGACCGGCAGTGACGGCCGAATGGGCGTCGCTGAAGTAATAGCGGAACAGGTCGCGGCGCACCGGCAACTCGTGTTCACCCGCCAGTCGCAACAGGTGCCGCGACAGGTGATAGTCGTACGGGCCGCCGGAATCCTGCATGGCCACGCTCACGGCATGTTCGCTGGAGTGCTGGCCCGGTGCGACCGGGGCGATGTCGATGCCGACGAATTCGCTGACGTCCCACGGCAACGCTGCCGCCGCGCCGCTGCCGGTTTCCTCGGTGATGGTGAACAGCGGATGACAGTCGATCATCAACTCCTGGCCGCTGTCGACGATGGCTTTCAGCGCGGCCAGCAGCGCGGCGACACCGGCCTTGTCGTCCAGATGGCGGGCACTGATGTGGCCGCTTTCGGTGAACTCGGGCAAAGGATCGAAGGCCACCACATCGCCAACACTGATGCCCAGCGAATCGCAATCGGCGCGGGTCGCGCAGTAGGCGTCCAGACGCAGCTCGACGTGATCCCAACTGATCGGCATCTCGTCCACGGCAGTGTTGAAGGCATGCCCGGAAGCCATCAATGGCAACACGCTGCCGCGAATCACGCCGTTGTCGGTGAACAGGCTGACGCGACTGCCCTCGGCAAACCGGCTCGACCAGCAACCCACCGGGGCCAGGGTCAGACGCCCATTGTCTTTCACCGCGCGCACGGCGGCGCCGATGGTGTCGAGGTGCGCCGACACTGCGCGATCGGGGCTGTTTTTCTTGCCTTTGAGGGTGGCGCGGATCGTGCCGCGACGGGTCATTTCGAAGGGAATGCCAAGTTCTTCGAGACGCTCGGCGACGTAGCGCACGATGGTGTCGGTGAACCCGGTGGGGCTGGGAATGGCGAGCATTTCCAGCAGGACTTTCTGCAGGTAGTTCAGGTCCGGTTCGGGAATTTGGGTGGTCATGGAAACTCCTGTTGCGGGGCGTCATTCGCGCGTTGAACGCGGGAATGACGCCGAAGAGAAATCAAACGGCCGGCTGACTGTGCGGAAACAACAGATCGACAAACCGCTCGGCCGTCGGTTGCGGTTCATGGTTGGCAAGACCCGCCCGCTCGTTGGCTTCGATGAACACGTACGCCGGTTGATCCGCCGCTGGCACCATCAGGTCGAGCCCGACCATCGGGATCTCCAGCGCCCTGGCCGCGCGCACGGCAGCGTCGGCCAGAGTCGGGTGCAGAATCGCCGTGACGTCTTCCAGCGTGCCGCCGGTGTGCAGGTTCGCCGTGCGTCGCACGAACAGATGCTCACCGGCCGGCAGGATGCTGTTGTAGTCATAACCGGCCGCGTGCAGGGTGCGCTGGGTTTCGTGATCCAGCGGGATTTTGCTTTCGCCGCTGGTCGCCGCTTGCCGTCGCCGGCTCTGGGCTTCGATCAGCGCGCCGATGGAATGATGACCGTCGCCGACCACTTCTGCCGGCCGCCGGATTGCCGCTGCAACCACCTCGAAACCGATCACCAGAATCCGCAGGTCCAGGCCTTCGTGGAAGCTTTCGAGCAGTACGCGAGTGTCGAACTGCCTGGCGGCTTCGATGGCCTGCTGCACGTCCTCGATGGTCTGCAGATCCACCGCCACGCCCTGGCCCTGTTCGCCATCCAGCGGTTTGACGACTACTCGCTGGTATTCGTCGAGAAACGCCAGATTGTCGTCCGCGTTCCCCGCCAATTGCTGCGACGGCACATTCAGTCCGGCAGCTTTCAACACCTTGTGGGTCAGGCTCTTGTCCTGACACAGGTTCATGCTGATGGCGCTGGTCAGGTCGCTCAGGGATTCGCGGCAACGCACCCGGCGCCCGCCGTGGCTGAGGGTGAACAGCCCGGCGTCGGCGTCGTCCACCTGCACATCGATGCCGCGCCGATGGGCTTCCTCGACGATGATCCGCGCATAAGGGTTGAACTGTGCCTCCGGCCCCGGCCCGAGGAACAGCGGCTGATTGATGCCGTTCTTGCGCTTGATGGCGAAGGTCGGCAGGTTGCGAAAACCGAGCTTGGCGTAGAGATTTTTCGCCAGACGGTTGTCATGCAGCACCGACAGATCGAGGTAGCTCAGGCCGCGGCTCATGAAATGCTCGATCAGATGGCGCACCAGCACTTCGCCGACACCGGGACGCGAGCACTGTGGATCGACTGCCAGGCACCAGAGACTGCTGCCGCTTTCCGGGTCGTTGTAAGCCTTCTGGTGATTGAGGCCCATGACGCTGCCGATTACCGCGCCGCTGTCGTCGTCTTCCGCCAGCCAGTACACCGGGCCGCCCTGATGGTGCGGGGTGAGCAGGGTGGGATCGATCGGCAACATGCCGCGTGCCTGATACAGCTGATTGATCGCCTGCCAGTCCGCGTCACTTTGCGCACGACGAATGCGAAAGCCACGAAATACCCGGGTTGCCTGACGATAATCGCTGAACCACAACCGCAGGGTGTCGGACGGGTCGAGAAACAGTTGGGTCGGTTCCAGGCCGAGAATCTGCTGCGGCGCGGCGACGTACAACGCGATGTCGCGCTCGCCGGTCTGCTCGTTCAGCAGTTCCCGGGCAAGGCTCGCCGGATCGGGAAAGGTGTGGCCGATCAGCAATCGGCCCCAGCCGCAGTGCACTGCAATCGGTTCGGCGGCCGGCTCGCTGCCGTCCTCGGCCAGTCGCGCCTGCAAGCGCTCGTAGGACGGCGTCTGACCGCGCAGCAGCCGTTGGCTGTAAGCCGTGGCGTGAGGTTTCATCGATCAGATTCCTTGTTCGCTGAGCCACAGGTTCAGGGCCGCCAGTTGCCACAGCTTGGAGCCGCGCAGCGGGGTCAACTGACCTTGTGGATCGGTCAGCAATTTGTCGAGCATGGCCGGGTTGAACAGGCCGCGATCCTGGCTCGGATCGAGCAGCAGTTCGCGTACCCAGTTCAGGGTATCGCCCTGCAAATGCTTGAGACCCGGCACCGGGAAGTAACCCTTTTTGCGGTCGATCACTTCACTCGGAATTACCCGTCGCGCGGCTTCTTTCAACACCTGCTTGCCGCCGTCCGGCAGTTTGAATTTGCCGGGAATACGGGCCGACAACTCCACCAGGCGATAGTCGAGAAACGGCGTGCGCGCCTCCAGGCCCCAGGCCATGGTCATGTTGTCGACCCGTTTGACCGGGTCGTCCACCAGCATCACAGTGCTGTCCAGGCGCAGAGCCTTGTCGACTGCTGCATTGGCGCCGGGCTGTGCGAAATGTTCCTTCACGAAGTCGCCAGCGGCGTCATTGGCGGTCAGCCATTTCGGCTGCACCGTGGCGGCGTAATCGTCGTAGCTGCGATCGAAAAACGCCTCACGATAGGCCGCATACGGATCGGCCGCGCCGTCCACCTGTGGATACCAGTGATAACCGGCGAACAGTTCGTCGGCGCCCTGGCCGCTCTGTACCACTTTGCAGTGCTTGGCCACTTCGCGGGACAGCAGATAGAAGGCGATGCAATCGTGGCTGACCATCGGCTCGCTCATGGCGCGGAACGCGGCGGGCAGTTGCTCGATGATCTCTTTTTCATCGATGCGCAATTGATGGTGCCGGGTGCCGTAGTGCCTGGCGATGAGATCGGAATACTGGAATTCGTCACCGCGCTCGCCGCCGGCATCCTGGAAACCGATGGAAAAGGTCGACAGGTTTTCCACGCCGACTTCACGAAGCAAACCGACGAGCATGCTGGAATCGACGCCGCCGGAAAGCAGCACACCCACATCCACTGCCGCTCGTTGGCGGATCGCCACGGCTTCGCGGGTGCTGTCGAGCACGCGGTCGCGCCAGTCTTCGAGGGTCAGATTTTTCTCGTCGTCGCGTGGGCCGTAGGGCAGGGTCCACCAGGTTTTCTGCTCGGTGGTGCCATCCGCTTCGATGCGCATCCAGCTCGCTGGCGGCAGCTTTTCGATGCCGGCCAGCAAGGTGCGCGGCGCGGGCACCACGGCGTGGAAATTCAGGTAATGATTGAGCGCCACCGGATCGAGGATCGGGTTGATGTCGCCGCCCTTGAGCAGTGCCGGCAGGGCTGACGCAAAACGCAGGCGCTGGCGGGTGCGCGACAGGTACAGCGGCTTCACACCGAGACGGTCGCGGGCGATGAACAAGCGCTGGGCGTCACGCTCCCAGATGGCGAAGGCGAACATGCCGTTGAGTTTCGGCAGCAGCGCTTCGCCCCAGGCGTGATACCCCTTGAGCAGCACTTCGGTGTCGCCGCCGGAATAGAACGCGTAACCGAGCGCTTCGAGTTCGGCGCGCAGTTCCGGGAAGTTGTAGATCGCGCCGTTGAAGGCCAGGGACAGGCCCAGTTGGCTGTCGATCATCGGCTGCGCCGAGCCGTCCGACAGGTCCATGATTTTCAGGCGTCGATGGCCCAGGGCAATCGGTCCCTGGGCATGGAAGCCCCACGCATCGGGGCCGCGAGGGGCCAGGTGATGGGTGATTCGCTCGATGGCTGCAAGGTCTGCAGGTTGTTGATCAAAACGTAACTCGCCAGCTAATCCGCACATAAAGTCCTTACCGGTTTTTCCGTTGGGGAGGGTGTTGCTGAACCGCGCCGAAATGGCCGGTACCCTGAAACTGACCCGGCACGCATGTGGGAGTTTTAGAACGATCGGTTATAAGCGTGTCGACCTTACCGGTCGCATTGTGTCCGCTGACTGATTGAGCCCGGGTTCATTTGCCACGAATCAGACGGCGCAGGGCAAACCGGTTGGGATGACAGGCTTCGGCCACACTGCGCGGCAGCGGCAGCGGTTCGTTATCGAGCCACGCGGCCAGCAACTCGCCAGACAGTGGTGCGGTGATCAATCCGCGTGAACCATGACCGCTGTTGACGTACAGACCGTCCAGCCATGGGCAGGGAACGTCCGGCACTTGCCGGGCATCCTTGCTCAAGGCGCGATACGCGTCGGTGAAGGCTTCGTGATCGGCGAGCGGGCCGACAATCGGCAGGTAGTCGGGACTGGTGCAACGGAAGGCGGCGCGACCCTCGAGGCGGTCGGCGTCGGGTTCGCTGATGTGCAGGCGTGCGACCAGATCCGTGGAGATTTCTTCGAGCATCGCCAGATTGCCCAGGTGTTCGGCGGTGGTCGGGGTCAGGTCGTCGTTGTTGAAATCGAAACTGGCGCCGAGGGTGTGCTCGCCCAAGCGTGCCGGTGCGACATAACCCTCGGCGCACACTACGGTGGCCAGTGCCTGACTTCGTGTGGTCTGCGCCAGTCGGGTGATTTGTCCGCGAATGCGTTTGAGGGGCAGGTCGGCACTCTGGGGGAAACGCTTGATCTCGGCGGCACCCGCCAACACCACGACGGGTGCTGTTGCGATCAATCGATCACCGTCGAAGGCCTGCCACTGGCCGTCAACCTTGCGCAGTTCCACGGCTTCCTGATGGGTGAGCAGCGTGACGCCCGGTTGTGCGGATTGCGCCTGACACAACGCGGGCGGATGCACCCAGCCGCCCTCGGGATAGTACAAACCGCCATGGGCCAGACCGACCCCGGCACGGGCCTGCGCCTCGGGTTGATCGAGCCACTGCAGAAGGTCTTCGGGAAACGCCGCCGCCAGTTGCCCCTGACGCTCGCGTTCCTTTTCATTGAACGCCAGTTGCAGCACGCCGCAGTCGTCCCAGTCGGTACCCCGTTGCAGGGTTTCCAGCAGGCGCCGGGTGTAGCCGAAACCGCTGACGATCAACTGCGACAGTGCGGTGCCGTGGGCGGACAGTTTCAGGTACAGCACGCCTTGAGGATTGCCCGAGGCTTCCCGGGCCACGGCGTCATGTCGCTCCAGCAGACTGACCTGCCAGCCCCGCGCCGCGAGGCTGGCCGCCGTGGCGCAACCGGCCAGACCGGCGCCGATCACCAGAGCGCGACGCTCACTGCTCAACTGAATCGGGCGGGCAAACCATGGTTTGGTCGCGGCGGGTAAAGGCACATTCTCGGGCCAGCCAAGAAACTCGCCGCGCAGGATTTCCCACTTGTGGCCGATGCCCGGCGTGCGCTTCATTTTGAAGCCGGCAGCGTTGAGCAGGCGCCGCACCCAGCCGGTACTGGTGAAGGTGCTGATGGTCGAGTCGGGCGCCGCCAGTCGCGCCAGTTCGGCGAACAGTTCGGCGGTCCACATCTCCGGGTTTTTCGCCGGGGCGAAACCGTCGAGAAACCAGGCGTCGATCTGGCCGTCCAGTTGCGGCAACTGTTCCAGCGCATCGCCGATCAGCAGCGTCAGGGTCACGCGACCGTTATCCAGAACAATACGCTGGAAGCCTTGATGGATTGCCACGTAATGCTTGAGCAGTTGATCGGACAGCGGCTTGAGATCCGGCCACAACGCCAACGCCCGCTGCAGGTCGGCAGGGCTCAGCGGGTACTTTTCCACGCTGACGAAATGCAGCCGCGCACCGGCCACCGCATGCTGTTCGAACAACTGCCAGGCGCAGAGAAAATTCAGCCCGGTGCCGAAGCCGGTTTCACCAATCACCAGACGCCCACCCGCCGGCAGCGCGGCAAAACGCTCGGCCAGACGGTTTTGTTCGAGGAACACGTAGCGGGTTTCATCCAGCCCCGACTGGTCGGAAAAATACACATCGTCGAACACTCGCGAACGCGGGCGTCCCTGGTCATCCCAGTCGATTTGGGCGTGGGGCATTACAGGTTTCATGGCAGGCTCGGCAACGACAAGGCGGCCATTCTAGCCGATCACGCAGGCGGCGCTTGATCCATGGCAAGCCTGGCTGACGATCACTCGAGGACAATCCGCCGCCGACGGGAATTTCTGTGCCGCGCCAGAGCCCAATCCGCTAGTCTTGCTGAATCCTGGAAGGAGCCGTCCCTATGTTCGAATCCGCTGAAATCGGTCACGCCATCGACAAAGACACCTACGAAGCCGCCGTGCCCGCTCTGCGTGAAGCGTTGCTGGAAGCCCAGTTCGAGTTGCAGCAGCAGAAGCGTTTTCCGGTGATCATTTTGATTAACGGCATCGAAGGCGCCGGCAAGGGCGAGACGGTGAAATTGCTCAACGAGTGGATGGATCCGCGTCTGATCGAAGTGCGCACTTTCGACCAGCAGACCGATGAAGAGCTGGCGCGGCCACCGGCCTGGCGTTACTGGCGGATGCTGCCGGCCAAGGGGCGGATGGGGGTTTTCTTTGGCAACTGGTACAGCCAGATGCTGCAGGGCAGGGTCCACGGCTTGTTCAAGGATCCGCGACTGGATCAGGCCATCGCCGGGGCCGAACGCCTGGAAAAGATGCTGTGCGACGAAGGTGCGCTGATCTTCAAGTTCTGGTTCCACCTCTCCAAGAAGCAAATGAAGGCGCGGCTCAAGGCGTTGGCCGACGACCCGCTGCACAGCTGGCGGATCAGCCCGCTGGACTGGCAGCAATCGCAGACCTACGACAAGTTCGTCAAATACGGCGAACGTGTGTTGCGCCGAACCAGCCGCGACTATGCGCCGTGGCATGTCATCGAAGGGGTGGACGCCAACTACCGCAGTCTGACCGTTGGCAAGATTTTGCTTGAAGGCCTGCAAAACGCGTTGAAGCGCCCCGACGTGCATTCGAGTGCGGTCAGTGCCCAACCGCTGGGCACGTCGGTGGATCAGTTGAATCTGCTCGACAGCCTCAACCTGGATCAGCGTCTGGAAAAGAAAGATTACGAAGAACAATTGATCACCGAACAGGCGAGGCTGTCCGGCCTGATGCGCGACAAACGCATGCGCCGCCATGCACTGGTGGCGGTTTTCGAAGGCAACGATGCGGCGGGCAAGGGCGGGGCGATCCGTCGGGTGGCGGCGGCGCTCGATCCGCGTCAGTACAACATCGTGCCGATTGCCGCGCCGACCGAGGAGGAGCGGGCACAGCCTTACCTGTGGCGTTTCTGGCGACACATCCCGGCCCGGGGCAAGTTCACCGTGTTCGACCGCTCGTGGTACGGCCGGGTGCTGGTAGAGCGGATCGAAGGTTTTTGCAGCACCGCCGACTGGATGCGTGCCTACGGCGAAATCAACGACTTCGAAGAGCAGCTCGCCGATGCCGGGGTGATCGTGGTCAAGTTCTGGCTGGCCATCGACAAGAACACGCAGATTGAGCGCTTCCAGGCGCGTGAAGAAATCCCCTTCAAGCGCTTCAAGATCACCGAAGACGACTGGCGCAACCGCGACAAGTGGGACGCCTATCGTGCCGCGGTGGGCGACATGGTCGACCGCACCAGCACCGAAATCTCCCCCTGGACCCTGGTCGAGGCCAACGACAAGCGCTGGGCCCGGGTCAAGGTCTTGCGCACGATCAACCGTGCGCTGGAAGAAGCTTTCGAGAAGTCCGACAAACGAGCCAGGAAACACAAGGACTGAGCCGATGGGCTCGCATACGCGAGGTGAATGATTGTCGCGGTCGGCGATTGAGTGGACATATGCTCGGTCCACTCTCAACTGACTGCAACAATGAGGTATGCCATGCGTGAAGTGGTGATCGTCGACAGCGTACGGACCGGCCTGGCCAAGTCCTTTCGCGGCAAGTTCAACCAGACCCGTCCCGATGACATGGCGGCCCATTGCGTCAATGCGTTGCTCTCGCGCAACGACATCGACCCGGCCAGCGTCGAGGATTGCATCGTCGGCGCCGGCTCCAACGAAGGCGCCCAGGGCTACAACATCGGTCGTAACGTGGCGGTGCTCTCGCAATTGGGCACTGGCACGGCGGGCATGACCCTCAACCGTTTCTGTTCGTCGGGTTTGCAGGCGATTGCGATTGCCGCCAACCAGATTGCATCGGGTTGCAGCGACATCATCGTCGCCGGCGGCGTCGAATCGATCAGCCTGACCCTGAAAAGCGTCAACACTGATCACCTGATCAACCCGTTGCTCAAGCAGCAGACGCCAGGTATCTACTACACCATGGGCCAGACCGCCGAAGTGGTGGCGCGCCGTTATGGCGTGAGTCGCGAGGCGCAGGATCGTTACTCGCTGCAAAGTCAGATCCGTACTGCTCAGGCGCAGGCCGCCGGCCTGTTCAACGATGAAATCGTGCCGATGGCGGTGAAGTACCGCGTTGAAGACAAGAACAGCGGTGAAGTGCAGATCCTCGACGGCATCGTTGATCGCGATGACTGCAACCGTCCGGATACCACTTATGAAAGCCTCGCCGGATTGAAACCGGTATTCGCCGAGGACGGTTCGGTGACCGCCGGCAACTCGTCGCAGTTGTCCGATGGCGCCTCGATGACGCTGGTGATGAGCCTGGAAAAAGCCCTGCAACTGGGGCTCAAGCCGAAAGCGTTTTTCCGCGGGTTTACCGTGGCCGGGTGCGAGCCGGACGAAATGGGCATCGGCCCGGTGTTCTCGGTGCCGAAACTGCTCAAGGCCAAAGGCTTGCAGGTGGCGGACATCGATCTGTGGGAATTGAACGAAGCGTTCGCCTCGCAGTGCCTGTACGCCCGTGACCGACTGGAAATCGACAACGAGAAATACAACGTCAACGGCGGCTCGATTTCCATCGGTCACCCGTTCGGCATGACCGGGTCGCGGCAGGTCGGGCATCTGGTGCGCGAGTTGCAGCGACGCAATCTGCGCTACGGGATCGTGACCATGTGCGTGGGCGGCGGGATGGGCGCGACCGGATTGTTTGAGGCCGTGCGTTAAGTCCGGGAATTTGTTTTGCTCTCTCGATGGCTTTCGCGAGCAAGCTCGCTCCCACAGTTG
Organism: Pseudomonas sp. B26(2017); assembly: GCF_002113045.1. Taxonomy (NCBI): domain Bacteria; kingdom Pseudomonadati; phylum Pseudomonadota; class Gammaproteobacteria; order Pseudomonadales; family Pseudomonadaceae; genus Pseudomonas; species Pseudomonas sp. B26(2017). Next base: position 1,611 of record NZ_NEJJ01000003.1, on the reverse strand, counting down.
ACCCTATTCTTATTGAAGGAATGTGATCGAATGCGGGAGCGAGCTTGCTCGCGAATGGGGCGACCGGATCTACCTGCCGGAATCCAGCAACTGCATCCGCGCGATGTAGGCCTTTATCTGCTGCTCGGCTTTCTCGGGGCTGTCGAACGGCCCTTCGAGGGTGTTTTCCCGGGTGCTGAAATACAGCTCGCCATTGACCCGGCATATGCGGTCGCTGCGAAAGTGCATGGCGGGGGCGGTGTCCTGGGCGCGCATGCCTAACATGACGGCGTCTCCTTGGTGAGTGTTGTCCCGGGCTGGATCCAAGGAGCTTATGCCTGAACCACTTACCTTGCCCGGTCAGCCGATCAACGGCCCTTCGTCAATTTTCTGCTGCGACCTGCACAGTTTCATTTGCGGCTTGAGCGCAACTGTCCCTGTGTCGGGCGGATCTGTGCGCCTAGAATGAGCGCTCCTGTCTCTGGCGCTTGGGGTTCTCATGCACGTTTCATCGGGTCGTTGGGTGTACGGCATGTTCCTGGCGCTGTTGACGGCGTTTCTGTGGGGAATCCTGCCGATCAAGCTCAAGCAGGTGCTGATGGTGATGGATCCGGTCACGGTGACCTGGTTTCGTCTGCTGGTGTCCGGCGGCTGTCTGTTCATTTATCTGGCGGCGACCAAACGGCTGCCGAGTCGCAAGGTGCTCGGGCCGAAGGGCGGCTGGCTGGTACTGATGGCCGTGCTCGGGCTGGTGGGCAACTACGTGCTGTACCTGATGGGCCTGAACCTGCTCAGCCCCGGCACTGCGCAACTGGTGGTGCAGATGGGGCCGATCATGTTGCTGATCGCCAGCCTGTTCGTGTTCAAGGAGCGCTTCAGCATCGGCCAGGGCATTGGCCTGGTGGTGCTGCTGATCGGTTTTGCGCTGTTCTTCAATCAGCGTCTGGCGGAATTGCTCACCTCTTTATCTGATTACACCGCCGGCGTGTTGCTGGTGCTGTTGGCCTCGACCGTCTGGACCTTTTACGCGTTGGGGCAGAAGCAATTGTTGACGGTGTGGAATTCGTTGCAGGTGATGATGGTGATCTACCTGTTCTGCGCCATGTTGCTGACGCCTTGGGTGCATCCGCTCGAAGCACTGTCGCTGAGCCCGTTGCAGGGCTGGCTGCTGCTGGCGTGCTGCATGAACACCCTGATCGCCTACGGCGCATTTGCCGAGGCACTGGCGCATTGGGAAGCCTCACGGGTCAGTGCGACGCTCGCGATCACGCCGCTGGTGACGTTCGGCGCAGTAGCGGTGGCGGCCGGGGTGTGGCCCGAGTATGTGCATGCCGAGCAAATCAATCTGCTGGGGTATGGCGGGGCGGTGCTGGTGGTGCTGGGGTCGGCGCTGGTGGCGCTCGGGCCTTCGCTGATTGCCGGGCTCAAGGCCCGGCGGATGAAGATGGCCGCCAGCTAAACCGCGTCAACCTCATTCGCGAGCAAGCTCGCTCCCACATTCAACCGCATTCCTGACAGTGGAATGCGGTCAACTGTGGGAGATTCTATGGTTTAGGGGAAACCCTCAACTTGCTTTCGGCTGGTATTCGCTCTGCCCCTTTAGTAGTGCGAATACGACCCGAGCAAGTTTAC
>NZ_NEJJ01000028.1:0-2807 GCF_002113045.1 Pseudomonas sp. B26(2017) | reverse complement strand
CGCACCTGTAATTTCTGACAGTAGCCAGCCTCGGTTCAGCGCCATTCAATACCTCCATCGCCCCGCCATTCGATCGGAGTTCGCGCCATGGCTGTCAACATTCCCGCTGGTTCATCACCCCTGCTGCTCAAAGCGCTCGACATTCCCGGGCGCACCGGCCCCGTGTCGCAATCGCCGGATGTCTGGGGCCTCAACCTTGCGGCCGTGCGGGACAACTTCCCCAAACAGGGCCTGTTGTGCCGCGCCGGGCCGTGGGGGTCCATGTACCGGGGCGACCGGTTGGTGATTTATTTGGACGGCCAGCCGGTGTTCAACAAAACCGTCGACGATCATGAGGTCGGCACGGCGCTGTCGATGTTTGTGCCCGCCGCGCGCTTCAGTGATGGCTCGTCCACGCTGTCCTACGCCGTCACCCGGCAGGGTGGAACGGCCGAGCCCTCCGAAGTGATGCAGGTGCTGATCAAGCTCACCCGCCCCGGTGGCCATGACACCGACGAAGGGCCGGGGCACTCGAAACTGAAAATGACGATCCCCAGGGAAATTCTCGATGGCGGCATCGACAAGGACAACATCGCCGCCGGTGTGCCGATCACCATTGGTCCCTCCGACGACGGCCCGCAGCCTTACGCCAATGCAACGGCCGGCGATTTGGTTCAGGTGACCTGGGGCGGGGTGTTCGTCATCCACGGGCCGCTGACTCAGGAGGAGGCCGACGGTACAGTGCCGCTTGTCGTGCAGATCACCGAGGCAACCATTCGCGAGGCGGGTGACTCCGCAGATGCCGGTCTCGCCGTGGCCTTCGAGCTCTACGACATGGTCGATAACCGCTCCGAAGACTGGAGTTACGCGCAGCGTGTCAGGGTGGAGTCCGATACCGACAGACTGGCCGCCCCCATCTGCAAGGAAGCGGTGAATAACGAGCTGGATGCCGACAAGCTGGGGGATGCCTGTGGCACGGCGCAGATCCTTGCCGTGGACAGCAACAAGTTCAAGGTGGGTGACACCCCCATCGTCCGGCTCAAGGGCACACCGGTTGAAGGGGCACCGATCGACATGGAAATCACCGGCGAGGCGCTGGCCAGTGTCCCCAGCATCCCCGAGATCCCGATACCCAATGCCGCGCTGCGGCAGTTGGCCAAGACCCAGATCAGCCTGTCCTTTCGCCTGAAAAAAGCCGACGGTTCCGCCGACCTGCTGTCCAAGACCCAGTTCATCAATGTCATCGGCGAGATCCAGCGGTTACAGGCCCCTGTCGCCCTCGACGCGGCACAGGGCGCGCTCGATCCGGACTTGGCACAGGCGCGCATCGAGATTCCATTCGACAGCGCCTTTGCGGCCGGCCAGGCGATCAAGCTGATCTGGCTCGGCACCCGGCCTGACCTGAGCACCTACCTGCCTGACCTGCCGCTGCGCCCGATTACCAATGGCGATATCACGGCCGGTGTGCCCTTGCTGATCAACGTCCCGGGCCTTCATCTGAAACAGATCGAAGGCGGCACGCTGGATCTGTATTACCAGTTGCTGATCGACGACGCGGTGCTGGGAACGATGAACCGCGTCAACGCCACCCACGCCATCCGCGACTCGATTCACGCCGAGATCCTGAACGTCGGCGAACCGAGGAAAGAGCTGCCGGAGCCGAAAGTGGACGGCGTGGTGGACGGCGCATTGCCGGCGGACACGGCCGGCACCACGTTGACCGTTGAATACCTGAACACCGTCAAGGATGACGAGGTGACCGGTGTGTGGCTGGGCTCGAAAACCGGTCGGTATGACGACTCGCTCAAGCTGTCCTCGTTTACTGCCGGTCAACCGGTGCCGTTCCCCATCAACGCCGAGTTGATCAAGGACAATGAAGGGGGAACGGTCGAGGCGTTCTACTCCATCAAATGGGCGGATGGACGGCCGACCAGTTATTCCGATGAGAAGGCATTCAGTGTGGGTGTGGCGCTGGACCTGAAGGCACCGCGCATCAAGGAAGCGCCGAACGACCTCAGCCTGATCCCGAATGACGCCAAGGATGCCCTGACCGCCATTGTGGATTACGCCGGCATGCAGCTCGGTGACAAAATCATTGCCACCTGGACCGGTGCGGCGGGCACACCAGCGGGAGGCTCACACACGGCGCCGGAAGAAACCGTCACCGTGCTCGGGCCGCAGGAGATACCGCTGGCCAAGAGCGTGGTGGCCTTTAACCTGAACAAAGCGGTGACGGTCAGCTACACGGTGAAACGCGGCAGCGGTGAGCCGTTACCGTCGGATGTCCTCCCCTTGGCGGTAAAGGCACTGGAGTTGAATCAGTCGAACGTGCCGAAGATCCTTCAGGCGGCCAACGGCGGCGACGGACCAGAGCTGGATCTGAGTGTGATCAAAACTGCCGCCACTTTTCGCGCCCCCAACTGGCCACTGATTGCCCTGAATCAATATGTGTGGCTGTGGATCAAAGGCACACTGACCGATGGCAACAAGTACGAAAAACTCCTCTGGACACCGCCAGGATCTCAAACCAATCCAAACTGGATCACGAGTCACTACGATTACAACACTCCCGCAGCGATCTTGAACGAACTTCAGGGGCTCAAGCATGACACGCCGTTCACCCTCGAACTCAAGGCAGCGTTGGGGGGGAGTCTGACCGAAGCCGAAGCGGTGTCCTTCCCGCTGCGAACCTATACGGTCAAGGCTATCCCGGATGTAAAACCGGTCATCACCCGAGCGGAGGATTCCGAAGGCGTCGAAATCCCCGACGGCGGCGTCACCGTCAAAACCAGCGTGACTCTCATCGGCACGGCCGCCGAGAACCAGAA
>NZ_NEJJ01000027.1:2367-5623 GCF_002113045.1 Pseudomonas sp. B26(2017) | reverse complement strand
GGGGAAACCCCACACTACCATCGGCGATGCATCGTTTCACTTCTGAGTTCGGGATGGGATCAGGTGGTTCCAACGCTCTATGGTCGTCAAGAAATTCGGGTACTGACTCGTGACCAGATGGCCTCGCTTCAGCAAATTGGGTATGTGACAGCTTTCGGTGTTTTGTGAGCGTCGAACTTTCGGTTCATTGCGTCTTCACACACCGCAATCTGGTCTCTTTCGAGTCTGCAGATTGCTTGGGTGTTATATGGTCAAGCCTCACGGGCAATTAGTATTGGTTAGCTCAACGCCTCACAGCGCTTACACACCCAACCTATCAACGTCGTAGTCTTCGACGGCCCTTCAGGGAACTCAAGGTTCCAGTGAGATCTCATCTTGAGGCAAGTTTCCCGCTTAGATGCTTTCAGCGGTTATCTTTCCCGAACATAGCTACCCGGCAATGCCACTGGCGTGACAACCGGAACACCAGAGGTTCGTCCACTCCGGTCCTCTCGTACTAGGAGCAGCCCCTCTCAAATCTCAAACGTCCACGGCAGATAGGGACCGAACTGTCTCACGACGTTCTAAACCCAGCTCGCGTACCACTTTAAATGGCGAACAGCCATACCCTTGGGACCGGCTTCAGCCCCAGGATGTGATGAGCCGACATCGAGGTGCCAAACACCGCCGTCGATATGAACTCTTGGGCGGTATCAGCCTGTTATCCCCGGAGTACCTTTTATCCGTTGAGCGATGGCCCTTCCATACAGAACCACCGGATCACTAAGACCTACTTTCGTACCTGCTCGACGTGTCTGTCTCGCAGTCAAGCGCGCTTTTGCCTTTATACTCTACGACCGATTTCCGACCGGTCTGAGCGCACCTTCGTACTCCTCCGTTACTCTTTAGGAGGAGACCGCCCCAGTCAAACTACCCACCATACACTGTCCTCGATCCGGATAACGGACCTGAGTTAGAACCTCAAAGTTGCCAGGGTGGTATTTCAAGGATGGCTCCACGCGAACTGGCGTCCACGCTTCAAAGCCTCCCACCTATCCTACACAAGCAAATTCAAAGTCCAGTGCAAAGCTATAGTAAAGGTTCACGGGGTCTTTCCGTCTAGCCGCGGATACACTGCATCTTCACAGCGATTTCAATTTCACTGAGTCTCGGGTGGAGACAGCGCCGCCATCGTTACGCCATTCGTGCAGGTCGGAACTTACCCGACAAGGAATTTCGCTACCTTAGGACCGTTATAGTTACGGCCGCCGTTTACCGGGGCTTCGATCAAGAGCTTCGCGTTAGCTAACCCCATCAATTAACCTTCCGGCACCGGGCAGGCGTCACACCCTATACGTCCACTTTCGTGTTTGCAGAGTGCTGTGTTTTTAATAAACAGTCGCAGCGGCCTGGTATCTTCGACCGGCGTGGGCTTACGCAGCAAGTGCTTCACCCTCACCGGCGCACCTTCTCCCGAAGTTACGGTGCCATTTTGCCTAGTTCCTTCACCCGAGTTCTCTCAAGCGCCTTGGTATTCTCTACCCAACCACCTGTGTCGGTTTGGGGTACGGTTCCTGGTTATCTGAAGCTTAGAAGCTTTTCTTGGAAGCATGGCATCAACCACTTCGTCGCCTAAAGGCAACTCGTCATCAGCTCTCGGCCTTGAAACCCCGGATTTACCTAAGATTTCAGCCTACCACCTTAAACTTGGACAACCAACGCCAAGCTGGCCTAGCCTTCTCCGTCCCTCCATCGCAATAACCAGAAGTACAGGAATATTAACCTGTTTTCCATCGACTACGCTTTTCAGCCTCGCCTTAGGGACCGACTAACCCTGCGTCGATTAACGTTGCGCAGGAAACCTTGGTCTTTCGGCGTGGGTGTTTTTCACACCCATTGTCGTTACTCATGTCAGCATTCGCACTTCTGATACCTCCAGCAAGCTTCTCAACTCACCTTCACAGGCTTACAGAACGCTCCTCTACCGCATCACTTACGTGATACCCGTAGCTTCGGTGTATGGTTTGAGCCCCGTTACATCTTCCGCGCAGGCCGACTCGACTAGTGAGCTATTACGCTTTCTTTAAAGGGTGGCTGCTTCTAAGCCAACCTCCTAGCTGTCTAAGCCTTCCCACATCGTTTCCCACTTAACCATAACTTTGGGACCTTAGCTGACGGTCTGGGTTGTTTCCCTTTTCACGACGGACGTTAGCACCCGCCGTGTGTCTCCCATGCTCGGCACTTGTAGGTATTCGGAGTTTGCATCGGTTTGGTAAGTCGGGATGACCCCCTAGCCGAAACAGTGCTCTACCCCCTACAGTGATACATGAGGCGCTACCTAAATAGCTTTCGAGGAGAACCAGCTATCTCCGAGCTTGATTAGCCTTTCACTCCGATCCACAGGTCATCCGCTAACTTTTCAACGGTAGTCGGTTCGGTCCTCCAGTCAGTGTTACCTAACCTTCAACCTGCCCATGGATAGATCGCCCGGTTTCGGGTCTATTCCCAGCGACTAGACGCCCTATTAAGACTCGCTTTCGCTACGCCTCCCCTATTCGGTTAAGCTCGCCACTGAAAATAAGTCGCTGACCCATTATACAAAAGGTACGCAGTCACAGAACAACGTCTGCTCCCACTGCTTGTACGCATACGGTTTCAGGATCTATTTCACTCCCCTCTCCGGGGTTCTTTTCGCCTTTCCCTCACGGTACTAGTTCACTATCGGTCAGTCAGTAGTATTTAGCCTTGGAGGATGGTCCCCCCATATTCAGACAAAGTTTCTCGTGCTCCGTCCTACTCGATTTCATGACTAAGAGACTTTCGCGTACAGGGCTATCACCCACTATGGCCGCACTTTCCAGAGCGTTCCGCTAATCTCAAAGCCACTTAAGGGCTAGTCCCCGTTCGCTCGCCACTACTAAGGGAATCTCGGTTGATTTCTTTTCCTCAGGGTACTTAGATGTTTCAGTTCCCCTGGTTCGCCTCTTGCACCTATGTATTCAGTACAAGATAACCATCTTATGATGGCTGGGTTCCCCCATTCAGACATCTCCGGATCAAAGTCTGTTTGCCGACTCCCCGAAGCTTTTCGCAGGCTACCACGTCTTTCATCGCCTCTGACTGCCAAGGCATCCACCGTATGCGCTTCTTCACTTGACCATATAACCCCAAGCAATCTGGTTATACTGTGAAGACGACATTCGCCGAAAATTCGAATTTCTCAACTAAGAGAACTCACAAATTTTACCTTAGCCTGATCACCACCAGTGAAAGTGGC
>NZ_NEJJ01000026.1:0-44786 GCF_002113045.1 Pseudomonas sp. B26(2017) | reverse complement strand
AGGTCCGCGTGTAATCACGCTGACTGCGCCTTTTTCCTGTATTCATTACTCCCTCCTGAGAATGGGTCAGAAGGTGTAAACCTTATTCAGGACGAGACACGATGTACAAAGAAGGGCAGCTGAGAAGCTGCCCTTCTTTTTTGCCCTGAAATTGCCATTTTCAGGAATTGGATGACGCGTTCTGAAACGTGATTACACGCGGTTGGCGATTGGTGTTTAAGGACACGCGGTGATACGTCCCGAAGCCCACAAAACCTTGCGCCGTTGCCTACGGCTACGCCAGAATCCGCCGGCTTGTGCGCCTTGGGCTGGCTGCGTAATTTGATTGCGTCATTGATTTCCAGTGATCGAACTTAGCGGTTCGGAATGTCCCCTACGGTTGCACATGTCGAATCCAGTCAGGCGCCAGCCTGCACTTGATGGTGGCTGTGCGCATGGCACCTTCGGGTGCGCCGGGTTGAGGGTGACTACCGGTCCGCTAACTTGCGCACAGCTGCCACCCTTTTGCTTAGCGGCGAAAAGGTGCAGCCTCAACCAGAGGTTAGTCACCCATGTTCAAGGTAACGCCAAACCCACCGCTCACCGAACCCACAATCATCCCGGATCCGGCATCTCCCTACGAATGCCCCGGCTCGAAACGCTTCAACGAAGCCGCCGAACGCGCCCTCGATTATCACCTGGGCCCCCTCAGCGCCCAGATCATGGCCGCGCCCTACAAACCCAACACCCTCTATCAGGCTCACCCCGAAGCCGACACCGAATCCCTGCTGGTAGACGCCAGCGAATCCCTCGGCTCCGCCACCGTCATGCTCAACAATCATGTGGCATTGGTCGAGGGCAGCCACCGCAAGACTCTGCAAGGCATCGCCCAGATCGTGATGATCGCCGAACTGGCCGTTAACCGGGCGCTGGACAAGGTCGTGCCGACGGATTGATGCGGGAGGTGGCGAGTGCGGTGCACTCGCCATTTTTTTGCACCCTGTAAAAAGCCCGCCGCCACACTGGTTTTAGTGTGGCGGCGGGCTTTTTGTGAGCGGTGTTTATCAGCCGCTGAGGTTTTCTGAACGTGATGGCAGATCGAGCTCGACGCCACCCATGGCGCCGAATCGATTGTGTATCCGAGTACCTAACCCGCCAGCTCGATCAACCGTAGCCAATGCGTTTTCCAGAATCTGCCGCGCTTCGTCCTCCATGGAATGGCCATTTTGGGCGGCAGCGATACGCAGTTGCTCTGTCATCTGCTCATCGAGTCGAATAGTGATGCTGGTCATAAGGCTTCCTGCAATCCGTGAAATGAGTGATCGCAGACTAACAAACCAGCTCGAAGACCTCTGCATGGTCCCAAGGCCAGCCATTTACTTTATTCGCGGATTCAAATTACCTTTCAGAGCGCTCCTCCGCCCACGGCGGCCTCGATCAAGAGGATTCGGTCATGCAATCGCTCGGCTTCACCTCCGTCCCACCGCTGCTCAAGTACCTGCGCCATGCCGAACATCTGGGCATGGCCATCGAGCCTGCGTTGGCGGCGGCCGGGTTGCAGGCGCAGCAGTTGAGCGACAACAGCCTGCGTCTGCCGGGTGAAGCCCATGAGCGTTTGCTTGATTACTTTTGCGAACACTCGGGCGATCCGCTGTTCGGCCTCAACGCGGCGAATTTCGTCCTGCCCAATTCCTGGAGCGTGCTGGGTTACATCACCATGAACTGCGCGACACTGGGCGACGCCATGAGCCGCATAATGCCGTTCGAAAAACTGGTGGGTGACATGGGCGTCAGCCGCGCCGAGGTTCACGAAAACCACGTGCACCTGATCTGGAGCTGCCGCTTTGAGCGCCCGCGGATTCGCCGGCATCTGGTGGAAAACGTGCTCGGTTCCTGGCTGCAATACGCGCGCTGGATCGCCGATACCCGACTGTCACCGGCCGCGGTGTGGCTGGAACACTCACTCCCGGCGGGCACGACGCTGGCGCAGTACGAACAGTTTTTCGACTGCCCGGTGCTGTTCGATCAACCGTATTCCGCGCTGATCGTGCCGTTGCCGTATTTGCAGTTGCCGTTGCGCCAGGCCGATGCGCATTTGCTGCGCACCCTGGAAGAACACGCGCAGAGTCTGATGGCGACACTGGAGGATGCGTCGCTGGAGCAGCGGGTCAAAAGCATCCTGCGCCAGTTGCTCAAGGAAGGTCTGCCGCGCGAGGAGCAGGTGGCCGAACATCTCGCCGTGTCGGTGCGCACGCTGCAACGCCAGTTGCATCAGGCCGGCACGTCGTATCAGCAGACTCTCGATGAACTGCGCCAGGAACTGGCCGAGCATTACCTGCTCAACAGCACCCTGCCGATTCAGGACATCGCCCAGTATCTGGGCTTCAGCGAATCACGCTCGTTTCACCGAGCCTTCAAGAGCCGACGCGGGATGCCGCCCGGTGAATTTCGCCAGACTCACCGGGTGTCGAACGACGGCTAGAGGCTGATCGCGTTGGTAAACACCAGTCGATTGCCGAACGGGTCGGCGATGGTCATGTCCTGGCTGCCCCACGGCATGGCCTGAATCTGTGGATGCGAAAACTTGTATTCCTTGGCCAGCAACTGCTGCTGAAACGCCTCCAGCTCATCGGTCTCGATCCGCAGGGCTGAACCGGGAGTCGCATCGCCGTGGTGTTCGGACAAATGCAGCACGCATTCGCCACGGGAGATTTGCAGGTACAACGGGAAACCAGGCTCGAAACGATGCTGCCAATCGATCTTGAAGCCGAGGAAGTCGATGTAGAACTCCACGGCTTTGGCTTCATCGAAAATCCGCAGGATCGGGGTGGTTTTGCCGAAGCTCATGGGTTGCTCCCTGACTGATTGGCCCCAGCGTGTAGCCGGGGTGAATGTCAGCAATTCGGCCTGGTGATGGCTTTCTTTAATTGCAATGTGCCATCACCGTGACGCAGTCAGCAAAATTCAACGAAAGCCGTCGCGCAGATCGCCCTGGCGCGCCAGGAACCGCCCTGCTGTTTGCCCGTTGGCCTGGCCGTCGCGATAACTCAACACACCATTAATCCACACCCCGTCGATGCCTTGCGCGGCGCGTTGCGGGTCATTGAAATCCGCCACGTCACGCACGGTTGCCGGGTCGAACAACACCAGATCCGCCCAGTGCCCTTCTCGAATCTCGCCCCTTTCCTTCAGGCCAAAACGCGCCGCCGACAGACCGGTCATCTTGTGCACCGCGGTGTGCAGTGGAAACAACCCGACATCGCGACTGAAATGACCGAGCACCCGTGGGAAAGCACCCCACAGGCGCGGATGCGGGAACGGGTCTTCCGGCAGGCCATCGGAACCGACCATCGACAGCGGATGGGCGAGGATCCGGCGCACATCGTTCTCGTCCATCCCGTAATACACCGCGCCCGCCGGTTGCAGACGCTTGGCGGCGTCGAGCAACGACAGGTTCCATTCGGCGGCGATATCCATCAGGTCGCGGCCGCCCATCTCAGGATGCGGCGTCGACCAGGTGATGGTGATGCGGTGGGCGTCAGTGACCTGCTTCAGATCCAGGGTCGAAGAACTCGCCGCATACGGATAGCAATCGCAGCCGACCGGGTGAGTCTTCGCCGCCTCTTCCAGCGAGGCGAGCAACTGCGGACTGCGGCCCCAGTTACCGGCGCCGGCACATTTGAGGTGGGAAATGATCACCGGCGATCGGGCGTGGCGCCCGATGCGGAAGGCCTCGTCCATCGCCTCCAGCACCGGTTCGAACTCACTGCGCAGGTGCGTGGTGTACACCGCGCCGAACGCATTCAGTTCTTCGGTCAATTGCATGACTTCATCGGTGGATGCCGAGAACGCACTCGCATACGCCAGACCTGTGGATAAACCGAGGGCGCCCGCCTCCAGGCTTTCGCGCAACTGCTCGCGCATCGCACTGATTTCATCGTCAGTCGCGGTGCGGAACAGGTCATCGAGGTGATTGCTGCGCAGCGCCGTGTGGCCGACCAGTGCCGCCACGTTCAACGTGGTGTTGGCCGCCTCGACCGCCGCGCGGTAATCGCTGAAACGTGGATAGACGAATGCGGCGGCCGTGCCGAGCAGGTTCATCGGATCCGGTGGATCACCCTTGAGGCTGACCGGTGCGGCGCTGATGCCGCAGTTGCCGACAATCACCGTGGTCACGCCCTGGCTGAGCTTGGGCAGCATCTGCGGCTGGCGGATCACCACGGTGTCGTCGTGGGTGTGTACGTCGATGAAACCCGGCGCCAGCACACGGCCCGTCGCATCGATTTCTTCTGTGGCACTGGCGTCATGCAAGTCGCCGATACGAACAATGCGGCCCTCGAGAAGGGCCACGTCAGCCTTGTAACCGGGAACGTTGCTGCCATCGATGACGGTGGCGTTGCGAATCAGCGTGTCGTACAGCATGTCAGTCTCCCAGCGGCAGGTGATCGTCGCCGCCACGGTATTCGTCGAGGGCGAGTTTGATCCGCCGCAGACGTTCTTGATTGTCTTCTGGATTGGCCAGCGCCAGCTCGGTGGCCAGCACGTCGATGGCGAGCAGCATGCCGTAGCGTGCCGCCGTCGGTTTGTAGATGAACGAGGTCTCGGCACCTTGCAGCGGCAGGACGATATCGGCCAGCTCCGCCAGCGGCGAGTCGGCGCGGGTGATGGCGAGAATCCGGGCGCCGTAGTTGCGCGCCAGCGCCACGGTCTCCAGCAATTCCGGGGTGATGCCGGTCAGCGAACAGACGATCACCACCTGCTCGGCGCTGAGGCTGGCGGCGGTGACGCGCATCATCACCGCGTCGTGGCACACCGCAATCGGATAGCCGAGACGCACCAGCCGCACTTGCAACTCATCGCTGCACAGGGTCGAGCAACCGCCGATGCCGAAGGCGTGGATCATCCGCGCCTGGCCCAGCAGTTTCACCGCATCGGCGAAGCGCGATTCGTCGAACGCCGCCAGATGCTGGCGCAGGGTGGTTTCGATATCGCCGACGATCTGCCCGTAAAACGCCGACTGCTCGGGCGTGCCCGCCGGATCGAGGAAACGGCTGCCGACGCCGCTGGCCTGGGCCAGTTGCAGGCGCAGATCGCGCAGGTCGCGGCAGCCGACGGTGCGGGCAAAGCGCGACAGTGTGGCGGTGCTGACTTCGGCCCGCTGCGCCAGCTCTTCGAGGCTGGCGGAGGCGGCAAATCCTACATCGTCGAGCATCAGACGGGCGATGCGTCCTTCACCGGCGCTGAAGGAATCCTGACGGGCGCGGATCTGATAAAGGATGTCCATGGCGGAAAACTCCGACTACAGCAGGTAAGAAAGACCGACGGTCAGGGCGAAAGCGACTATCGAGATCAGGGTTTCCAGCACCGTCCAGGTCTTGAACGTCTGGGCCACCGTCATGTTGAAGTATTCCTTGATCAACCAGAAGCCGCCGTCGTTGACGTGGGAAAAGATAACCGAGCCCGCACCGGTCGCCAGCACCAGCAGTTCCGGGTGTGGATAACCCAGACCAATGGCCACTGGCGCGACTACGCCGGAAGCCGTGGTCATCGCAACGGTGGCCGAACCGGTGGCGATGCGCATCAACGCGGCGAACAGCCAGCCCATGATCAGCGGCGACAGGTGAAATTCGTGAGCCAGGCCGACGATCTGATCGGTGACGCCGGCGTCCACGAGAATCCGGTTCAGACCGCCACCGGCGCCCACCAGCAAGGTGATGCTGGCGGTCGGTGCCAGGCATTCGTTGGTGAATTTGAGGATCGATTCCCGGTTGAACCCCTGGGCAATGCCGAGCGTCCAGAAACTCAACAGCGTCGCCAGCAACAGCGCGATCACCGAGTTGCCGATGAACAGCAGGAACTGATTGAAGCCGCTGCCCGGCGTGGAAATCAGATTGGCCCAGCCGCCGATCAGCATCAGCACCACCGGCAACAGAATGGTCGCCATGGTGATGCCGAAACCCGGCAGGCTGTCGCGGGGCTCGCGTTCGAGGAATTGTTTTTCCAGCGGGTTATCCGCCGGCAACTGAATGCGCGGCACGATGAATTTGGCGTACAGGGGACCGGCAATGATCGCCGTCGGAATGCCGATGGCAATCGCGTACAGCAAGGTCTGCCCGACCGACGCCTGATAGGCCTGCACCGCCAGCATCGCCGCCGGGTGCGGCGGCACCAGCGCATGCACCACGGAAAGACCGGCAACCATCGGCAAACCGACCATCAGGATCGACACGCCGACCCGCCGCGCCACAGTAAAGGCAATCGGCACCAGCAACACGAAACCGACTTCGAAAAACAGCGGCAGACCCACCAGAAACGCGATGCACACCATCGCCCAGTGTGCGTTCTTTTCGCCAAAGCGTTCGATCAACGTGCGCGCCATCTGCTCGGCGCCACCGGACTCGGCCATCATCTTGCCAAGCATCGTCCCCAGCGCCACCACCAGCGCAATGTGCCCCAGCGTCTTGCCCACCCCGGCCTCATACGCCCCCACCACGCCGGACGGCGGCATCCCCGCCACCAGCGCCAGGCCGATGGAAATCAGGGTGATGACAATGAACGGATTGAGCCGGTAACGGGCGATCAGAACGATCAGGGCGATGATGGCAACGGCGGCGTACACCAGCAGCCAATAGCCGAAGGACGGTGTCATGCGGTACTCCTCGAAAGGGTCACGTTCGAATGGGTTGTGAAACTCATAAATCATTTCGAGATCGAGTTTTCAAACGAAGTGAAAGTAATTTTCGTGGAGGGATAAGGGTTGTCGTTTTTGAGTATGCCTTGTCGTGAATAATGAAAATCGCGGGGTAGGATTTTCATGACCCGGCTGAAGGTTTTGCCCAGACCACAAGGTTTTCAACATCAATCCAGGCGCTATACTCGGCAGACGCTTTCTATCGAGTTCCTGCCATGACTGCTTCGCGCCGCCGCCCCAAAAAGCTCACTGCCGAAGCGTTGATACGCGCGATTGCCAGTTCGACAGCCATCGAAACGGGTCAGAGCGTTGAATCGATTGAACGCAAGCTGAAGCTCAAGGACAGCAAGTTTCTGCATCTTTCTCTGGCCAAATGAGATCGTCACTCAAGTCCACAATGCCTGCCGAACCCAATACTCCATGGGTTCGTAATTGCAATTCAGCCCTTGGTTGATTGCCGCAAAATAAGCCTCTTTGTTTCGCTCCCAACTGCTGTAGTCGAGCGGCACATACCCCGCCTGCACCGCCATGACATCCGCCAACAATCGCGACAAGCGCGACAAGCGCCCATTACCCTCGCGAAATGGATGAATCAGGATGAACTCCACGTGCGTGACAGCGATGGCGTGGATCAGGTTTTCATCCAGATCAGGCTTGCAAGGTGTGTACTTGCCAAGACAGTCCCTCTCGAAACCATCAAGCAGTCGGGGAATCTGCGGGGCTGCGGCAAAGAAAAAGCCGTCCTTGCCCCTCCTGATGCCACTGAACATTGAAAAGCGCCGGGGATTTGCCCCGATGCCAGGACAAATCCAAAAACACAAACGGCTGCCCAAAGGCAGCCGTTCACAGGTTAGTCGCAAAGCCCTCTCGGGTTTAATCAACCCTCACACCATTTCGTTACGAATCCATTCAACCACCGACGTGCGCTTCGGCACCCAGCCGAGCAGTTCGCGGGCGTGTTTGCCGCGTACGCGGCTGTTGGAGCCGAGGCCGTAGTTGGCCATTTCATAGCCCCACTCGACTTCAGCGTCTTTGAGCGGCCAGTCTTGTGGCTGGCCCAGATTCAAGGCTTCGGCCATGACGGTGGTCATGTCGATGAACGACGCTTCGCCGCTTTCGACGAAGTAGAAGGTGCCCGGGACGTTTTTGGTCAGGGCCAGCAGGTACAGCGACACCACGTCTTCGATGTGCACGTTGGACCAGATGTTCTGACCGCTGCCGACGTGACGCACCACGCCGCTTTTGCGTGCCTGTTTCAGCAGACGCGGCAGTTGCACGCTGTCGCGATTGACGCCCAGGCTGTGGCCGTAGATCAGAGTGTTGCAGATGACGGCCGAGTTCACGCCGTCCTTCGCTGCCGCGAGGATCAGGTTGTCGATGGCCACCCGTGCGGCCTTGTCGACGGTCGGCTCCGGCAGGTTGTCTTCGAAGTAGATGACGTCGCTGGATTTGCCGCCCGAGGCATCGCCGACGATGCTCGAACCGCTGGTGTGCAGGAACACTTTGTTCGAACCGCGCAGGGCATCGAGCAAGGCTTCGACCGCGCCGCGATGGTCGCTGCTGGCGGCGTTGATCACGGCGTCGGCGGCGCGGGCCTGTTCGGCCAGCAGTGCCTTGTCGTCGAGGGTGCCGATCACCGGGGTGATGCCCAGTGCTTTCAGCTCATTGGCCTGTTCGGCGCTGCGCACAAGACCGGTGACGCTGTGGCCGGCCTGGACCAGACCGGTGGCGATGGAGCCGCCGATAAAACCGGCAGCGCCGGTGACGAATACGTTCATGGGGAAACTCCCTGCGTGAGTAAGTGATGCAACGAGTATCGATCGGCAGGTCCTGTGGAAAAACCCGCCCTCAACCAATTCACTCTTGCGCAGGGGTCACGAATCAGCCTTTGAAATCGGCGCTGGCGTAAGCCGCCAGTTTGCTCTGGATAAAATCCAGGAAGCACTGGATGCGCAGCGCCAATTGCGAGTTGCGGTAGTACACCGCGTTGATCGGCTGGCGATAACCGCTGTTGAATTCCGCCAGCAACATCTTGAGGCGCCCGGCGCGGATGTCGTCGATGGTCATGTAATGCGAGAGGCAGGCAATGCCCTGGCCCTCCAGCGCCAGATGCCGAACCGTCTCGCCGCTGGAGGCGCTGATCGCCGGGGTAATCGGCCAGCGATCGCCGTGCACGTAACGCAACGGCCACTGGTTGAGGCCTTCGTTCTGGGTGAAACCGAGCAAGGTGTGGTCGCTCAGGTCAGCCACTTCCTGCGGCGCGCCGTGTTTTGCCAGATACGCGGGACTGGCGACGATCAACAGCGGACTGCAACCCAACGATCGCGCATGCAATGTCGAATCGGCGAGGGGGCCGATGCGGATGGCGACGTCGGTGCTTTGTTCCAGCAGGTCAATGATCAGGTCATTGCTGTTGAGTTCGAGCTGGATGTCCGGGTACAACCGACGGAATTCGTCGATGTACGGCACGATGGCGTGGAGCATGAACGGCGACGCGGCGTTGATGCGCAGTCGTCCTGACGGGGTTTGCTGGCGCGAAGAAAGACGTTCTTCGAGTTGATCCATCTGGTCGAGGATCAGCTTGGCCTGTTCGAAGAAATACTTGCCCTCCTCGGTCAGGTCCATGCGCCGTGTGGTGCGGTTGATCAGCGTGGTGTCGAGCTTGGCTTCCAGCCGCGACAGCGTGCGGCTGACCGCCGACGGTGTCTGCCCGACCTGCTCGGCAGCGGCGGAGATCGAACCGCACTCGATCACGCAGACGAAAATCTGCAACTCATCGGATCTGGCTTTCACGGGTGTCCTCGAATCGAAAGGCCTGCTGCGCAAGCTCAGGCCTTCGATAGTAGCCGAGCGTCAGGCCTTGAGGCCAAACACCTCGGTCAGATGCTGCTCGTAACGCGCCACATCCGCTTCAATGTTCGGGCGTTTCATCACGTCCACGCAGAGGAAGGTCGGCAGGCCGGTCATGCCAAGAAACTCGTTGGCCTTGTGGAACGGGAAGTACACGGCGTCCACGCCTTTGGCTTCGAAGAAGTCGGTCGGGTCATCGAACGCCTGCTGCGGTGCGTTCCAGGTCAGCGACAGCATGTACTGCTTGCCCTGGATCAGACCGCCGCTGCCGTACTTCTGCGACGCGTCGGAACGGGTGCGACCATCGCTGGCGTAGAGGCTGCCGTGACCTTCGGTGAAGACTTCGTCGATGTACTTTTTCACGGTCCACGGTGCGCCCATCCACCAGCCCGGCATCTGATAAATGATCACGTCGGCCCAGAGGAATTTGGCGACTTCTTCAGCGATGTCGTAACCCTCGTCGATGAAGGTGGTCTTGACGTCGACACCGCCGCGATCCAGCACGCTCAGCGCCGCTTCGTGCAGGGTGGTGTTGTAGCGACCGTCGGAGTGAGCAAATTTTTTACCGCCATTGAGCAACAGCACTTTTTTCATGGGAGAGCCTCGATCGGATTCCGATGCGCAGCGCAGAGCGCTGGATGGAGAAGGGGAAAAATTGAATGGCGGCAGATTAGCGATCCGCCCCGCGCGGAATAAGCATCGGTTGCGCAAAATTCATTTGATTAAAACGCACGAATCGAATGCCGATTGTTGCCGTAGGATTGGCCGCCATCTGAATCTGAGGAGTTTTTTGCCATGAGCGAACGCCAGGGTTTCATCCTGCACGCCAAGACCCGCCCGGAAAAAGCCGAGGCCTTCGAAGCGTTTTTCCGCGCTTATGTCGAGCCGAGCCGCGCCGAACCTGGCTGCATCGAGTACCACATGCTGCGCGACAAGGAAGACCCGAGCCTGTTCATCTTCTACGAGATCTGGGAGAGCCAGGCGCATCTGGACGTGCACTCGAACCTGCCGCACATGCAGCAGTTTCTCGCCAATCGCATGGAGTATCTGGAGCGGGATTTCGATATCCGCCCGATTGAAATGCTCAGCGCGTCGTCCGCTAGCCGCTGATCAGCAGATGGGCGCCGAGCGCGCCCAGACCGATGAAGAACACCCGCTTGAACAGCACCGCACTGATGCGCTGGCGCAGCCATTGGCCGAGCAGCATACCGAGCATGGCAGGGAGCAGCGCCAGCAGCGAAGCGCTCAATTCCGCCCCGCCGAGCGACCCGCGCCAGAGCAATCCGCCGGCCAGCGCCAGGGTCGAAACCGTGAAGGACAGGCCCAGCGCCTGCACCAGTTCATCGCGGCTCAAGCCCAGGGCCTGCATGTACGGCACGGCGGGAATCACGAACACGCCGGTGGCCGAAGTGATGACGCCAGTGATCACGCCACACAGCGTTCCCAGCCACGTTTCATGGCGGCGACTGACACTCAGCGTCGGCAGGAACAATCCGCTCAGCGCATAGAGCAACAACGCCGCGCCCAACCCGCGCACCACCCAATGCCCGCCGGCCATGCCGATCCACAAGGTGCCGATGGCCGTGCCGAGAGAGATCGCCAGCAGCATCGGCCACAAGCGTTTCACCAGCCCCTGCAAATGCCCGCCGAACGCCAGTTGCCAGACGTTGGTGAGGGTCGCCGGAATGATCAGCAACGCCGCAGCCTGCGCTGGCGCCATAGCCAGACCGAGCAGGCCCATGGCGACGGTGGGCAGGCCTAGACCGATCACACCCTTGATCATGCCGGCGACGACGAAGGTCGCCATCACCAGCAATGACAAGGCCAGACCGAGGTTCTGATAGAAATCTGCGAGTGCGTTCATGGCGATACTGTGCGCCTGCACGGATGAACTGAAAATCTGTCATACACTGAGGCAGCCTCTCTTTCAGCAAGAGCCACCACCGATGCACTTCGACCTCACCGACCTGCGCCTGTACCTGCACATCCTCGACAGCGGCAACATCACCGCCGGCGCCGCCCGCAGTCATCTGTCGCTGGCAGCGGCCAGTGCGCGGATCCGGGCGATGGAAGCTTCGTTGGGCACCGAGTTTCTCGAGCGCGGGCGGCGCGGAGTGACACCGACGCCGGCCGGCAAGGCCCTGGCGCAACATGCGCGACTCCTGTTGCAACAGGCCGAGCGCATGCAGCAGGACTTGAACGAATACGCCCGGGGTGTGAAAGGCCAGGTGCGTTTGCTGTGCAACACCACGGCCATCAGCGAATACCTGCCGGAAGTGCTGGCGGATTTCCTGCGCGAACATCCCAACCTCGACATCGACTTGCAGGAACTGCCCAGCGCCCGCATCACTCACGCCTTGCGCCAGGGAGCAGCAGACCTTGGCATTGTCTCCGACGCCGTGGACACCCACGATTTGCAGACCCGGGTCTTTCGCGACGATCCGCTGGTACTGCTCGTGCCGCCGGGTCATGCGCTGGCAGAGCGTCTCTCGCTGACCTTTGCCGAAACCCTGGCCCATGACTACGTGGCGCTGGGTGCCGACAGTGCCCTGGCGATTCATCTGGAAGAACAGGCGCTGCACATCGGCCAGCGCATGGCGATCCGTATCCGCGCCGATGGCTTCGATGGGCTCATGCGCATGGTCGTGCGCGGGGCAGGCCTGGCAATCGTGCCCAAAGTGGCGGTTGAGCGCTGGCCCCGGACGAACGCATTGGCCTGCGTGCCGCTGGACGACGCCTGGGCCAGACGGACACTGCATCTGTGCTCAAGAAATTTCGCCCATCTGCCGGCCTACACCCAAGCCTTGCTTGATGCTCTGACGCCTTGACTCTACCGCTAGGGGCAGACTCTATCCTGTGAGCTTCTTTTCAGGAGTACACACTATGGGCAAACGAATGCTCGTGATTCTGGGACACCCCTCCACCGACAGTTTTTGCGGAGCACTGAGTGAAACCTACGTTCAGGCGGCCAAGGACGCCGGGCATGAGGTACGGTTGATGCGCCTGGATGCGCTGGATTTCGACCCGGTCCTGCACGAGGGTTACAACAAGATTCAGCCGCTGGAACCCGATCTGCTGCAGGCCCAGGCCGACATCACCTGGGCCGAGCACCTGACTTTCGTCTATCCGATCTGGTGGGGCGGGATTCCGGCGTTGATGAAAGGCTTTCTGGACCGCATCTTCCTGCCCGGTTTCGCGTTCAAGTACCGCGAAGGCAAAGCCTTCCCGGACAAACTGCTCAAAGGCCGCACCGCCCATTTGCTGGTGACCATGGACACGCCGTACTGGTACTACAAATGGTTCTACCGCATGCCGGGCCTGCACCAGGTGCGCAAGACCACGCTGGAGTTCTGCGGAGTCAAACCGATCAAGACCCTGACGTTCGGCCCCATGCTCGGCTCCAAACCGGAGCAGCGCGACGTGTGGCTGCAACAGGCGCGAGCCAGCGCCGCGTTCTGAATCTGACGCAACTGTCCAACTGACGGCGCCGCCGACGCCGTCAGCCTTCCACGGGCTCTCCCACGAGCCCGTCCGTCAGCTGTGCGCGTCATTTACGCACAGTTGCAACCTGCCGATGGTATTCACCCTATAATCGCCCGCCGATCAGGCTCGAGCCTGGTCACGCTACGCCCCGTTTTATCATCGAGATGGATCTTTATGTATATCGGCAAAGCCGCCCAGCTGTCGGGCACCACAGTCAAAAGCATTCGCCATTACGAAGAAATCGGCCTGTTGCCCGAGCCCAAGCGTGAAGGCAAATACCGTATCTACAGTCAGGAAAGCGTCGAGGTCCTGACGTTCATCAAATGCGCTCAGCAACTGGGCTTCAAGCTCAAGGAGCTGCAGGTCATCCTGAACAACTACCGCGGCGAGGAATTCCCCTGGGACATGGCACAGAATGCCATCGCCCGGAAAAAAGCCGAGCTGGTGACCCAGATCGGCGATTTGCAGCAGTTGTACGATGGGCTTGAAGCGTTTGAAAACAACCTCCACGAGGCTCGACAGGAATGTCAGTTCGAGCGCATCGCCCGGCAGGGGGAAAAAACCCCGGCCGCTACGCTGAACTGAAAACCCTTCTGCGGCGCATGGGCCGGTTCGCCTGTCGGATCAGGGCAGGCGGAACCGGCTCGGGCTTCAGCCCGGTACTGCCTCTGCGTCGAGGCGTTGCGCCCGAGCGGGCTGGGCAATCGGCTCAATCGCGCCGAAGAACCACGGCGAAACCAGCGTCACCAGAATGATGGTCATGACCCCGCTGGAGAACAGCGCCATGGCCACCAGCGCCCCCAGGTCGACAATCGGCTTGAAGTCAGAAAACAGCAGCGCCATGAAGCCCACGGAGAAAATCACCACGTTGATCACCGTCGAGCGACCGACGCTGTGCATCGCCTGCAGAATCGCCGCGTCGACTTCAATGCCCTGCTGCACCAGCCATTTGATGCGCGACAGCAGGTGCACCGCGTAATCGACCACGCCCACCACCAGGAAAGTCACCAGCGTCGTGCCGATGTTCAGCTCGATCTTGAACAGAAACATGAAGCCGTAGACCGTGACCGAGGTGGTCAGCAGGGTCAACATGCCGAGAATGCCCAGCCGCACCGACTTGAGCCAGTACATCATCATCAGCGTGACGACCAGCAACGCCAGGGAAAAACTCAGTACCTGGCCCTGGGTGATTTCCTGCAACACACCGGTCCAGATCAACGGCGTGCCGGCATGCGTCACCTCCAGATTGGCCGGTTTGTTCACCAGCAGCCAGGCGTCGAGGCGATCGAGCATGCCCTGATAATCACTGGCGACCGACGAGGTCATGGTGTACAGCGTCAAGGCCTTGGAGAAGTCGGCGTTGAGCACGTTGTTCAAGTCCGAGCCGCCACCGTTTTCGAACAGCATCACGTGCTGCTCGATCAGCGAATTGCCTGGCACTTCGAATTGCTCGACCTGCCCGTCATCATTGACTGAGCTCACCTTTTCCATGGCGTTGGGAACGCGCAGGTAATCAGGGTTCATGTCGTTGAGCACCAGGTTCATGCGCTTGACGTAAGTGGCCAGGGAGTAGCCGTAACTCACGTTCGGCTGCTGCTTGATGAAGTGGTCGAGCTTGTCGATGAACTGCACCACCTCCGTGGTCAGCACCCCGCGAGGCTCCTTGCTGTCGATGGCAATCCAGCCCGGCGCCGTACCCGCGACGTTGGCGTGGTTGATGAACTGGTCCGAAATGCGGATATGGCTTTCGGGTTTGAAATAGGCAATGCCCGAGTCTTCGATATCGACGCGGAAGGTGAACACGGTGGCCAGCGCCAGCAACGGCAGCATGACCATGAGAATCGGTTTGCGAAAGCGGATCATCCAGGCGCAGAACGCCACCAGATAACGCGAGATGATCGATTCCTTGTGCGCAGCGACCCTGGCTTGCGCTGGTTGATCCTTGCCCCAGATGGAGATCCAGGCCGGAATCAGCAGCAACGAAATGATCAGCGCCGCCGTCAGGCCGATGGACATGAACACGCCGAAATTGCGGATGCTGACGATGTTGTTGGTGGTGGAAATCATGAACGTGGCGATGGTCGTCACTGTGGTCAACACCACCGGCACGACCATCAGCCGCTGGGTCTCGCGGTTGGCGTCACGGTTGCTCTTGCCGGCGTTTTTCTGCTCGTAGTATTCGGCCATCACATGGATGGCGTCCGAGCAGCAGATGGTGAACAGAAACACCGGCAACACGCTGGTCAACAGGTCGAACGGCACCCGCAGCAGCGCCATCAGGCCCAGCGTCCAGATGGTGCAGAACAGAATGTTGAACAGCGGCAACAACACACCCAGCGGTTTGCGGAAGAAGAAAATCAGCAGCAGGGTGATCAGCAGAAACACGATCGGAAACAGCACCGCCAGGTCATGGTCGATGATTTCCTGTTGGGCCGCGATGAAGATCGGCATGCCGGCAATGAAAATCTCGTCCTTGTACTCCGGATGCTCTGCCTGATACTTCGCGACGATGCCCCGCACGATCTGATAGGCGCGCAATTGCGCCTGGGCGTCATCCTGCTTGGTACCGAGTTCGGCCACCAGCATCGCGACTTTCTTGTCCTTCGACACCACCCCGTCGACCATCAGCTCGTTGCCCATGATCTGTGACTCGACCACGGCCGGATCCATGTCATAGGCGTTGAGGGTCTTGTGGATCAACAACTCGCCATCGTCGGTCAACACGATGTTTTCCAGGTCGCCCATCGACGCCATTTCGCGAATCGGGTTGATTCGCTCGGCGAGGAAGGTCAGGAACAACTGATCATGAGCATCCCAGTTCTGACTCTGGGCATGATCGCGCAGGGCCTTGGCCTGAGCGTAATCATTCTGGGAAAAACCGTCCTCCAGAATGTCCCGGGTCAATAGCTGCGCGCGGCTGTCATTCGGGTAGCGAGCGACGATTTGCGTCAGTTGCTCCTTGTCGGCGTCGTTGGCCAGGATCATCTTGCGCACTGACTGCGACATCGAAAACAAAGCATTGAGCGTCTGTTTGTTGAAGACCGTCTGCGGGTTGTTCAACGCCACCATCACCGAGTCGAAGGTGCCGGTGAACTCACCCTGCAAATCGATGATGGTCTTGCGCGCCGGATGGCTGTCCTTGAGCAGATAAGGGTTGGTGTCCGAGATCAGCGCGCCCAGCGTATAAGTGAAATACGCGGTGATCGCCACCAGCAGGAAAACGATCGCCCGCGCATGGCGCTCGACGAAGTTCAGGTATCTTTCCATGATCATGTGTTCCAGGGTCGTCGGGAGCGGCGCTTAGCGGGCAGTCACGGAAAATTCCGGCAGGTCACCGGTTTTCAGCCCGCGCTTGATGGCGGTCTGGGTAAACAGTCGGTCTTCCAGCGGGACGTTGTACTGCAACTGGTTGAAGCGCATTTCCGAGCGCGTGCCGTCGATGAAATGCTCGGTTTCACTGAGCACGATGCTGTCGATCCCGTCGATGGTCTCGACCTTCTGGGTGCGCATCTGCTTGATCAGCACACCTTTGACGTCGAAGAAGTCCTGACGCATGACCAGGAAATTCTGCTTGTCGATCCACACCTTGAGTTTGTTGTAACCGGTCTTGGCCAGCACTTCCGGGGACGCCGGTTCACGTTCGATCACGTAGCAGTCGCGGCCCTTGATCTGCTCTTCTCCCAGCAATGTCTGCGAGTAATCCTTGACCCGGATCTTGTCCAGGTCGGCATAGGAGTATTCGCTGCCCATGAACGAGCCGCGCTTGTCGGTGGTGGAGATCCGGCGAGTCTGGCGGCTGACCGGCAGGTACATCCACTGGCTGTCTTCCAGCCCCAGCGTCTCGTGCGGGTTTTCGATGTGGAACGCGACGTCGCGCACATCGGTCGGCGCCGAGAAATACATGCTGAATTTGTCGCTGTCCGGGTAGTCCTTCTGCAGGTAGGTGAATTCACGAACCCGGGTATTGCCCTTCTTGTCGTGAAGGATCAACGACACCTGGGACATGAAGCTTTTACCGTCATTGCGATCGCGCACCTGGCGAATGATTTCATCGGCATTGCTGCCGTCGGCAGCGCTGGCGCAGACGCCACTGAGGATCAACGCGGTGGCGGTCAGACTTTTCAAAAGCGGCAACATCGGAATTTCCCTTTTCGTCGGATGAGTACATGCGGGCCTGCGCCATCGGTGGCAGGCAGGCGTCACGGGGTTAAAACAGATAGCCGGCGGACAGGCGCACTTGATCGCGCTTGCTGTACTCGCCGAAGGCCCTGTCGGGTTTGCCGAAGAACACGTCCACTTCCAGTCCCAGCTTGATGTAGTCCACCGGTTTGTAGGTGAAGATGCCCTGCAGCAAAGCGTTGTCCTTGAGCGGCGGCGAGGCCGCGGCCACCAGTCGGCTCTTGAGCCGGTCCTGCCAGTGAGTGCCCTCGGCCGAGAGGGTGAACAGCGGCTCGCGCTTGTCCTGCAGCATCCCGTCCTGCCAGTCGAGCAACACCTGTTCCTGCCATTGCGCCGAAATCAACCAGTCGCGCCACAGATAGTCGACACCCAACAGCGACTTGACCATCGACGTGCTGTCGGCACCGTAGGCGCGGGTCGGATTGGTCACGCGCCAGTTGTCGAACCAGGCAATCTCGCTGCGCACCACGATGCTGTGGCCGGCGTCGATCGCCAGACCTGCTCCGCCCATGGTGTAACGGGGAAACTGGCGTTCAAGACGCGTACGACCGTCATCGGCCAGGCCCTCGACGGCATACACCGGATCCTGCTGACGTGCGCTCAGTGCCACGAAGCTGGTGTCCACCGCACCGATCCGGCCATTGGCGCTCAGACCATAGGAGTAGCCCTTGTCACCGTCATAACCGGGTTTGGAATCAAGAAGGAAATACTCCGGATCGGGCGCCGCGAACAGCGGCGCGGCGAACTCGCTGCCCGCCACCGGCGGCCGGTTCTTGACGAAGTCGGTGATCCACAGCGCTTCCAGCTCCCACTCGCCCACAGGCTGCGCCACGCGCACCATCGGCACGGCGATGCGGCTGTCCTCAAGCAACGGGGTCAGCCCATCGCGATAGTCCAACGGGTTGATCTGGTCCAGCACACGCAGTTCATCCGCACGCCCCCAGACCACCTGCTGCCAGCCGACCGTCACTTCACCGTCGCCCAGCGAATGACCGACATACAGATGCCGCCAGTCAGCATCGAAGCGATACTTTTCCCGGGCGCGTTCGCTGTACGGGTTGTTGCCGTCGTAGCGGGCGTCATACCGTACGCGACCCTTGGCCTTGTAATAACCGCCGTCCCAGTTGTCCTCCAGGTTGGCTTTGAAATACACGGCCTTCTGTGTGACCTGATCGTCACCGTGCAGGCGCAGTGCCGTGGCCACGCCGATTTCGGCGTCGGCGTAATCGGGCTTGAGATCGTCGACTTCCAGGGCCGCGACAGCCGCCGGAGCGGCCACGCACGCCCACATCGCCCAGGCGATGCGGTTGATAGATCCTGGCATCGCTACATTCCCAACCCGACGCCGCCATCGATCACCAGGCTCTGGGCCGTGACCCCGCCGGCTTCAGGACTGGCCAGGTAACGCACCATTGCCGCCACTTCTTCGCTCTGGATGAAGCGGCGCATCGGCAGTTTTTTCTTCGCGTTGCGCACGATCTGTTCCTGGGTCAGACCGGCGATCGCCGCTTGCGTCGCCAGCTCGCCCTGGAGCATCGGTGTATCGATCCAGGCCGGCAGAATCGCGTTGACCGTGATCTGCCGCGACGCCAGGTCCAGTGCCAGAGCCTTGGTCATGCCGACGATGCCGTGCTTGGAAGCGCAGTACGCGGTGTTGCGCACCTTGCCGGCCCGGCCGAGGATCGAGGACATGTTGATGATCCGTCCCCGATCCGGCATCAGCGCCAGGCACAGCGAGGTCACGTAAAACGTACCGTTGAGGTTGACCGAAATCACCTTGTGCCAGTTATGCAGATCTTCGGGCTCGTTTTCATTGCAGATACCGGCACTGTTGACCAGCACGTCGACCTGCTTGATCCGGGCGCCGAGCTGCTTGAAAAACGCTTCCATGGCAGGCAGGTCGGCGATGTTCGCCGCGTGGGTCTCGACCCGCGCCTTGATCCGCTCCTGCTGCTCATCGACCCAGCCCTGCAACTGCGGCAAGTCCAGGTCCAGCAGGATCAGGTGATTGTCGCCATTGGCCGCGAAGTCCTCGGCCACCGCGCGCCCGATGCCTTTGGCTGCACCGGTAATCAGAATGGTGCGGCTCATGGCATTTTCAACCCGCCGTTCACCGGCAGGACCTCCCCGGTCAGGTACAGGCCACGGTCAGCGAGGTACAGCACCGCCTCGGCAATTTCCTCAGGTTCGGCGTAACGCTTGATCAGCAACCGCGACTGGATCTGCTCCTCCTGACTGCCGATCAGTGCGGTGCTCATCTCGGTCTTGACGATCCCCGGCGCCACCGCATTGACCCGGATATTGCGCGGCGCCAGCTCGACCGCCAGCGCACGGGTCATGGCCTCGACCCCGCCCTTGGCCGCGGCATAGTTGCTCTGGCCCTTGCCGGGCTTTTGCGCGGCGACCGAACTGATATTGACGATGCAGCCACTGCGCTGGCGCAGCATGCCCGGCAGCACCTGCTGACAGCAGAGCAAGGTCCCGACCAGGTTGGTCTGGATCACCTCCAGGATGTCGCTCGCCGGCATCGTCGCCAGCAAGCCGTCACGGGTAATGCCGGCGTTGTTGACCAGCAGATCGACGCGCTGGAAATGCGCCTCGACCCGCTCGAAAAATGACGCGATGCTGTCGCCACGGCTGATGTCGCATTGCAGCGCCAGGCAATCCACGCCCGACGCCTGCACTTCATCACGCAAGGCCATCGCCGCGACTTCATCACGCACATAACTGAACGCCACTTGATAACCGGCACCTGCCAGCGCCAGGACGATGGCGCGGCCGATGCCACGGCTGCCGCCGGTCACTACTGCTACTTTGTTCGGCATGACCGTTCCTTACAGCGAGTTATCGGTTTTGAACTGCGCGAGGCTGAACCCGTGGGTCGCGGCCAGTGCACGGATCTGCTGCACTTGCTCACGGCTGATGTCGCCGTAGGAGTAGTGCTGTTTCATGCCCGACAGCCCCATCAGTACCGACTCCGCCATGCAGGCATACAACTGACCTTGCTTGAGGTAGGCGCGAACGTTGGGGGCCAGGCCATCGCCCAGCGGCGTCTGGACAATCCCGCCGTGCATGTACAGCACGTCGGAGCGCTGACCGGCGAGGTTCTGGTCCACGTTCAGCGGAACGGCGATGTCGCAGATCACGCTGTTCTCGGCAAAGTGTCCGGCACCGAGAAACGCCTGCGGTGCATTCGCCGCACACAGCACGATGCGCGCTTGCTTCAAGGTATCCAGGTCGTTGCTGACGGTGATGAACGCGTCGCTTCCCAGTTGCTCATCGACCAGTTGCGCCACACGCTGCCCGAGATCGGCACTGTTGCCATGGGCTTGCAGCAGGGCGTCGATACCCCGCATCTGCTGCAGGCGACTGGCGAGACGATCATGCTCGGCAACCCCCTTGAGAATGGCCCGGGCGGCTTCGGCGTAAATCTGCTGAGCGGTTTTCTCCAGGCGTCGCAGCGAGCCGTCGCGACCACTGCCGATCAGGATCAGGTGCTCGACACGGGTCGACAACAGCGAAGCGTAGGTCGAAGCAATGTTGCCGGCAGCACCGACCACCGCAGCGGTCTGCCGGCTCAGTTCCAGACCTTGCTGTTTGCAGCCCTGCTCGATCGCTTCCAGGCCCATGCCGATGGTCAGCGCGTTGCCCGAGGTCAGCGCCATGTCAGGGATTTTCAGCGCCTGACAGTTGTTGGTGACGATCGAGGTGTACATGCCCAGGCCGGCCACGCCATAGCCGTCGGCGCGGGCATCCTTGATGCGATTGCCGACTTCCTCGCGGATGGTTTCCAGATCGCCGCTGGCGATGTAAGCCGCCATCGCATCGGAATCCATGCACAGCGGATAGAGGGTGAACTCCACCGCCGTGCCGAGTTTCGAGCGGATCTGCACCGGGCCGATAGGCGCCGCGCGGCGCTCGGGGGCCATGCGTTTGATGAACTCGCGCTTCTGCTCCGGGCTCAGGGTCGACAGCGATGGGTCGACATCACTGAGCATGTCCGCATCGATCAGGTGGTTGATGAACGCCACGCGTGCTACCACGCGCACGTTCTCGTCAGGCTTTGGGAGGCTTTCGGTCTCCGTGAAGCTGACATCGCGCGCCGGAACCTGGGCAATGCTGTCGGCACACACACCGGCGGCCAGCGGGAAGGCATCGCGGCGACGCAGCATGTCGCAGACTTTTTGCAGCGAAGCGATCAGGCCATCGATTTCCTGGAAGGTGATGCACACCGGGGGTTCCAGGCGAATCACATTGGCGTTGCTGCCCGACGGCGCCACACGCAACGACTCGAACTGCAACAGATAGCCGGCAATGATGTAGCCCAGCGCTTCGTTGTACTGCGCCGACGCCTGGACCAGCGAACTGGTACCGGTCAGGTCATGCAGTTCGAAGCCCAGCAGCAGGCCGCGTCCGCGCACATCGGCGATCACGTCCGGATAGGCCGCCTTGAGCTCCAGCAGCGAAGTCTTGAGGTACTCGCCCTTCTTGTTCACATCCTTGAGCATGGCGCTGTCGTTCTCGAACAAGCGGCGCAGGGCCGACAGCGCGATGTGGCACGACGCATCGTCTTCAGCGAAGGTCGAGCTGTGGATGTAGCTGAAATCGTTTTCGTAATGACTGGCGCGAATCACGGTGGCGGCGATTTTCATCAAGCCGCCGCCCAGTGCCTTGGACAGGCAGTAGTAGTCGCCCTGCAGGTTGAAATGGGTGGCGCCGAGCAAGGTGCCGGTGCGGCCGAAACCCGACTGCACTTCGTCGATGACCAGCGGGCATTGCTGCTCGTTGCACAGACGACGCAGGCCCAGGTAGAACTCTTTGGCAAACTCGTTGATCCCGCCCTCGCCCTGAATCGGTTCCAGCAGCACGGCAGTGATTGCGCTGAACGCTTCACGGCGCACGTGCAGGGTTTCGCCACTCCACGCCAGACTCAGCCAGTGATGCTGATGGCGGGCCGGCAGCTCTTGCAACTGCTGCGGTTGATCCGGATCGATGAATTCGACGTTGAGCCCGAAACGGGCAAACGGCTTGCGGTATTGCTTGCCGTAAGTCAGTTGAACGGTGTTCACCAGTTTGCCGTGGAAGCTGCCTCGCACCGCGAGGAAGACCGGCTCGACATGCAGTTGCGCGAGGTTGTGCTGACGCACCGCATCGGCCACCTGACGCACGGTCACGCTGGTCAGGTGCGGCGGCAACAGACCGGCCGGCAGATCGAGATCGTCGATTTCCAACTCGACATAGGCCTTGTCACTGGCCACCAGATTCGCCAGTTCGAAATCATGTTCGTCGAACTGCTTCTGCAGGTTTTTCTGACGACGGTACTCGGCATGCTTGACGGCGATTTCCACCGACTCGGCGCCACTGTTGGAGAACGTGGAAATGTAGCGCTCGGTGTTGTTCAGCTCACGGTTGAACGCTACGCTGAGTTCGCGCCCCAACTGCCCCGCCGCGCCACGCACCGACATTTGCGCGTTGAACGGCACATCGGCGCGCAGCAGGCCGCACAGCTGATCGACGAATTGCGGATCGTTGTGACCGTACAGCGCGGCACCGTAGCCACCGAGAAAATCGGTCACGGTCACTTCGTCACCCTGTTTGTCGCGGTAGAACAGTTTGCTGCCCTGCGCCCGATGGAACTGGCACTCCAGGCCCAGGGCCTGCATCAGTTCAACGAATTTTGGCCGAACGTAATCGCGGTAATCCATGACAGTCATATCCCTTGAGTAAAAATTCAGAAGCGATGTATTGCCTTGAAGCGGTCAGTCGTCCGCCTGCAAGTCGAGTTGGTAACAGGCGCTGAAGCCGTTGTCGTCGCGGTTGATCACCAGGCAATCGTGCAGAACGGCATCCCGTGGTTCGCCCGACACAAACGGCAGATGCGTATCCACCGGCTGCGTCAGCCCGGCAATCGGCGCGATGCTTTGGGCCTGCAGCATCTGGCGGGCGAGGATCAGGTCGACCAGGCTCGGCGCACCGCTGAGGATGCCGGTCAGCGCCGTGCCGCTGGTGATGTGTGCGGCGCCGGTACGGGCCAGGGTGCGGGCCAGATCGGCGTCCTGTAGCGCAGTGCCGGTGGCGCTGCTGATCAGCAGATCGACCTGTTTGTCCGGCAGGCTCAGAGCGTCCAGACGCGGGTGCGCGAACAGCGCCGTCAGGCAGGTCTGCGGTTCCGGAGGCAGATCCGCGGCCCGCCGCAGCACCAGCGCAGCGGCGCCTTCGCCGGCAATGCCGCCCGAACCCTTTCGGTCGAAGGCGAGCATCTGCCGGGAACCGTCGGTACCGATCACACCGGCCTCGGCGAGCGCGGCCAGCGCCAGCGGGTCAAGTTCACTGCCGGCCCCGACCACGATGGCCACGTCGATGCGCCCACTCTGCAAGGCACTGTGCGCCTGACGCAATGCCGCCAGATTGCCGGCCACGCCTTGCATATAGGCGTTGCACTCGCACTCCAGTTTCAAGGCCAGACTGACCACGCCGAGCAAGCCGTTGCTCAGACTCTTGAGTACCAGAAACGGATCGAGCGCACGCTCCTGCAACACTTGACGGGCGAGGCGGTTCATGTCGGCTGCGCTGTCGGTGCGGCACTCCTGAAGCAGTTCCCCATAGGACGCCACCGACGGATGGGTATACCCGCCCTGACAGCAATAGAGGCCATAACGCAAACCGTCCTGACCGGGTTCGACGCCAGCCTCGGCCAGCGCCTGACGCACTGCGCTGACGCCCCAGATCACCGCCGGCGGGCAGTAACGCTGCAGGTTTTGCGCAACGTCCTGGCGACTGCGTTGGTGCGTGGCGTCATCGATCTGTCCGAATGCGGTGATGCGTTCACTGTGAAACAGCTTTGTTTGCAGCGCTGCGATCGCACTGCGACCTTCCCGGGCCGCCGCCCAGAAACCCTCGACGCCCCAACCCGTGGGCAACACACAACCGCTGCCAGCGATGGCAATGCGTGCAGTAGCGCTAGTCATTGTCCGTGCTCCCGATATTTGCCAAGGGCCAGCGAGGTGTTCAGGCCGCCAAAGCCAAAGGAGTTGCTGAGGGCGTAATCGACACGACGGCTGACGGCCTGACCGGCGCAATAATCCAGATCACAGCGTTCATCGGCCTCGTGCAGGTTCACGGTGGGTGTGACCAGATCGTTCAGACAGGCCAGCGCAGTGACAATGCACTCCGGCGCCCCGGCCGCCGCGATCAGGTGACCGAATTGCGACTTGTTGGCACTGACCGCCAGCGTCTGATAATGCTTGTGCTGAGCAAACACCTGCTTGATGGCCAGGGTCTCGGCAACATCATTGAGCGGCGTCGAGGTGCCGTGGGCATTGATCAGGTCAATCTGCTGGGGCTGCAACCCCGCATCGTCCAGCGCCGCTTGCATGGCCAGCGCGGCGCCCCGGCCCTCTGGCTGCGGTGCGGTGACCTTGTAGGCATCCAGGCTGCTGCCGTAACCGAGCACTTCGGCATACGGGGTCGCCCCTCGCGCCAGGGCATGTTCAAGACTTTCCAATACGACAAACCCGCCGCCTTCGCCGGCGATCAGACCGCTGCGGTCACGATCGAACGGCCGGCACAGATCAGCGCCCCAGCGCTGCTCGCCCGAGGCTGCGCCCAGCAGGTACAAAGCGGCCATGGTGTCGAGGTTGAGCACCGAGTCGGCACCACCGGCCACGGCAACATTCACTTCGCCGCGACGAATCATCTGGAACGCATTGCCGATCGCTTGGGATGCGCCGGCACAGGCGCTACTGATATTGATCACCGGGCCCTCACAACCGAGGTCGTCGGCAATCACTCGCGCCAGACGGTCGTTGGCCTGACGCAAGGAACCCTCGGCGCTGACTTCTGTTGCCCGCGCCATCAGGTGTCGCCAGTCCGGTGCATCGCCGTCCGGCGCCTGGGTCAGGAGCATGTCGGCGAGCATGTGTTGCGGTGCCCCGGAAGCACACAGCACGGCAGCCTCGCGCAACTGCTCGGAATTCAACCCGCTGTCGGCGACGGCCTGGGTGGCAGCCACCCAACCAAAGCGACTGCGTTTTTCCAGGGGCAGCGTCCAGGCCGGGTGGTTCTGCAAATGCCCGGGTAACAACGTCATGTCCACGGGCGCCGCGTAGCGAACCGGAAATTCATTTTCCTGCAGGTCTTGCGGCTGCCACGGGCGCACGCAGTGTTCGGCGCCGAGCATTTTTTCCCAGAGGGTCTGCCATTCGAAACCGAATCCGGTTACCGCGCCCATTCCGGTGATCACAATCCGTGTCGCACTCATGCGTACTTCTCCAGGGTTTCACTGGCCAACAGCAATGCGCCCCAGTGACCGGCGCGACCATAACTGACGAGCAAGGTGTAACCAGGCACAGCGCCTGCTTCGCGACTGTGGTGCAAAGCCATGGCGACCTCGGTCAGCAATCCGCTGGCGCCCAGTTCGCCGGTCATTGCACTGACATTGCGCAGGTGTTGTGGCGTCGATTCAAACAGGCTCATCAGTTGCCGGTCGGCGGGATTGGCCACCACCTTGGCAACGTCACCCATACACAGTTTTTCCTCGCTCAGGGCGCGTTCGATCACGCGTTTGCCGACGGCCAGCGCGCGCTGCGGATCGGCGCTGTAACCTCGGGCAAACCCGGCGACACGCAAGATCTGCGTAGCGTCCTGCGCCGGTGTCGAACTGAGCAACAGCGCCGCAGCGCCTTCACCGTAAACCGGCTCGTCCGCCAAAGCGGGCTCGCGCAGGTACAGGGCCGGTGTCAGGTTCGGACTGCTGCTGACCACCAGCGCCGCATCGGCGTGTTGTTCGGCAATTTGCTGGCAGGCCTCGATCAACGCATCGAGCCCGGCATTGTCCTGGGAGCAGAAGCCGCCCATCGGACCATGGCAATTCAGCGCCTCGGCCACGTAAGCCATCACACTGCTGTTGAGTAGCGTCAACGCATGCAATGGCGGGGTGTTGGCCAACAGTTGCGACAGCTGTTTGTGCGGCTGTTCGAGGATCGCCTGCACTGCATCCCAGCACGGACTTGGCGCGTCCACTTCCGGAATGGCGGCAGTCAGGGCAATGCGCGCAGCAGGCAGTTGCAGCGACGCCAGCGCGGGCGCCAGGCGTGCGGCGCAATGCAGCAGACGCAACCCCTGCGGCTCGACGCTGCGTTGGATCTTGCGATCGAACAGATCGCTGGCCAGGCGCGGGGCGGGCAACGCCAGGGCGTTACGTTGCGGGTCGAAGGCCAGCGGTTGTGGCACCGGCGGTGTCGCGAGCAGGTCGGCGCATTCGCTGCCGGCGGCATTGAGCACGGCAGCCGCGTTGATGTAGAGGGCTCTGTTCATGTCATGCCCTCCCCAGAACCAGCGAACTGTTGACGCCGCCGAATCCGAAGGAGTTGGACATCACCACGTTGATCGGCTGGCGCACAGGCTCGCTGAGGAACTTCAATGAAGGGTACTCGGCGCGCTCAGGTTCATAGTTCAAGGTCGGCAACAGCACACCGTCGCGCAACGTCATCAGCGACAGCACGGCCTCAATGGCGCCGCTGCCCGCCAGAGAGTGACCCATGGCCGACTTGTTGGCGGTGAAGGTCATGAAGTCCTGACATTCGCCAAACAGCCGTTGCAGGGCCAGGGCCTCGCAACTGTCGTTGGCCTGGGTGGAAGTCCCGTGGGTATTGACGTGTTGCACGGCACTGCGCAGCAGCCCGGCATCTTCGATTGCAGCGTCCATGCATTCCTCGTACTTGCTGCCGTCCCGGCTGCTGGAGGTCATCTTCTGGGCTTCGCAGACATTGGCGTAGCCCAACACTCGTCCCAATGGCCTGGCTTTGCGTCGTCGGGCATGCTCGACGGATTCGAGAATCACCAGGGCCGCGCCTTCGCTGAGCACAAAACCACTGCGGTCCGGCATGAAGGGACGGCTCTGCTCGCCTGCCGGCAGATCGGCCTGGCACAGCGCGCCAAGGCTGTTGAACATGTAATAAGGCAGCTCGTTGGCCATCAGCTCCACGGCACCGCAAATCGCCAGATCCACCTCACCGCGCTCGATCGCCCGGTAGGCGCTGCCGATGGCCATGGTGCCGGCGGCACAAGCGTCGGAATGGGTCGAGATGCAGTCGCGTATACCGAGCCAGCCCGCCAGGTGCTGGGTCTGCTGATCAACCCGACGCGCGAACGCAGCGCTCGGCGGTGCCGGAAGGTCGAGCAGGCGATCCAGATCGACTCGCCCCGCGTCATCCATGCATCGACTGACCCGCTGCAGATCGTGACTGTCGGCACAGTATTTATTGGCCCCCAGGAACAGGCCGCTGCGGCTGTGGGCAAAGTCGGCCGGAGTCAGACCGGCGTGCTGCAACGCCTGACGCGCGACGTACTCGGCCAGCACGCTCTGACGTGGGTGCAGCGCTGCATTGCCACCGAATCCAGCCGCGATCTTCTGCCACTGCACGTCATCGATAAACCCGGCCGCACTGTTGCGAAACCCCAACGCCTGGAACCGGGGATGTTCGCGGACACAGGATTGTTTCCGGCAGATGCGCTCGAACAACGTGGCAGCGTCCAGCGCCATGGGCGCCACCAGGCCGAACCCGCTCACATAGACTTCTCGTGCCCGCATGTGAGCTCCTACACCGTCTCTTTGACGTGAGTGGCCACAAACTGCTCGACCAGTTGACTGGAGACTTCGTCGCCATCGGCCGGCACCAGGCGTGCGCTGCAGGCACCGCAGACCACTTGCTGACGCTCGTTGAGCACGGCTTGATGGGCGTTGCAGTCAGGGCAGCTCGATGGCAGGTAATTGAACAGATTGCGACATTGCTGCGCCCAGTTGAGAACTGTGGTGGCCGCGAACACCTGCGCCGGCTGCATGCCGGCCTTGAGCTGGTCCGGTGCGTAGGCGCTCAGGCTTTGCTCCAGCAAGGCCTTGCCGTTTTCAGTGATCCGGCCGTTGGCCAGAAACTCGCTGGCATCCCCGCAGACAGCCACCGCATGGTCCAGCACGCTGGTCTTGGGCAAGGTGCAACCATACTGGCGGCCCAGCTGGAAGCTGAGGTCGACGATGTCCAGCGAATCCGCCCCCAGATCTTCGACGATGCTGCTGTGCTCATCGATTTCATCGGCGCTCATTACTAGCAACTGCGCGAGAATGGCGCGGGTGCTGCCAATGACCTGTTCCAAGTCCAATGGATTGTTCATTTCTATCTCCCTATATGTCGTGGCTGACTCATATTTTCCGCATACGAGAGGTAACTTTTCCTACAGCAACTTCTCGCGCGGCGGAAATCTAAACTCTGCCCTTAAGGGGAGAGTCAACGAGCTGTTCAAAGTTTTTTATTTGATCTGAGACGGACGTGCACACGCCCGTAAATGCTGCACTCGATTGGTGCGAACGATGGGTCGGAGCGACATATTTACTTAACAATGTCTGGGTAGGATGGAGCGCCCCGCCGCGCTCAGTCCAACTATGGAAAGCAACTTAGCGATGACTTCGCTGGCGTATCACCTGCGAAATTAAAGCAAGTAATTTTGTTATAAGTTCATAACCCTTGTTCCAGATCAGTACATTGCTTTGATTAATGTTCCAAGGGTTATTGATTAACCGTTCAGTGCAAATCGTTGTTGCGTTTATGAGCAACTGAATGTCGAGCCCAGACAATTGGCAAAGTACCCGGCGCTATAGGGTGCAGATTCCGTACAAAGGCCCATTCTGGAACTCACCAATGACCGCACCTATCACCGTTTTGCGCGACACCCACCCGCTGCCCGTACTCGACGCCTGCAAATGGGAAAAGCTCGAGGGCGACCCGCACACCGTCAACCTCAACGCCTACACCAGCGAAGACGGCAGCAAGATCATGGGCACCTGGATTTGCACGCCGGGCAAATGGCGGGTCGATTACGTGAAATGGGAGTACTGCCATTTCCAGGAAGGCTACTGCATCATCACCCCGGACGGCATGGAGCCTATCCATCTGCGTGCCGGCGACATCTTCGTGGTCGAGCCGGGCATGAAAGGCACTTGGGAAGTGGTCGAGACCGTGCGCAAATATTTTGTGTTCGCCTGATACAAAAAGGCCGGGAAACCACCCGACGTGATTTCCCGGCAACACCTACTGCATTGGATCTGACGACGATTACTGCGGCTTGCGATAGCTGTTGATGATCGCCGAGAAGTCCTTGCCCCCTTCCCCGCGCTGACTCATCGCCTGATACAACTGCTGCGCCACCGCGCCCAGCATGACTGGCTGATGGGCCTGACGTGCCGCCTCGGTGGCCAGCCCGAGATCCTTGAGCATCAGCTCGGCGCCGAAGCCACCGGTATAGCCGCGCGAGGCCGGCGCCGTTTCGACGATGCCCGGCCACGGGTTGTACATTTCCGAACTCCAGCAACGGCCGGTCGAGCTGTTGATGATTCCGGCGAGCACCGTGGTGTCGATCCCCAGCGCATCGCCCAGCGCCATCGCTTCGCTGACGCCGACCATCGAAATGGCGAGCAACAGGTTGTTGCAGATCTTGGCAATCTGGCCGGTACCGACCTCACCGCAATGCACGATGTTGCGGCCCATCTGCGCCAGCACCGGTTGCAGGGTGGCGAACAGTTCAGGAGTGGCGCCGACCATGAAGGTCAGCGTCCCCGCCGTGGCGCCGCCGGTACCACCGGACACCGGTGCATCGGCCATGGCCACGTCTTGTTTGGCAGCCGCGGCCGCCACATCGCGCGCAGTCTGCGGATCGATGGTGCTGCAATCCACTGCCGGCACGCCTTTGCCGATCCCCGCGAGAACACCGTCTTCACCAAGCCAGACGCTACGGACATGCACCGCGGCAGGCAGCATGGTGATCACCAGTTCTGCATCTTCAGCGGCTTCGCGAGCCGAAGCGCGAATGGTGCCGCCCAGTTGCTCGAGTTCCGCCAGCACGGTCTTGTTCAGGTCCACCAGATTCAGCGAATGCCCGGCCTTGATCAGGTTGCGCGCCATCGGCGCGCCCATGTTGCCCAAACCGATAAATGCGATTTTCATGGCCATTCCTCAGCGCAGGTTGATGGTGGTGTTCACGCCGTCGTTGACGCTGTCGTCATCGAACCAGCGCGCCGTAACCGTTTTGGTCTGGGTGTAGAACTGCACCACTTGCTTGCCGTACGGGCCGAGGTCGCCGAGTTTCGAACCGCGCGAACCGGTGAAGCTGAAGAACGGTACCGGCACCGGAATCGGGATGTTGATGCCGACCTGGCCGACGTCGATTTCAGTCTGGAATTTACGCGCCGCCGCGCCGCTCTGGGTGAACAGGCCTGTGCCGTTGCCGAACGGGTTGGCGTTGACCAGCGCAATGGCCTGATCGAGGGTGTCGACTTCCAGCACCACCAGCACCGGGCCGAAGATTTCCTGGGTGTAGATCTGCATGTCGGTGGTCACCCCGGAGAACAGGGTCGGGCCGACGAAGTTGCCGTTCTCGTAGCCCGGCACGCTGATGTCGCGACCGTCCAGCTCGAGTTTGGCGCCTTCTTTGATACCGCTTTCGATCAGGTCGAGAATCCGCGCCTTGGCCTTTTTCGAAATGACCGGACCGACATCGGTGCCCGGCTCGCTGCCGGCGTTGACCTTGAGTTTCTGCGCCAGCGCTTTCAGATCCGGCAGCCACTGTTTGGCCGCCCCCACCAGCACCACCACCGAGGTGGCCATGCAACGCTGACCGGCCGCACCGAAACCGGCGCCGACCAGTGCATTGAGCGCTTGCTCGCGATTGGCATCCGGCAGCACCACCGCGTGGTTCTTCGCGCCCATCATCGATTGCACGCGCTTGCCATGTTTACCGGCCAGGTCATAAACGTGGGTGCCGACGGCGGTCGAACCGACGAACGAAACGGCCTTGATGTCTTTGTGGGTGCACAGGCCATCGACCACGTCCTTGCCACCGTGCACGACGTTCAATACACCGGCCGGAATGCCGGCTTCGATCGCCAGCTCCACCAGCAGCATGGTCGACAGCGGATCCTGTTCGGATGGCTTGAGTACAAAGGTGTTGCCGCAGGCGATGGCCATCGGGAACATCCACAGCGGAATCATCGCCGGGAAGTTGAACGGCGTGATCCCGGCGCAGACGCCGATCGGCTGGCGCAGGGTGTAGGTGTCGACGCCGCCGGCGACGTTCTCGGCGAACTCGCCCATTTGCAGGCTGCCGATGGAGCAGGCGTGTTCGACCACTTCCAGGCCACGGAAAATATCGCCCTCGGCGTCGGCAATGGTCTTGCCCTGCTCGGCGCTCAGCACCACGGCGATGCGTTTGGAATGCTCGCGGATCAACGCTTGCAGCTTGAGCATGATGCGCATGCGCGCGCCGATCGGGGTCAGCTTCCAGGTCTGGAAGGCGCGCTGGGCGGCGCTGACGGCGGCGTCGACTTCAGCGGCGGTGGCGAACGGAACCCTGGCCAGAACCTGCTGGGTCGCCGGGTTGACGATGTCGTGCCACTCAGTGGACTGCGACTCGACCCACTCGCCGTCGATCAGCAGCTTGACCTTCTGGATCGTGGTTTCGTTGGGCGTAAGCGATGCGTTCATGCTGGTCTCCGGAAATTGTTTTTATCTTGGGAGCCAAGGCGAAAGATCCGCCTTGAGATGAGGCGTGTGTCACGAATTGGTTGTCGGACTGTTTTTGGAGTATAGATGTGCAAACTTCTAATAAGAACGCACATATAAGCCCGTCCATCATGCAAAAAAACATCACCTCTCTAGGCTCGCTGAACTGGGACGACCTCAAGTTTTTCCTCGAAGTCGCCCGTACCCGCAAGGCCAGCACGGCAGCCAAACGCCTGGCGGTGGACTACACCACCGTGTCGCGGCGGATCAGTTCGCTGGAAGCGGCGCTCGGCACTTTGCTGTTCGAAAAGTCGCGCACCAGCGGTTTCGTGCTGACTGCCGAAGGCCAGCGTCTGCTGAGTTATGCCGAGTCGATTGAAAGCACGCTGCACATGGCCTGCGAGCAGGTGTCCGGCTCCGGCGTCGCGCTGTCCGGGCATGTGCGGATGGGCTGCACGGAAGGATTCGGCAGCTTCTTCATCACCCCGCAACTGAGCCACTTTGTCGACGCTTACCCGGCAATCTCCGTGGACATCCTGCCGCTGCCGCACTTCATCAGCCTGTCCAAGCGCGAGGCCGACATTGTCATCGCCCTCGAACGCCCGGAACACGGACCGTACGTGTGCTGCAAACTCTGCGACTACCGCTTGCAGCTCTACGCGACCCAGGATTACCTGGACAAACACCCACCGATCCGCCGCCCCGCCGATCTGGGCAAGCATCAATTCATCAGTTACGTGGATGACCTGGCGTTCAGCTCGGAGCTGCTGTATCTGGCGAACGTGTTGCCCGGCGCCAGCGCCCATTTGCGCAGCACCAGCGTGATCGCCCAATTCGTGGCGGCGCAGCAAGGAAGGTCGCTGGCGATTCTGCCGTGCTTCCTCGCGGCTCAGGATCCGCGTCTGCTACCGGTGTTGCCGGAGGAAATCGATATCACCCGGCAGTTCTGGATGTACTGCCGGGAGGATCTGCGCAAGCTCAAGCGGATTACCCTGTTGTGGGATTACATCCGAGAGGTGACCGAGCGCAATCAGGGTCTGTTGATGGGTGAGACCCGCGAAATGCAATTCGCCGATTAATCGGCGCTGACCACGATCGACACCCGGCGGTTTTCGGTGCGGCCGGCTGCGGTGTCGTTGGAAGCGACCGGTTCGCGGCTGCCGAGGCCTTGCAACTGGATGTTCTCTTCCTTCATGCCGACCGAGGTCAGCACTTTGCCGACGCTTTTCGCGCGACGCAGTGACAGCTGCTGGTTGTAGGTTTCCTTGCCCGAAGCGTCGGTGTGGCCATCGACCCGCACCCGTTCGATACCGACACCCAGCAGCGCCTTGCCGATACGCTCGACGATTTCGGTACTTTGCTGGTTCAGGCTTTCGACATCGCTGCCAAACAACACTTTGCCCGACAGGCCGAACTCCCAGCCGTCATCGGTCAACTCGAAGCCTTGCTGCTTGAGGACAGCGACCTGAGCCGGCGTCAGGCCTTTTTGTGGGGCGGTCTGGCAACCGGTCAAGGCAAGCATGGCCGTCAGCAACAGGGTGGAAAACAGTCGAATGGAAAGTGAGAACACGGCATCAGCTCCTGGTTTGAACGGGGTCGACCGGGTGCTCCGACCCGGCCGTGAATTGGGCGCCGCGCGACAAGCGCTTGGCTTGATACATCGCGGCATCCGCCGCATCGAGCAAGGTGCCGGGCGTGGCGCCATGATCGGGGTAAACGGCGATGCCGATACTGAGCGAAGTCACGACACTGCTGTCGCCCGGCAGCGCAATCGGGGTGTCCATGCTGGCGAGGATCTTGTCGGCAATACGCTCGGCGTCTTCGGTCTTGTGCAAGGGCGTCAGCAGGACTGCAAACTCATCACCGCCCAGACGCGCGACAAGATCTTCCTCACGCAACTGCGCCCGCACCCGATTGGCCACCGCCACCAGCACTGCGTCGCCGGCGGCATGACCGAAGCTGTCGTTGATGTTCTTGAATCGGTCGCTGTCGAGAAACAGCACCGCCACGCGCTCGTTCAGTTTGTGAGCGTTGCGTAGCGCACGGATCAGGCGGCCTTCGAAAAAGGCCCGGTTCGGCAATCCGGTGAGGCTGTCGTGGCTGGCCTGGTGGGCGAGGGTTTCGTTCTCGCTTTGCAGGTGGGTTTGCCAGTCTTCGAGCTCATCGAGCAAGGCATTGAAGTCATTGCCCAGGTTATCCAGCTCGGCAATCTTCGCCCGAGGTACGCGTCGGTCCAGCGCCCGCTCACTTCGGGCGGCATGCGCCACTGCCGCCAGGCTGTGCAACGGGCCGATGATCCTGCGCAACTGCAGTCGCGCCAGAAAGAGCGCGACCCAGGCACTGATCGCCGTGCAGAGAATGATCCCCGCCAGCCCGCTCAACAGAAAGCGCATCAGGCTGCCGCCGTGGCCGATCAACAAGATGCGACCGATCTCTCGATCCTGGTGCAGGATCGGCAGGCTAATGGGCTTTTCCAGAATGGCCCGCGCGACCTGCATCTCCAATTCGGAAAACAGGCCGTTCTCCGGACGCTGCCAGCGCGCGATCAATTGACCCTGAGTG
Organism: Pseudomonas sp. B26(2017); assembly: GCF_002113045.1. Classification (NCBI taxonomy): domain Bacteria; kingdom Pseudomonadati; phylum Pseudomonadota; class Gammaproteobacteria; order Pseudomonadales; family Pseudomonadaceae; genus Pseudomonas; species Pseudomonas sp. B26(2017). Next base: position 10,493 of record NZ_NEJJ01000026.1, on the reverse strand, counting down.
TCCAGCACCTGGGCATCGGCCACTTCTTCGGTCGAGGCGATCAATGCCAGCGCTTCGGTCGCGGCGGCCTTGTCGTTGAACACCACGGCGGCTTCCACCGTGTAACTGATCGAGCGGGCGATCAAGTGCAGGTTGTGATCGGCATAGACCCGCAGTGCCAGCACCCCAAGCAGCGTCAGCGACACACTGGCCATTGCCACGGCAACCAGCGCCACAATCAGGTTGCCACGGCCGATGACCGAGCCCAGGGTCGGGCGCTCTGTGGATTTGTCGCGTCTCATGGCACCGCCGGTTTGCGGCGCGACAACTGCAGCACGCTGGGATGGATGCGCACGCCACTGCGGGCGACGGAGTCGAGATTGACCTCGAACGACACTTGTTCATCGCCGACCCGCAGGCAGAACAGGCTGCCGACCGTGCACTGATCACCGCCTTCGCTGATGCTCAGCACCGGATGGCCGATCAGAGACGCGAACAGCCGGCTGCGTTCGTCGGTCGTGAGTTTGCCGATGTAGACCGCGTCGCACTCGCTGACGAGGGCCGGGTTGTCGGCCAACAGTCGACGCACGATGACCGGACGCCCCGTGGCCTGAGTCGTGCCCTTGACCAGGTCGTCGGTGTACTCGGTCGGGCCGACGATGCACAAACGCAACTGCGCCGGCTCTACCGGCCAGCGCGCATAACTGAGGATGCCGAGGACAACCTGGGTGACGGATTTGGCCCGCTGTTCGGCCATGCCCACCGGGGTCTGAGTCTGGGCAGCGGCCACACCCGTGAACCAAAAGAGTACACCGGCAAGCAATGCCCACTTGCAGCCAACTACGCGCTCTGTCGCCCAGACAGCCACCTTCATGCAAGGATTCTCTTGGATCGTTACGAAATGATGCCGCAACGATAGCACAGCGTTGGAACGCCAGCGATACAGCGCCCCTGACCGGCCGGTCAAAGACCGGCAGTAATCGAAAGCCCCTTCATCCTCGAGGCGTAGTCCCTTCTTCCAGTTCCAGCATCAGCCCGCTCAAGCGCTTCACCTTACGTTGTACTGCCTCCTCGAATACGCCACTGCGGGGTTCAATCAAGGTGAACCAGTCCTTGGCCCGGGTAATTCCGGTGTAGATCAGTTCCTTGGTCAACACGGGATTCAGGGCGTCCGGCAGTATCAGCGCGGTATGGGCGAACTCCGAGCCCTGAGACTTGTGCACAGTCATCGCAAAGACGGTCTCGACATCGTTGAGCCGGCTCGGCAGCACGAAGCGAACACCGCCGCGCCCGTCATTACGCGGGAACGCCACTCGCAACACGGACTTACCGGCATCCGGTCCATCGCGCTCGGGCAATTTAAGAGCGATGCCGATATCACCGTTCATCAGCCCCAGACCGTAGTCGTTTCGAGTCATCAGCACCGGCCGACCTTCGTACCATTGCTGGTCGCTCTCGATCAGCCGCGCCTTGAGCAACGCGTCAGTGATGCGCTGGTTCAGCCCCTCGACACCCCACGGCCCTTTGCGCACTGCGCACAACAACTGGAAGGTATCGAAGGCCTGCAGGACGTCACGCGCCCAATCGACCCAGCCTGGATGCTCAAGCGGCGTACCACTCGCAGGGCGTCGATCGCGCAAAACGCTCAGATAGTGTCGATAACCGTGGGGGCCTTCGCCGTGACCATCGAGTACCAGGTGCTCGAGTTTCCGGTCGTGTTCGTTTTGAAGCGGCAACGAAAACACATCGCCATGAGCATTGGCTTCCAGCAACTGCCGAGCCTCAATCGGAAGTTGCTGATTCACCCGTCGCGCCAGCTGGCCGATGCCGCTGCCCTCGCCGAAACGCCGCGAGTGACGCAGCATCACCACCTGCTGGGCCAGCGGGTGCGAACCGTCAGAGCCTTCGTGCAAGCCGCTTTCCTGCAGGGATTCGCCGCTTACACTTTCCAACCACTGGAGGGTCTGCGGACTGTACCAACCCGCTTCGGCATCGCGACACAAATCCCCCAGCACTGCACCAGCCTCCACCGAGGCCAGTTGATCCTTGTCGCCCAACAACACCAACCGGGCATGAGGCGGCAAGGCATCGAGCAGGTTGGCCATCATTTCCAGGTCGATCATCGACGCTTCATCGACCACCAGCACGTCCAGGGGCAGACGGTTAGCGGCATGATGGCGAAAATGCCGAGTGCCGGGACGGCTGCCCAGCAGGCGGTGCACCGTTGTCACCTCGGTCGGGATTTTTTCCCGGACGCTGTCAGCGACCTTCAGCGATTGCACCTGCTGACTGATGGACTCGGTCAACCGCGCCGCGGCTTTCCCGGTAGGCGCCGCGAGCCGAATTCGCAATGGTTGATGCGCCTCGACCGCAGGTGCCTGGAGCAGCGCCAGTAGACGGACCACCGTTGTCGTTTTGCCGGTGCCCGGACCGCCGGTGATGATGCTGAAGGCACTTCGGGTGGCCAGGGCGCAGGCGAGTTTCTGCCAGTCGATGACATCTGCGCGCTGGGCCGGATCGAACAGTGTGTCCAGCCGGCGTGCGAGATCGGGTGGTGTCGCTTCCTGCTCCGCGAGGCGCTGACGCAATGCGTTGTCGATACGCCGCTCGTAGGCCCAATAGCGCCGCAAGTACAAGCGTTTGCCGGACAACACCAGCGGGCGCTCCCGAGCCGACGCGCCTTCGTCGGCGCCCAGCGCCACCAGAGAACTGCCCGCCAGCACCTTGCACCAGTGCGCTCCGTCGAGGGTATCCAGCAGTTGCGATGGCAGCAGCAACACGCCGGGTTGTGCATCACCCTCCGGCGGCAGGGACAGAGCGAAATCCGGCGCCTTGAGGGTTTCGAACAGATCCAGGCAGACATGACCATGGCCGAGCTGGTGACTGGTCAATGCGGCGGCGAGCAATACCAGCGGATCGATATCGGGTGCCAACTCATGAAGAAAGGCCACGAAGGCTTTGTCCAGTGCCCGCAACCAGCCACGCTCGACCCATTGGGTCAGCAACAGCAGTAGATCATCGGCACGCGTCAGGGGCGTCAGTTGCGCGAGGTTTTCGGCGGTCAGTGGCGTTGGCAGCAGGTCGGTGAATGTCCGGCTCATAGCAGTACTCCCTGTTCCCACGCGGGCTCGGCCTTGGGTTGCGGTTTGCCCTGGAACATGAAGTCCAGGCGCTCGATCAGCTCCCGTGGTGGTCGCGCGAAGTAGACGCCACCGCCAGGGGCGCGCGTCCCGCGCAGGAACAGATACAACGCGCCGCCGATATGCCGGTCGTAGTCGTAGTCGACAAGCCGCGCCTTGAGCTGACGATGCAGAGCCAACAGATACAGCACGTATTGCAGGTCGTACCGGTTGTCGAGAATCGACTGTTCCATGGCGCGTTCGGTATACGCAGCGTCATCGACACCCAGCCAGTTGGATTTGTAATCGGCCACGTAGTAACGACCTTCATGCTCGAACGTCAGGTCGATAAAGCCTTTGAACATGCCATTGAGCTGCACCGCCTCCGCACCGACCCGGGCAACACCGTTGTGGGTGAACTGTCGCACCTGCTCGTCAAGCTTGAGCACGTCGACTTTGTGGCTGGCGAACCAGAATTCCATCTCGACCCGATATTGCTTCAATTGCTCGAGCACCACTGGCGGTTGGTCGAGGCCCGCAGGCAGTGGCAGTTTGAGCAAGTGTTGCAACCAGTCACCGAGGGTGATGATCCAGCCTTCCCAGCCCCGCCGATTGCAACGCCTGGCAATCGCGTCGTCCAGCGACTCGCGAGTCACCGCGAACCCTTCCTCCCCCGCCCACTCCAGCAAACCGTGAAGAAACGTTCCAGGATTCGGTCCACGGGGGAAACGGTGAATGTCAGCCCCGCCGGCGATGATCTCGCGTGGAGCTTCGGGATCGAGGCGTTCGTCGTCAAACAGCTTTTGCGCTTGCGGACTGTCGGGAGCTTCATCGTTGCCGCCGCTCAGCACATCACTGATGCGCAAGGCGCTGTACGAAGCGATCCACCAGTTCTCGCTGGCCTTGCGAGCCGGTAAAAGGGTGGCACGTAGCGTGGCCTCGTTACGCGGGGGCTGATACTCCTCGCCGGTAGCCTCCGGCATTTCAACAACGCTCAGCGCCGGACAATCCTGTTGAAGATCGCTCAGCCAGCGAGCCAATCCGCTGGACTCATTCAACATTGCGCCGCCACCCAACAGATAGCCCAGCGCAGAAAGGTGCAACACCGAACTGCTGTGATTGCCGCGCTTGAGATCCGTCACTCCGAGCCAGCACGCATGTTGTGCGCGGGTCAGCGCGACGTAGAGCAACCGAAGGTCCTCCGCCAGGCGCTCGCTGTCCGCCAGGGCGATCAGTTCGGCGTCGGGTTTCAGACTGATGCGGGCCTTGCCGGACTCATCGTGATAATGCAGCGGCAACCGACTGCCATCCACAGGTTTGGCCGAACAGATGAAAGGCAGAAACACCAACGGGTATTCAAGCCCCTTGGACTTGTGAATGGTCACGACCTTGACAAGTTGTTCGTCGCTCTCAAGACGCAGGATCTGTTCTTCGCCTGCCTGGCCGGACAGCGCCAGATGCTCGGCCAGATGACGGATCAGTGCCTGCTCGCCATCGAGCTCCGACGCAGCCTGTTGCAACAACTCCGACAGGTGCAAAAGGTTGGTCAGCACCCGCTCGCCATCACTGCGGGCGATGAGCATCTGCGGTAATTGAAAGTCGTGCAGCAGGCGCCGCAGCATCGGCAGCACCCCTTGCTTGCGCCAGAGCTCACGATAACCACGGAACTGCATGACCCGGGTTTCCCAGGCCAGTTCGTCCTGATTAAGACGCTCCAGCTCAGCCAGTGGCAGATTCAGGGTGATGCACGCCAGCGCGGCTTTCAGGGAGCGTTCGACATCCGGCTCGGCGCATGCCTTGAGCCATGACAGCAGATCATGGGCTTCCTGAGCGGCAAACACCGAGTCCTTGTCCGACAGATAAACGCTGCGGACTCCGCGCGCTGCAAGTTCACCGCGTATCGCCTGCGCCTCTTTACCATCGCGCACCAGGATCGCTATGTCCGCTGGTCGCAGCCCGCGCCAATCCTTGCCCTCCTGCACAAACCCGGTGCGACCGGTTTGGCCGCCATTGAGCAGGGTCGTGATCTCACTGGCGCAGGCTGCCGCCAACTGCTGACGATAGACCGCCCCGGACAGTGGCTTGTCCGTGGATAAATGCCAGATGTTCAGCGCCGGTACGTCCTGCCCGGATACTTGCAAATGTTCTTTACGGCCCTGAGCCTCCACAGGCTGGAACGGCACCGGGTTAACTCCGTTTTTCTCTCGGAACAGAAATGCTCCGCGCCCTTGCTCACGGGACTCGGCACGTTCGAACACATGGTTGACCGCACTGACCATCCCGTGACTGGAACGGAAATTGGTGCCCAGTGTATGCAGGCGCCCGGTTGTGGCCTGCCGGGCTCGCAGATAGGTGTAGATGTCCGCGCCACGGAAAGCATAGATCGCCTGCTTCGGATCGCCGATCAGGAATAGCCCGGTCTCGGGGTTATCCTCTTCAATGCGATAAATACTTTCGAAGATCCGGTACTGCACCGGGTCCGTGTCCTGGAACTCATCGATCAGGGCGACCGGGAACTGCTCGCGGATGAGCGTGGCGAGACGTTCCCCACCGTCGGACTGCAAGGCCGCATCAAGACGCAACAGCATGTCGTCGAAACCCATTTCGGCCCGACGGCGCTTCTCGTCTTCAAAGCGGGCACCGACCCATTTGGCAGCATGCTGCAGCACAGCCGCATCGGGCGTCGGCAAATTGTCCAGGCTCGACTTGAGCACCGGCATTGCATCCAGGCCCGGGTGACTCGGCGGCTCGCCTTTCCAGGCTTCAGCCATGCCATCCGGCGTGAGCCGGGCGAACCCGGTACCGATATCCAGTTGTTCGAGCGCCTCGTCCTCGGCCCAGGCCTTGAGCTTTTCGAACCAGGGCTCGAAATAGCGGGCCTGCATCTTGCGCCCGTCCACGGTTTTGTTGGCGACGCCCTGATGGCAGATGGCGAGTAGCTCATCGGCCCACTGCCGCCATGGTCCCTTCAACTCAACCAATGCCGCACGGCGTTCCTGCAGGCATTCTTCGATCAGTTCGGATGGTGTCTTGTCTGAATCCCCTTCGCGCTCGGTGCCAAATAGCCCACGCACACGCGGCAACAAGGCCGCCGGGCCTCCCCAATGACTGCGAACCCAGTTCAAGGCATCGCCCTGCATCGGATAGCAGAACAGCCGCCAGTAATCGCGCAAGACTTCGCCGAGCAGGTCGCTGTGATCGGTTTCCAGGGTTTGGGTAAAAAGACTGCCGCTGTCGAATGCATGCTCGCGCAGCATTCGCTGACACCAGCTGTGGATCGTCGAAACAGCGGCTTCGTCCATCCATTGCGCGGCGATATCCAGGCGATTGGCGCAACCGGGCCATTGTTGCGGATCGAACTGTGCACGCAATTCATCGATCAGCGCATCAGGGGGAGGCGTCTCGTCACGGAAGAAACGGGCGGCCTCGGCCAGACGTGTACGTATACGTTCGCGCAGTTCTTTGGTCGCCGCGTCGGTGAAGGTCACCACGAGAATCTGCGGGGGTAACAGCTCACGACCGAAACCACTCCCCTCGCCTCCGTGGCCGAGGATCAATCGCAGATATAAAGCCGAAATGGTGAACGTCTTGCCAGTGCCCGCACTGGCCTCAATCAGTTGACTGCCCCTTAACGGGAATGCCAGCGCGAGCGGCTGTTGGTTGCTCATGCGCCTGCCTCCTCATGAGTCCATGAGCGCCACGGCGCCTCAAGCAAAGGGCGATACAGTGCATCACACCAACCGGAGAAGGTTTCATCCGCCTGCAGTGCATCGAAGTCGGCGAATTGTCGGGTCAGAGCCGGACTTTCGCGACGTTCGCCTTCGTTGGTCTGACCATCACCCTCATAGGCTTTGCGGGCAGCCGCTTCAGCCTTGACCGGATCTGTCTGCCCCACCCATGCGAAAGCTGTTTTCACCGCGACCGGCAGTGGCTGGCGCATGCCCGTCTGCCAAGCGAGGAGCAGATCCTCAAGAATTCGTCCCGCTCGAGTCTGTTCCAGAGGTTCCAGAAGGAGCGTGTCATCGCTGGCTACCATTGCGGTCGTTAGGGAAAGGCCACTGGCACACGCGACAAGATGGCTGACCCAGGGCTTGGTCAGGCGATGCCATTTGCGGTTCTTGATCGAGCCAATGCTGTTGGGGATTGTTGTGACCGAGAGTACGCCGCCATCGGCGCGTCGGTGCAAACCTCCCAGCCATCCTTCAAGGCGCAGTTCCCGCCACTCAAAATTGATCGGTAGCGCGTTGGTCAGGGGTGTTGGCCATAATGCCAACAGTTGTTGATAGCGTTGCAACAAGTCAGGCAAAGGCTCGATCAGCTCTCGCTGAAGGCATTCACCGAATCCGGCCATGGGCAACAGTCCGCTGTTTTGGAGGCGTCGGGCCTGAGACTCGAGCGCCTTATCTACGTTGTCCGGGAGCCTCATGGCTGCCCCGAGCAAGCTGTCGCTGAGCATGTATCGCTGCAATGCATCCAGCACAAAAGGCTCCTCGTCAGCCTGAGGTACCTGCGCCGCTTCGAAGTAAACCTTGAGTCGCTGAGTGAAAAAATGTCGGACCGGATTGCGCAGAAAGTCCTGTAGCAGTTCCAGACTCAACGGTTCTTCCTGGGTATGGGGCGCAAGCATTGTAGCTACGTCGTTCTGTTCGTGAGGTTGATGCAGCACCTGCCACTCGCTGGCGTAGCTGAACAGCTTGTCTTCCTCATGGAAGTAGCGCGAACTGAATGGCTGCAATGGATGCTCTTGAGTCATGGCAATCAGAAGATCCTCATTGTCATCAGCCGATCGCCATCCATTGGCGAGATGATCGCGCAACTGGCCGATCAAAACTGAGGCTGGCCGCTCACTGTTGTCGCGAATGCTTCGGCCCACCCAACTGATGTAGAGCTGATGACGGGCGGACAAGAGCGCTTCGAGCAGAAGATAGCGATCATCCTCCCGACGGGAACGATCCCCCGGCCGGTAGTCGCTGCCCATAAGATCGAAGTCCAGCGGCGGTTGAGCGCGTGGATAATCGCCGTCGTTCATACCCAACAGGCAAACCAGCTTGAACGGGATCGCGCGCATTGGCATCAGCGTACAAAAGTTCACAGCTCCGGCCAGGAAGCGCTGCGACAGACGCCCCTGATCCAGCCCCGCCAGCCAGGCCTCACGGACGACGGTCAGTGGCAGCTCCTCCAGCAGACCGACGGCCTCGCAGGTTTCCAGCCAGGTTTCACGCAACTCCTCGAGCTGAGCCAACAGGTAGTCGTCATGCTCATCTTCGGGCTTGAAAAACAGCTGCATCAACGCCTGAAGCCGATGTCCCCACTCCTGTGGTTGCGCGGGTTTCATCAGTTGCTGATGCGAGAGTTCCAGTGCATCCAGCAACGCCACCAACGGACCGATCAATGCAGCATCGAGACCACCGATCTCATCGTAAGGCTCGATATCTCCACAGGCACCGGAACTGCCAACGGCATAACCGAGCAGCATCCGACGCAAGCCGAAGCGCCAACTGTTTTGCTCCAGTTGGTCGGGCAATCCCAGTCCGGCACGTTGTCCGGCATCGATGCCCCAACGTACGCCGGCCCCTTCAATCCACCGATGCAGGGTCGGCAAGTCTCGCTCCTGCACACCAAACCTGGCGCGTAACGCAGGAACGTCGAGCAAGTCGAGGATCTCACTGACGGGAAAACGGCTGTCCGGCAGTTTGAGCAGATGTTCGACAGCGATCAGCAATGGATCCCGCCCTCGCTGCCCCTGATCGGCCATGGTGAAAGGAATGAAACGTGGGTCCTGACGGTCGAGCTGCCCGAATACGGCTCGGATATGCGGCGCATAACTATCGATGTCAGGCACCATCACGATTACATCGCGAGGGCGTAATTGGGGGTTGGCATTGAAACGGGCCAGGAGCTGGTCGTGAAGAATTTCCACTTCGCGCTGGGCGCTATGGGCAATGTGAAAGCGGATCGAGTTGTCTTGAGTCAGATCGACTGCCGGCCAAAGTGCTCGAGTCTCGCTGAGCGGCCGCAGTTCCAGAATGTCGTCCTGTAACTGGTTGAGCATGTTGCTCGGCTGGGTTTCGCTGAACAGATCGATGCGTCCGTTGCGAAATGCTGCGCGATAGCTGTCAGGCTCGTCGTAGCTGTCGAGAAGGCTGATGTAATCACGACCTTGCTTGCCCCACGCTGCGAGTAGCGGGTGAGCATGTTGGTGGAGCGTTTCCGAATCCAGCACTGCAGGCATGCCGTTTTTTCGAGCCTGCCGCTTGTACTGGTGACGCAAGAGATCCTTGTCGGCAACGATATCGGCCCAGTGATAACGACAGGGGTTATGGACGCACAACAAAACCTGGCTGAAACGGGATAGCCCGGCCAATGCCTCCAGTACCTGAGCAGGCAGCGACGAAATTCCGAATACGATGACCCGCTGGGGAAGACCGACAGGTGCGTGCTCAAGACTGTTGATGCGCTCCATGAATCGCTGGTGCACGCCCGCCCGACTTTGGGCCATGCCTTGCTCGCCTACGTCATCCAGCAGAGCACGCCATAACTCTGCCTGCCAGCAACTGGACGGTGAGAGCGGTTTCGCTTCACCTCTTACATTGCGGAGTTGATGACGACCCTCCGCCCAGTCCTCAAGCCAATCTGCGCGGTAAACCTGGTATTGGTCGAAGAGGTCTGCCAGACGTTCGGACAACTGGTAGCGCTTGCGCAGATCGGTGTCATGGGTGAGGAAGCGTTGCAGCGGTTCGAAATGTTGACGGTTGATAACCTGTGGCAACAGGCGCATCAGACGCCAGGTCAGCGGCGCCTTGTCGAGCAACGACTTCGCTGGAATTTCCTCTCGCCCCAGAACCATCCGGTACAGCTGCCACATGAAACTGCCCGGCAATTGCACGTCGATAGCGGCGGCGATACCACAGCCGCCTGAATCGTCCTCTTCAGGATCCTCAGCCAGTGCCAACTTGAGCCATTGAGCGATGCCGTTGCTCTGCACGAGCGCGATTTCGTTCTCCAGGGGGGCCAATGGATAGCGCCGCATGATGCTGATCACAAGGCTGCGCAGTTCATCCAGGCTGTTGCTCTGAACGACCATGAATGCAGCGTTGAGGGACTGAGTGTCCGGCATGAAGGCTTCCTTGGAAAAGTACAAAAGCTAGGGCTGAACCTTAGCATTGTCGGCCGGCGAGGACAGCCGCAGAGCGGCTGAGAATGCTGTAAGAACTTTCCTGCGGGCAAAACAAAACCCCAACTGCTTTCGCAATTGGGGTTTCGGAATTTAATCTTGACGATGACCTACTCTCACATGGGGAAACCCCACACTACCATCGGCGATGCATCGTTTCACTTCTGAGTTCGGGATGGGATCAGGTGGTTCCAACGCTCTATGGTCGTCAAGAAATTCGG